>DASWWQ010000244.1:0-27049 GCA_036405935.1 Flavobacteriales bacterium
ATGCCCTGGAACACATCGCTGAGCAGGCGCTCGTGCTCGTCGGCCGGCTCCTCGTCGCCCGCGAAAGGTTCGCCCAAGGCACTGTCCAACACCACTTCCGGCCACGGCGGCATCACCAAGGTGTCCATCGTTGCGGGATCGGGAGCATCGAACTGTTCCAGGAACCGGCGCGCCTCCTGGTGTTCGCGCAGCCCGTCCAACGCTTCCATCCGTTCGAGCCGCTCACTGACCGCGATCAGCGCATTGTCCACACTCTCATCGAAACGTGCATCCTTCAACGCGATGGAGTTCCGGATCCACTGGGCCTGCACCACCACCAGACCGGCCAACGCCAGCGTGATGGCCACGGCCAGCACGGTGATCAAGCGCCTATCCATCGGCACCAAGCTATCCCCCGCCCTGCGGTGACCAAGGTGCTTAACGAATTTTGGCGGCCGTTGGCAGGTGCTTAACAGCGCTCCCTCAGGACAACATCCACCTTCGTCGCACCGATCCGTTACCACGATGCTCCGCCACTGTTCCATAGCCCTCGCCATTGCCGGGTGCACGGCGCTTCTGACACCCCGCACCACAGCCCGGGCCGTCCAAGCGGCCTCGCCGCTGCGCATCCGACCCTTGGAAAAGGCCGAACGGACAACGTTGGCCGTGGGTGCCGACGTGTTCCGATACCGCTACGCCAAAGGGCCCAAGCAGGCCTGAACGGAAAAGACCCTCGGATGGAGCTGGCCATCCGGTAGGTTCGTTCCACTCCAGCGCAACAAAGGGGTCAGGGGCCTGCAGCAATGCGGGCCCTTCGACTTTACCGCTGCCTTCACCACAGGACACGGAGCAGTTGAGGGATGGGCTCTGCGTGATCCCGTGGCTCCGTGCGGGAGCCCCGACGGCTCCGAGGCTCGGCACCACGCTACTTTCGCCCCGATGGAACAGGTGCTCAACTACATCGATGGCGCGCTGCTGCCCGCCCGGAGCGGGAAGTGGATCCCCGACCATGCACCCGCAACCGGACAGGTGCATGCCAGCATCGCCGACAGTGATGCCGCCGACGTGGACGCCGCGGTGAAGGCCGCACAACGCGCACTGCCCGGCTGGATCGCGACCGGGCGACAGGGACGACACGACCACTTGATGCGCTTGGCCGCCTTGGTGGAGCGCGACCTCGAACTCTTCGCCCGTGCCGAAAGCCTCGACAACGGGAAGCCCGTGGCCCTGGCCCGCAGCATCGACATCCCGCGCGCGATCGAGAACCTGCGCTTCTTCGCCACCGCCGTTCTGCACTGGCACAGCGAGGCCCACATCACGGATTCCGAGGCCATCAACTACACCGACCGCCAACCCGTGGGCGTGGCCGGCTGCATCAGCCCGTGGAACCTGCCGCTCTACCTCTTCACCTGGAAGATCGCTCCGGCCCTTGCCGCCGGGTGCACCGTGGTGGCCAAGCCTTCCGAGGTGACGCCCTACACGGCCTACCTGCTGGCGGAACGTTGCGTGGAGGCCGGACTCCCGCCCGGCGTGCTGAACATCGTGCACGGCACCGGCCCCAAGGTGGGTGCCGCCATCACCGCCCATCCGGACATCCCGGCGATCTCCTTCACCGGGGGCACCGCCACGGGAGCCACCATCGCACGCACCGCAGCGCCGATGTTCAAGAAACTGAGCCTCGAGCTCGGTGGCAAGAACCCCGTGCTGGTCTTCGCCGATTGCGACTTCGAGGCGATGCTCGATGTCACCATCCGTTCCAGCTTCCGTAACCAGGGCCAGATCTGCCTCTGTGGATCGCGCATCCTCATCGAGCGTTCGATCTACGCCCGTTTCCGCGACGCCTTCGTGGCACGCACCAAGGCGCTGCGCGTCGGTGATCCGGCCTCACCCGACACGGACCTGGGAGCCGTGGTGAGCCAAGGGCATATGGAGAAAGTGCTGGGGCACATCGCCGTGGCGAAGGAGGAAGGGGGTACCGTGCTTTGCGGTGGTGAACGTGTGCTGTTGCCGGGAGCGTTGGCCGAAGGGTGGTACATCGCACCGACCGTGATCGAAGGACTGGGCCCCTCTTGCCGCACCAATCAGGAGGAGATCTTCGGGCCCGTGGTCACCCTCCAACCCTTCGACACCGAAGAGGAGGCCATCGCACTGGCCAACGATACGCCGTATGGACTGGCCAGTGTGGTGTGGACCGGGAACGGTCCGCGCACGCACCGCGTGGCCGGAGCGCTGAAGAGCGGTATCGTGTGGGTGAACTGCTGGATGTTGCGCGACCTGCGCACGCCCTTCGGCGGTATGAAAGGAAGCGGAGTGGGACGCGAGGGCGGCACGGAGGCGCTGCGGTTCTTCACCGATGCGAAGAACGTGTGCCTGAAGTTATGACCACGAGCGGCCAAGGGGGTGGCGGTCGGTCTTCATGCCATTGGTGAAGAACCAGCCGAGGTGCCGGTCGAACCAATGTTCGAAACGGATCAAGGAGCGGTGGAAGCGGCGGAGCATGGTGGAGTGTGCTGGGCCCGGAGGACGCGATCGGACCCCGGATCATTGTCCGGGCCCCCTCACAACGTTCGTTAAGATGGGGATCACACGATGGTGCGCACGAGCACCAGAACGCCGCCATCCACGGGTACCGAGAGCTGTTCGATGGGCTCCGCGCTGTTGCGGGCCAGCTCGATCAACCCCAAGCGAACCTCGTCGGCACCTCGGCCCAACAATGAATCGCGGTAGTGTCGCTCGCGTTCCTGACGGCTCCACCCTCCCATGCGCGCCACCTCACGCTCGAACTCCGAGGCTTGCTGTGCCGAAAACACGGAACCGGCGAGGATGATGCTGCGCTCGGGTGGACCGGCGAGCAGGAACACCCCGCGTTGGCGCTCGGCATCGGGGACGTTCACCGCATCCATGGCGGCCAAGGCCCCGCGCACGGCACTGGTCTCGTTGCGTGTTGCCGAACGCTCCTCCTCCATCAGGCGTAGGATGGCCTCGCCCACCGCAGCGGACCGGATGCCCACGTGGAAGAAGCGGACATCGTTGGCGACCACATCGGCATGCAGGGTGGCCGCCTCCTTGATGAGGGTGCCATAGGCCGAAGCCTCGCCCAAACGGATCGCCAGCACGAACAGCGCGTGCTCGGGATCCAGGTCGCGCAGGAGATGGCCCAACGAACCTCCCGAACGACGGGCCATCTCGATGAGACCCAGACCGGCACCCCGACGCTCGGGATCGCCTGCGCGTTGGAGACCGGTGAGGAAAAGCTCCTTCAATCGCTCCCGATCCAAGCCCTCCAACCGCAACAGGAGCTCGGATATCCCCGGTACCACCGCCTTCCGCACCGGATTGACCGCCACCACATGCTGTCCCTTCTCCTCACAACGCAGCACGAACAAGCTCCGACCCTCGCCCATGGACATCGGGGGGTCCGGTTCGGCACGATGACGGATGATGTTCTGGTAAGCCTCCACCATGATGAAGGCCAGTTTGCCCCGTGCCGCACCCTCCACGCCTTGGATATCCAAGGCCGCACCGCCGAGGTCGATCAACCGTGCGGTATGCTCGTCCCGGAAGCCGCCGCTGTATCCGAAGGAGCACACATCGTGGCGCAGCGCCTGGAACAAGGAATGGCCGAAGCGCGTTTCCATCGGGTGGTTCGCGAAGATAGACGGGACCTTATGGAACCGGGGGGCGGGCTCGTGCACCACGGGGGATGTACCCCTCCGTCCCTGATCCCCGGTGGAAGCGATCACGGTTGTCATGGGGCTGTTGACGATCATGGCCTCTTCGGTCACCATCGACCCGCAACGATCCACCCACGAATTCACATTGCACCGAACGCACAGGGGTATTTTCGCCGCGTATGATCACCGCTGCACTCGTCGAAAAGACCCGTCTGCACATCCGCCGCCATTTCGCAAGGCACATCCCCAAGTGGATGACCTTCCACGACCTGGAGCACACGCTGTCGGTGACGCGTTACGCGCTGGACATCGCAAGGGCCATGGGGCTGGCACGCAAGGACCTGCTGCTGCTGGAGATCGCCGCCCTCTTCCACGACACGGGGTACGGCAAGGCCTACAAAGGACACGAGGAGGAGAGCGCCAAGCTGGCACGCACCTACCTGACGGCCCGCGGACTCGACGTACGCTCCACGGAAAGGGTGGCCGAGCTGATCCTCGCCACCCGCATGCACAGCCGTCCGCGCGGCGTGATGGAACGCATCCTGCGCGATGCCGATTCGGCCAAGGCAGGCCAAGTGGATTTCATGGAAAAGGCCGAACGCCTCCGCCGCGAACTGGAGCATGTGCTGGGGAAACGCATCAGCCAGCGCGCCTGGACCCTCGAGAACATCGGCTATCTGGAGCAGCACCGTTTCCACACGTCCTACGCCCAGGAGCGTTTCGGCCTGCAGAAAAGCATCAACCTGCGCGAGCTGCAGGAGGCCCTCCAGCGCCACCGGAAGAAACCCGCACCCCTGGCCAAGCGCGCCGAGCCTTTCTTCGATCGGGACCTCAGCTGGCTGGCCTTCAACGGACGGGTGCTGCAGGAGGCGCAGGATCCCCGCACCCCCCTGCTCGAACGCCTGAAGTTCCTGGCGATCCACAGCAGCAACCTCGATGAGTTCTACCGCGTTCGCGTGGCGCAGTTGCGGAGCTTGAACAAGCTGGGCAAGCACGATCGCTCGGCACTGGAGGTGCCCGCCGAGAAACGCCTCGCCCTCATCAACAGTACAGCGCTCAAGCAACAACAGGCCTTCGGTGAGGCCTTCCGAAACGTGGTGCTGCCCGGGCTGGCCGAGCATGGCATCCGCTTCGTCGGGGTGAAGGAACTGTCCAAGGTCCAGCGCGGATATGTGGAGGAGTACTTCCGCGAGCGCATCGCACCGCTGCTCTCCACCGCCGCGTTGCGCGCGGGCAATGCCCCCTTCATCGAGGACCGCAAACTCTACCTGGCCTGCGAACTGGGTCAGCGGGGCAGCCCACGCCGCAAGCATGTGGTGGTGAACGTGCCTTCCGATGAACTCGGCCGTTTCATCACGCTTCCTGCCCGAAAGGGCCGTACGGAGCTGCTCTTCCTGGACGATGCCATCCGCCTGTGCGCGCCCCGTTTCTTCAGCGGCTTCAAGCTTTTGGCCTGCCACGCCATCAAGCTGAGCCGTGATGCGGAGCTCTACCTCGACGAGGAGTTCGCCGAGAACGTGGTGGACAAGGTGCGGCGCAGCCTGCGCAAACGGCGAACCGGTGTGCCGGCCCGGTTCCTCTATGACGCCACCACCCCGCCCCGCCTGCTCAAGCGCCTGCGCGAACTCCTCGACCTACGCCGTCAGGACCTCATCCCGGGAGGTCGCTACCACAACCTGAGCGACCTGATGAACGTGCCGGTGGAGGGACACCCCGATCTGCGCAACAAGCCCTTGCCCCCCCTTCCCCATCCCCGATTGGGCAAGACCCGTGATCCCTTCGCCGCCATCCGCAAGACCGATGTGCTGCTGCATTTCCCCTACCACGACTATCGCGTGGTGACCGATCTGCTGCGCAAGGCAGCGCGCGATCCGCATGTCAGTTCGATCTCCATCACCCTGTACCGCGTGGCCCGGACCTCAACGGTCTGCGAAGCCCTGCTGGAAGCGGCACGCAATGGCAAACGCGTGAATGCACACGTGGAGGTGCAGGCCCGCTTCGACGAAGGCAACAACCTCTTCTGGGGCGAGGCCTTGGAGCAAGGCGGAGTGCGCGTGACCTACGGACGTGAGGGACGGAAGGTGCACTGCAAGCTCTGCCTCATCGAACGTCGCGAGGAACGCACCCTGCGACGCTATGCCTACCTGGGTACGGGCAATTTCAACGAGCGCACCGCCACCATCTACGGCGACATGGCCCTGCTCACCGTGCATCCCGGGATCACCCGCGATGTGGCCGATACCTTCTCCTTCCTGGCCGACCAGGAACGTTCTTCCTCCACCAAGCACCTGATGGTGGCGCCCCATGGGCTGCGTTCGGCCCTCGAACGGTCCATCGACTTGGAGATCGCCAATGCTCTTTCCGGCGCCCCCGCCTCCATCCTGCTGAAGGTCAACAGCTTGGAAGACCGCCCCTTGATCCGCAAGCTCTACGACGCCAGTCGCGCCGGGGTGCAGGTGCGGGTGATCGTACGTGGCATCTGCTGCTTGGTGCCGGGAGTGAAGGAACACAGCGCCAACATCCAGGTCATCAGCATCGTGGACCGCTTCCTGGAGCACGCTCGCGCTTACGTGTTCCACAACGGCGGACGAACGGTGGTGCACTTGGCCAGTGCGGACTGGATGGAACGCAACATGGACCGCCGCGTGGAGGTGGCCTTCCCCGTCCTTGATGAACGGTGCAAGGCCGAGGTGCTGGAGCTGTTGGAGTTGCAGTGGCAGGACAATGTGAAGGCCCGCGTGATCGACAAGCGCCAGAGCAACGCCTACCGGCCCCGCCCGAAGGGCGCGCGCGCCATCCGGTCCCAGCAGGATTGGTACGAACGTTTGGCCGCCGGGCAGTGAGCCGGGACACCGTAGCGCGGTTCTGCGGAGTTTTCCTTAAACTTGCATCCCGTTTGCGGAAAACGGTTTACATGATGGGGGATTAGCTCAGCTGGCTAGAGCGCTTGCATGGCATGCAAGAGGTCACCGGTTCGACTCCGGTATTCTCCACGAAAGGGCGGTCCACAAGGACCGCCCTTCCTCTTTTCGGACCGATCCGGACCTTCGCACCATGTCCCTTCCCGGCTCCATCACCGAACGCCTCTCGGTACATCTGTCACGTTACATCGGGCATGCCGTGGACATCGAGCAGGGAACGGCCATCGGTAACGGCAACAACGACTGCTATCGTCTGGATACCGATAACGGCCGCTTCTTCGTGAAGGTGAACTCCGTGGATCGTTTTCCCAGCCTCTTCGAAGCGGAGGCCGATGGATTGAGGAGGATCCTGGCCACGGGAACGGTACGGGTGCCGTACGTGATCGCCATCGGCGAGGACCATGACGACGGCTACCTTTTGTTGGAACACATCGCCGAAGGCCCTACCGGTCCCGCTTTTTGGAGGGACTTCGGGCGATCGTTGGCGGCCCTCCATCGCAACACCGCCGACACCTTCGGGCTGGAGCGCGACAACTACATCGGCACGCTGAAGCAGGTGAACACGCCGGACCCGGACTGGACTTCGTTCCTGATCACGCGCCGTTTGGAGCCGCTGATCCAAAAGGCCGTGGACCGGAAACGCCTGGGAAGCGGGGATGCACTCCGCGCCGAACAGCTCTATCGGCGGCTGCCCTCCCTCTTCCCGGAAGAACCACCGGCGCTGTTGCATGGGGACCTCTGGCATGGCAATCTCCTGTGCGACACGGACGGGCGACCCGTGCTCATCGACCCGGCGGTGTACTACGGGCACCGGGAGATGGATCTCGCCATGAGCCGGCTTTTCGGTGGTTCGGAAGCATCCTTCCACGCTGCATACAACGAAGCCTGGCCGTTGGCCGCAGGCTGGGCCGAACGCGTGGACATCTGCAACCTCTACCCCTTGCTGGTGCATGTGAACCTCTTCGGTGGAGCCTACGCGCAACAAGTACGTGGGCTGTTGAAGCGCTTCGGGTGAGACTGTTGCCCACCTTTGTGACATGAGCTCGATCTCCAGCAACAAGGCACCCGAACCCGTAGGCCACTATCCCCACGCGCGCCGTGTCGGCGATCTGCTCTTCCTGAGCGGGGTGGGCCCACGCGAACGTGGCACCAGGAGGATCCCCGGTGTGGAGCTCGATGCCGAAGGACGGATCACTTCCTACGACATCGAGACCCAGGTCCGCAGCGTGTTCCAGAACGTGAAGTGGATCCTGGAGGATGCCGGTTCATCGTGGGAGCGGATCGTGGACGTCACCGTGTTCCTCACCAACATGAAGGATGACTTCGCTACGTACAACCGACTGTGGAAGGAGTACTTCGAGGTGGATCCCCCATGCCGCACCACGCTGGAGATCAATTGCCTGCCCACACCGATCGCGATCGAACTGAAGGTGGTGGCCACCATCGGCTGAGATGGACACGCCGACGCTTTCCACCTCCCTGCTCAAGGACCATGCGGCCTTCATCGCCCTGGTCCGTTCCCTTCCCAAGGATCGACAGGCCCTGAGCATCAACGGCAAGTGGACGGCCGTGCAGCACCTCGACCACATCCGGCTCGCCGTTTCACCGGTGAGCAACGCGCTATTGCTGCCGAAATGGTTCCTGCGGTGGCGCTTCGGCACACCCAACCGCCCCCCACGCACCTACGAGGCCTTGGTGCAGCGCTACCGGGAAAAGCTCGCTGCCGGAGGTCGCGCCTCGGGCCGCTTCATTCCGCCGCAGCTGCCCGCCGCACGAGTGGAAACGCTTTCGAAGACGCTACGCCGCACCGTACAGAAATTGGTGGAACGGATGGACCTGTGGGAGGAACAGGACCTGGACAACGTGCTGCTACCCCATCCCCTGCTCGGCAAACTGACCGTGCGCGAGATGCTCTTCTTCACACTCCACCACGTGCAGCATCATCAGGCCTTGGTGGAACGCGACCATACCCACAACAGCGGTTGATCCGACCGTTGCCGCTCGCCGCTGCGCCTTAGCTTGCGGCACCACCATGTTCCCCGGCCAGCGTTTTCTCTCCGGCCTGCTCCTGCTCGCCTTTTCCTCCCTGCTCCGGGCCCAAGCACCGGACACCACCTTCGACCATGCCGCGCTCATCGAGGGCATGCATCGTTCCGAGGAGGTGCTCTTCCATCGGATCGCGGATCATTATAGGACCTATATCGATGCGCATCCGGACGACCTCCGGGTACGGATCGAACAATGCCGTTTCCTGCGCTTGGCCCGGGCTTCCGAGGAAGGCTACACGCCCGATGCCGAGGCCTATGCAAGCTGCAAGGCCGAGCTCGAACAGGCGCATGGGGAAGAGCCCTTGGTGCGCCTTTTCCTGTTGGAGGACCTCTGGGGGGAAGAACGCGTGGAAGCGCTGCGCAGGATGGAGGTGGACCTCCGAACGGACCCCGCCGGCTGGACCGAGCCGCAACAGCTGCAGGTGTATCGCGACCTGGCCACGGACCTGTACCAACTGGAACGCTACTCCGAAGCGCATGGCTACATGCAGGAGCTCTGCCGCAGAAGCGCCGAGGACCGCGGCTCACTTCTGCGTGCGCAATTGCTGCACCTCGAGGGAATGACGGAGGAGGCCTTGGATGCGCTGAACTGGAACAGCGACGGCGAACCCTGGGAACTGCAGCAACGCGCCCTGCTGCTGCTGGAGCTCGGTGATGCGGACAATGCCATGCATCTCTTCGATGTGCTGGCCCGGAAGGACAGCACCCTGCTGGACAAGGAGGCGCTGGCCACCGCGCTGGAGGAACAGGGGGAGTTCCACCGGGCACGGTACTACCGCGTGAGCGACACGTTGAACAATTGGAATGCCCTGCCCGCACTGGAACGCCTCTTCGAACACGATGTCCGATATGGGGATCCCGATACCGCCCTGGTGACCTATGCCGACCTGCGTGACCACGGCTTGATGACCGATCCGCTCGGCCTTCAGCGACTGCGCCTGTTCCAACACGCGCCGTTCCTACCATGGAAGGGTCGCGATCTGCTCGGCCCCGTTGTTCTGCTCCTGCTCCTGATCGCCTTGTGCCTGGCCCCCTACCTGCTCATCCTGCCCGTGCATTTCGTGGGGGTCCGATGGCCGGCCCGACGCGGACAGGCGCCCGAGGCCCTCCCGTGGGGACTGCGACATGCGTGGTGGGTGATCGCCGGCTACCTGCTCGCCACCTTCTTCAGCATCGCCGGCCATCCCGATCTGGTGCTCTTCTACCTGACCGGCGAGGAGGATCCCGGACTACCGGCGCCGGAGCTCGCCCACGTCTTCCTACGCTTCATCCTGTTCCTGGCCTTGTGGACCGCACCGCTTCTCCTGCGCGGTGGTGCGCGAGCCTTGGGGGCATCGCTCGTTGGATTTCGACGCGCCACCGGGCGTTCGCTGCTCCATTTCCTCGGTTTCCGCATCCTCTCCACCGCGCTCATGCGCCTCTTCGCGCGGGTGCTCCAGTGGATGCCCGAACAGGTCCTTGCCGCGCACACCTGGACCAGCGCCGTGGTGCGTGAGGACATCGCCGCGTTGCTCACCACCTACGGCAATGGTGTTTCGATCCTCCTGATCGGACTGATCGTACCCATCTATGAGGAGATCATCTTCCGCGGTGTACTGTTGGGGTCGTTCGCGCGCTACATCGGCAATGCACCGGCGAACATCGTGCAGTCCATCTGCTTCGCCTTGGTGCACGACGACCTGCAGCAGATACCCTACTTCCTGTTGTTCGGGTTGCTCACCGGCGTTCTGGCGCGACGCACCGGCGGCCTCTATGCCGGCATCGTCTTCCACGCCGTGAACAACGTGCTGGCCATGCTGGTGATCATCGCCCGGAGCTGAGTCGCCCCGGGTTCCATGGCCAGCTCGATGCTCCGGATATCAGGGAGCTCCTTCAACCCTTCCGTTCACTATCCCAGTGCGAAACGCACCAACGCGTTCGCGTGCACCAGCGCCGTGTCGAAGGCCGGCACGGGGCAGGCGTCTTCCGGTAGCAGGAGGCCGATCTCCGTGCAGCCCAGGATCACCCCTTGTGCTCCGTGCTTCCGAGACCGGTCGATGATCTCCAGGTAGCATTGGCGCGTGGCCTCCGTGAAGCGACCTTGGGTCAGTTCATCCACGATGGAGGCGTGCACGAAGGCCCGCTCCGCTGCATCGGGTAACATCATACGGATACCGCGCTCCGCAAGCCGCCCGGGAAAGAAATCCGCGTCCATGGTGACCCGTGTGCCCAGCAGACAGACCGTGGAGAGCCCTTGTGCCGCAATGGCATCGGCCGTGGCATCCGCGATGTGCAGGAACGGTACCGTGACCCGCCCGGCGATGCCCTCCGCAGCCGCGTGCGGCGTGTTGCTGCACAAGGCGATCACCTCGGCACCGCCGCGCTCCAACCGCTCCGCGACATCCCCGAGAAGCGCGGTGATACCCGGCATGTCATTGCGCTCCTGCAACGGCTTGTAATCATGGATGTCGATGGAGTGCAGCAGGATGCGCGCTGAACGACCGGGTGCTCGTTGCTGCACTCCTTCATTGATCGCCCGGTAATACACTTCGGTGGAATACCAGCTCATGCCACCGATCAGCCCCAATGTCCTCATGGGTGGCTAAACTAAAGGCATCTACCGCTGTACCAGGAGCACTTGGTGCATCCGGTCCAACGTGCGTACCACGTAGACGCCCGGCGGCAGATCACCGATCCACAAGGGCAGGTCGTTCGGCACCTGCTGGCGTCCCACCTCCCGACCGGTGGCGTCCAGGAAGAACACCGTGCGATCGGCACCGACGGGAAGGTCGATCCATACCTGCTCGTTCGCCGGATTCGGATACAAGGCCAACGTGCGTGCATCCGGACCATCCTCGATGTCCGTTGCCAACATCACGTTCACGATCCCCTTCATGCCCATTGCAGCATGAGGCAGGCAGATGTAGTGGATCGTTCCCGTGGCATCCAAGGGGATCGTGATCTGGGACACCCCCGGGCCGATGTTGTAGTTGCCCTCGGGCTCGGTACCGTTGGTGTTCCAGGTCTCCTCGCTCACCTGGGTGAAGGTGTGGGTGGTGGGAGAGAAGCTGATGCGGAGCGAATCGCCTTCCACGGCATCGATCACCGGTGGCAGGAACTCGAAATCGATCGCCGCGAGCTGATGGGTGGTCTGGGCCTGTGCACAGCACGCAACGAAGAGGATGGGGAGGGTCGTGTTCCTGATCATGACATCGGTTTTCATCGGTCTGCACACGATCCGCGCCGGGCTCTACCAAGCCTGCAGCGTTGGTTACACCGGGGTATGCCATCAACGATCGCGGGTGCACTTTTCCACAGGTGATCCGTACGTTTCCTCGCTCATCCGGGCCACGCGGATAACGCACCTCCATCACCGGGCCACGCACCTGCGGCCTGCCGGACAACACTACCATGCCGATCGAACCATGACGTGAGCGACCTGGCCGGGGTCAGCATAACCGACGCGACGTGATGGGCTCCTGTGCGATACGGCACCCCAGCGACCGCTCCCGATGGTGTCCATCCCCGGATGAACACCAGGAAGTGGTCAAACGGCAACCCATCGTTGCATCTCCAGTTCATGGCCACGGCGGTGGTGGCGCGAGGACCGCCTGGGGATCGATGCTCAACCGCAACAAGCATCATGCACCCGGAGTTGATCTCCTGCTCACCCTTCCGATCCGGCCGGAATGCCATCCTGCACCGCCCGCTCCATTCAAGCCGTCCGTCGTTCGGTACCATCCCACTGCAGCAACAATTCGCCGAGGCCGACCAGTTCACGATGTTGGTCCGCCTCACGTTGTTGGAGCTCCAAGGCCGTGGCACGCAAGGCGGGATGCACTTCGTCCGGCAGCGCCTCAAGCAAACGGGTGTAGGTCCGCACCAGGAATGCGCGAACATTGCGCAAGGCATGCACCAGGAGTTTGTTCCGCTGAAGGGGAGCCGGTGTCCGATCGGCGTGGTACAATTCACCCAGGAGCGATCCGGCCTCCTGGCAGACACAGGACCGTGGCGGATGTCCATGTCCAACCGCCGCATCCACCAACACGGCATCCACGGCACGATCCACGCGCTGTTGGTCCATCAACACGCGCTCAAGGAGACCTTCGGACCGACGGACCATGGTGGGCATCAGGCGTTGCAACCCGCGATAGGTGAAGTGCAGCGCGTTGATCGCATCGCGTCGTTGGTGATGGCCCTCTTGGAACTTCCGCAGGTGTACGTCCATGCCCGCATCCCGACAAGGACCCTGCCGTAAGTCGCCTCAGGTGAGGTCCACCAATGGAGCACCTTGGGCGCGCACCTTCACCACGGCGATGAGGTGGTCGCGTTGGATGGCATAAGGCCGATTGATGCTAACGGCGATCACCTCGCCCGTGCTGGTGGTGAGCTGGAACGCGTGACCCTCCGGTCCGATGGTCGTGCGATAGCAATGCTCCAGGGCGGCATGCTGTTTCAGCAACTGCATGGCCGTCCTCGCTTGGTCCCGCGTGGTGTGCAACAGACTCTCCATCAAGGTCTCCCCCCGCTCATCGGTGAAGCGGAAGGCATAACGGCCCATCGGGTTGCGGTGCAGTTCGAGCCGGTAGGAGGGATTACGCGACAGGTCCATGGCAGCATCGACGTTATGGCGCAAGATGTCATGCATATCCTTTCCCGATCCCGTGTAAATACACGGAAGGTCGCCCCATGTTCTCAACAGTCCGCTGTGGCCGGCATCATACGCGTACCAGCCCCCACTTGATCGCATACAGGACCAGGCCGGTCTTGCTCTTCACCCCGAACTTCTCGAAAAGGCTGGTGCGGTAGCCGTCGATGGTGCGCCGATGCACGTCCATGCGCAGGCTGATCTCCTCGTAAGTGTGCTCCTCATCGCTGCATACGAGCTGCAGGAAGTCGAGCTCGCGCGGGCTCACCTCCCTGCGGATACGTTCCTGCTCGCGTTCGCGCTCGGTGAGGCGCTCGAACTTGGACATCACACTGTGATGGGCCAGATCGCTGTGGAAATATCCCGTGCTGCGGATGCTGTCCAGGGCCGTCTTCAACTCGTGCGGCTCGATGTCCTTCAGCACGAACCCCCGTGCGCCGCTACGGATCGCCCGCACCACGGTGGCCTCATCCCCTTCGAAGGTGAGCGCCAAGCCCCGTGTGGCCGGTGTGTTGGTGCGGATCCACGCCAAGGTCTCGAAGCCGTTCATCAACGGCATGTTCAGGTCCACGATGGCGATCTCCACCGCAGGACCGGAGGACAAGGCCTCGATGTACTCCCGACCATTGGCGGCCTGCAGCACCACCTGATAGCCCCCTATGCCGTGGATCAGTTCCACCAGGCCCTTGCGCACCAAGGTGTGGTCGTCGACCAGGGCGATGGGTATCGGTGCGTGATCGCTCATGGTTCGTGGATACTGATGCGCGTGCCTTGTCCAGGCCCCGAAACAAGGTCGCAATGATAGCCGATGAGCGCAGCCCGGCGATGGATGTTGGCGAGGCCCTGTCCCGAAGTGGAGGAAGCGGGCGTGAAGCCCTTCCCATCATCGCTCACCGTGAGGCGGAGCACCGGTGCATGTTCCAAGGAAACATCGATGCGCGATGCCCCCGCATGCTTCAGCGCATTGTTGAGCAGTTCCTGGAAGATCCGGTAGAGCACCAGCTTGCGGTCGGCGGACTGGAAGGACGCCACACCCGTTCGTTCGAACAATACGGGGAGGCCCGTGGTGTGGTGCACCCGCTCGCATTCCGCAGCGATGGCCTGCCCGAGGTCCTGTTCGCTCCAACGATCGGTGTTCAACGTACGGCTCAATCGGCGCACCTCGGCGATGGTGCGGTCCAGCGTGGCCTTCACCTCGGTGGCATGCGGCTCCTCGCGCTGGCCGATGATGCGATTGAGTCCCATCCGCGTGGCGGTGAGGAGCTGCCCGATGTTGTCGTGCAGGTCACGGCCCACCTCGGCCATGGTCTGCGCCAGCACCTCCTGTTCCACCTGGCGCACCTCCTCGGCATGCTGTACGGCCACTTCGGCCAGTTCCGCGCGGTGCCGGTTGCGGCGGTTGTGTCCCATCACCAGCAGCAGTACGAACAGACCCACCAACAGCAGGATCACCAAGGTGACCACCACGAGCACGATCACCACGTTCATGTTCACCATCGATCGTCGCCGTTCACGAGCAGGCAAAGACCCGTACCCACGGCCACGTACCGGACCATGGCCAAGACCTGGTTGATCACGAAGAGCGAAGCCGCGACCTCCTTGTCCAGGCCGTTCAGGTAATGCAGCAGACCCACGATGGGTGCCGATGCCGCGAAATAGACCACCATGCCCGCGAAGACCCAGAACACCGGGGTCCTCGACAAGGGCCGCGATGATCGATCCACGGCACGCACCAGCAGATAGGCATAGATCGCCACCAAGGTGAACCCCCCGCAGATGAAGGAGGTGCTGACGAACCGGTCGAACGTGCCGTAGTGGAGCAGTTCCCACAGATAGGCCAAGGCGAACGGCCATGCAGCGCACAGAACGACCATGCGCTCCCGGCGTGAATGCATGAAGGTGTACGACATCGCCAACAAGAGCCCGAACTCCATCGGCACATAGACATTGAAAAGCGCATGGTTGTTCCCATGCCCCAGCAGATAGAGTTCGGCGCTTATCTGGACCAGGATGGCCAGCAGCAGCTGGGCGCCGAGCCACGAGGTCCAGTCGCGCCGTTCCCTTGCCCGTAGCGCCCAGCATGCACCGGAGCCGATCATGATCAGGAGCAGAAGTCTATGGAGTTCGATGGTGTTCCGGCTTGATGCCGAAGTATACCACCGTTCGCCGCCTTCTCCATGCAATCGGCCCATCCGCTCAAGTGGCCTTGCAGATCGGCGGACAAAGATTGCCGAGATCCGCACCCTTCCCTTCGTAAGGATGCGACAGCGTGTCGTTCACCAGCTGACGCTCCCGGACATGTCCGACCTGTTTCAGCAAACAGAGACAGATGCCGTGACGGAAGCCCGCATGCCCCCCGTCGGAGGCGTTGTAGGAGCGCGTGATGGTGGAGATCTCCAACAAGGACTCCGCAGCCGTGGCGCGATTGTCCGTCAACAGCGCCTCCACCCGGCCGAAGGGGAAGATGCAAACGCGTGCGTCATCCGCGTCCAAGGCCACGAAGCCTTGATCCACGTCCGTGCGGGCCACCCGCATCTTGTCCTGGTAGGCCTCTCCTGCCGGCCACTGTCCAACCACATCGGGCACGGCGGGTACGAAGGACGTACCGTTCCATTCCACCTCCGGCATGTAGAAGGGAGCGATGGGCGGCACGTAGTTGCCCCGTCCGTCATCCCCGTGCCCTGAAATGCCGTAACGCATGATCCAAGCGGTGGCACCCGAGGTACCATCCGTGTAGGACACCAGTCCGTAGTGGATGGCCAGGTACTTCGGTGCCGAAGGCCACAGCGCGAGCAACTGCGGCCAAGGGATGGCCTGCACCTGCCCCAGCAGGGCGTTCATGCTGCCGGTCGTGCGGAAGTGCTCCGCGAAATCCAGCCGGTAACGGTCATAAGCAGTGAGGCCGACGATCTTCGGATCGCCCGGCACAAGCTGCGGTAGAGGAGCAGGGGGAAGTATGGACATGGGAGAGAAGTGGTAGAGGTATTGCGCGAATGAACGTGAAAAGGGCGGGATGCTCCCCGTGAAAAAACACGGGGCGCCCGATCACTTCTCCACAGCCATCGACTACCGGTCCGCTCGCTGGTCCCGTAACATCCGCACCGCCATCCAGCCCATGCCCGCCATCAAGGCGATGATGACCGCCCACATCCACCAACGGCCGGGGTCCAAGCCCGGAGCGACTGCCGCCCTTCCCGGAACCGCGATCAAGCCACCTGTGATCAGCGTATCCGCTGGGGCCGGCGCAGCCGTTTCGAAATGCACCAGATCGTAGTGCGGAGCCGGGCGTAGCGCATCGCCGGTGGTGATGGTGTAGCGCATGCCCGGATAAAGGTCGGCCACCAGAAGATGTTCCAACACCCCGCCCTCGAGCGAAGTGAATGTCAATGGTCGATCATCCCCATTGTCGACCACCAGGTCGAAGGTGTCGAGGCGCGTACCTTCCTGCAGCGCGATCACGGGTGCGCGGTCGGAAGCCATGGTGAACGTGCCCACCACTTCACGCTCCAGCCGCATACGTTGCCTCCGCTTCTCCCGATGTGCCACGGTGTTCCAGGCGACCACCTCCCCGTTCCGATGGAATCCGCCGGCATCCCCGACACGGAAGGTGAGCCGATCCAGCTGCAACGCGAACGGCCCACGCACCCGCAGAAAGGTCCGCCCCGAGCTGTCCTGCTGGATGAATTGCAACGGACCTGCATCCCTGTAGCGCGCCGGCACCACCTCGTCCGCGTAACGGCCCACGTCCGCTACACGCATCGGTGGGGTCAACGAATCGTTGAGCGTGATCAGCAGATAACGATAGCCGGTGCGCGGGACGGATAACGAAAGCACCTGGTAGGGAGGTTCCCCTCTTGAGCCCTGCGACAGCACTTGATCATCCTTCACCATGAACCAATGTTCCCGATCGTCGCTGCCCGTGACGCGCACCCGCTTGGTGACATCGGCCGGACCCACGCGGATCTGCAGCTCGTCGACATGCCGGTCCACCGGGCTCTCGATCTCCACTTCGGTGCGCTTGTCCAGCACCTCGTTGCGGAGCAGGGTATAGGGCACGAAGGTGCTCGTGGCGAAGGAATGTGCTGCGGCACGCAGGACGTACGGCACCTCTGCCCCGGTACTGTCCAACAGCCGGATATCACCGAGGTCGGCTCGTGAGGCACCCAACAGTTGCGGGGAGAGCACGATCGCGTGCATGCCCCTCCGCTCCGGTGCGGGCACTTCGGCACGCCATCGCGGCACCTGTGCCGAAAGCGGTGCGGTGATCACGGCGACCCAGGCCAGGGCATTAAGGAAGTGGAACATCGGTGGGGTTCTCCTTCGGTGCATCGGCCTGCAACAACACCTTCAGTTTCTGGTACATGAACGAAACCACGAGCAATAGGATGCCCAACACGATGAAGGCGGCCACCCGTCCACCCTCGCTCAGGCTGCCGAGATCGAAGAGGAACAGCTTCGCCAAGGTGAGGCCGAAGAGCGTCAAGGCGATCACCCGCATCGTACGCAACCGCATCCGCATGCCGTACCACATGAACGCGAACGACCCGAGGCCCCATAGGATCGGGTAACCCACCCGTCGTGCCGCATCCAGGTCCGCGCCGGATCCCTGCACCTGCATCATCGCGAGGTCGAGCTCCTGGCTGGCGAGGATCACCAGGAAGATGGACATGCCCCACAGATAGGTGCTCCAAGCCTTCGAGGAACGATCGAGGAGCGACCGGGCGAGTTGTGCGATCCGCACCACGGCGATCACCATCAGCGCCAACGTGACGTAGTGGAACGGTGCGAAACCCCCGCCCTCGCCGTTCTGCGCGGACCACAAGGCCATGTCGCTGCTACCGTAGTACCCCGTGATGTGCGCCATCGCACAGCACCCCAGCAGCACGGCGATCGCCTTGCGGTACATGGGTGCTCCTGTCCGCGTCACCCGTTCCAGTACCAGCAGGTACAGCAGGGTCCACAGCAGCTCGGCCATCTCCACCACGTGGTGGTTGAACGCGCGACCCAACTGGTACCGCAGTTCGAGGAAGTTCACGGCGTAGAGGACCAGAACGCCGAACAGCGTGGTGAAGACCGCCCAATGCCTGCGCTTCAGTGTGGGCAGGATCTCGAGGTCCACATCGCCACGGCGCAACAGCACCGTGGTGAGCGCCAAGGAGAGCGCACTGACCATACCCGTGATCCATCCCTTGTTCAGCAGCGGCATCAGTACGGTATCGTAGCTGCCGTAGATCACCCCGAGGTCCATCAGCAGGCTGAAGCCCATCAGCGCGGTGACGGCCACGCTCGCACGCTCCACCAGCAGCAATTTCGTACGGTGCGCGAACCACAAGAGCAGCACGGCCTCCGCGGCCCAGAACAGCGTGATGTGACTACCCTCCAGCTGCACCGGTGCGGCCAGGCTGATGAAGGTGAGCACAAGGCCGATGAGCAACAGTTTCAAAGGTCGCGGTATGCCTTCGCGTTTGTGGAAATACAGCGCCACGGCCAGATAGAACAGACCCAACAGCACGGTGAACAGACCGGTGACACGCATGGGCAGATCACCCAGCAGATGGATGCCGGCGCCGTAGTAGGCCGCGGTGTTCACCAACAACAACGTGTGGTCCAGCGCTACGAAACCCTTGCGGTGCTTCAGGTTGTAGCGCAGGTTCATCAACAGGAACACCAGGAAGAACGCCGTGGCGAAAAGGAAGCCGGGCAGTACCGGGCGCGGATCGAGGCGGAAGTAGTCCACCATCACCCAACCGCCGAAGAAGACCATGGTGAGGCCGAAGGAGAGGATGTTGATGATGTGCCACTTCTTGAAATCGGCCAGCACCAACATGCCCACGTCCAGGATGAGCAGATAGGTGAAGAGCACCCTGAAATTGCCTGATCCAGTGCTCACCAAAACGGGTGTTGCGAAGCCCCCGATCAGGGCGATAACGGCCAGCTCCTTCCGATCGTAGGCCAAGGTGAGGGCCACGGCAAGACCGGTGACCACCACCATGATCAGGAAGGCGGCGGCCTGCCCGATCAGCTGATACTCGCGGAAAGCGACGGCGATGGTGAAGTAGAACACCACGATGCCGCCCCCTACCAGTACCGAACTGAAGGCGCGGAAGCTGTTGCGCAGGCGATGGGCCAGTGCGACCAGAACCCCTCCGGCTGCCAGGCCGATCAACGTGCGGCCCGTTTCGCTGATCAGCCCCTTGCCGATCGCATATTGCAGCAACAGACCGATGCCTATCACGAGCACGGCGATACCGATCTTGTTGATGAGGTTCTCCCCGATGAACTTCTCCAGGTCGGGATGGCGCTCGAAGAAGGAAGGCTCCGGCGGTGCCGGCGGTCGGAGCGGCGGCTCGATGATGCGGACGGGAGCCGGGCGCGGGGTCTCGACGACGATCGGCTTCGGCTGCTCGGGCAGAGGAACATCGATCAGGCGCGGTGGTACCGGCAGGGGGCCGCGCTCTTCCACGATCGGAATGGGCGGTGGTGGGGCCGGATCCACGGGTGCCGGCGGCACGACCGGAGGCGGCCCTACCCTGATCGGTGCAGGTGGCACGACCGGACGAGCGGGTTCGGCAACGGCCTCCCGTGAAGGTGCATTCCCCCTCATCGTGTGGGCCATGAACTCGCGCAGCTCGCGGATATCCCGTGATAGGGTCGAGATGCGGCCGACCAACATCAGCATGAGGATCAGCAGTGCGATCGGCAACAGGGCGAGCAGGAAGATCCAGATTTCCATCGTGGTGGGAGATCAGGCCAAACTACTTCACACGGTCCATCCACCCTTGTTTCCGGACAGCATCACAACGCGATCGGGGCGCGTATGCCCCATGCCCCCGGACCTTTCACATAGATCAACACCCCCATGGGCCGCTTGGCATGGTCTGTGGGACCTCTCGGGCAGGAGAAACACAAAAAAGCCAAGCCATGAGAAACCTCATCCTCATCGCAGCCGCAGTGTTCACCTTTCCTGCGGCAGCACAATCCCTCAACGACGGCGTCGGTACCAACGGGTTCCCCGCCGGTGGATGGACCAATGGGCTGTACGAACAGACCAATCGCGACACCGGACGGATGCTGGTCTATCCCAATCCCGCGAGCGACCGCGTTCAGATCGCCTTCCCCGGCCTCACCGGTAGCGCCGTCATCTCGATCATCGCCAGCGATGGCAGCGTGGTGCGGATGGACCAACTGAACCAGACCGCCGGCACCTTGGAGATCGAGGACCTCAGCGATCTGCCCGATGGGGTGTACATCGTCAGTGCGGAACTCGGGAACGACCGGGAGACGACCCGACTGGTCCTCGCCCGATGATCTACCACCCGAAGAACAGCACGAGCAACGCGATGCCGATCAGGTCCATCAGGATCCCGATCGGCATCATGCTGCGCACCGGGATGCGCCGCGTACCGAACACGATGGCCAACATCGGTGAGGCCACCGGAAGGGAGAAGCCCAATGTGGCCGCCAACGTGGCGGGTATGAGCAAGGCTTGCGGATCCACACCCCAAGCCGTAGCGCTTTCGGCCAGGATGGGCAGTGTCAAGCTTGCGGTGGCGGTATTGCTGCCGAGTTCGCTGAGGAAGCAGACCAGCGCGCTCACCGTGCCGATCAAGGTCCAGTGCGGCAGATCGCCCCAACCCTGTACCGCTTCCACCAGGATGCCCGCCAGGCCCGAGCGCTCGATGCCGCTTCCGATGGCGAAGCCCGCACCGAAGATGAGCAGCACGCCCCAAGGCACCTTCGCCTCGGCATAACGCCAGGTCATCAGCCCCCGCTCGCCCGCATCGTGGGGATCCTTCCCGATGGGCACGGGGATCAGGAACAGAACGATCGCACCGAGCATCGCCACGGCTCCATCCGTGAACGCTTTCGCGCCGGTGAGCGTCCGCCATCCGTGCAGCGTAAGGTCGTTGGAGAAGGGAATGTCATCGCCCGTGATCCACAGGATGGCCGTGATCCCGAACACGCATGCTGCATATACCTCCGCCTTGGTGATGCGCCCTAGCCCCTTGAGCTTCCCACGGATCTCGGCGGGCGTGCTCAGATGGTCCTCGGGCACCTTGAACATCAACCTGGTCAGCAACCACCAAGCAACGGCGAGGTAGATCACCATGAACGGAAGCCCGAACATCAACCAGCGCCCGAAGCCGAGGGGCGGCCGATCGGGCCAGCGCTCCCGCCAGATCTCCAGGAAGATCAGGTTGGGCGGCGTCCCCACCGGCGTGGCCATGCCCCCGATGGTGGCCGCATAGGCGACGGCGAGCAGAAGCGGGATGGTCAGCTTCCGGCGGAGTTCCGCGTCTCCCTCACCGTCCAGCAGGCTGAGCGCGATGGGCAACATCACCAACACGCAGCTGGTGCTGTTCATCCACATGCTCAACAGCGCCGTGGCGATCATGATACCGCCGATCAGCCGCGGACCCGAACCACCCACGCGCACCAGCACATGCAAAGCGATGCGCCGATGCAGTTCCGAGCGTTCCAACGCCAATGCCAACAGGAAACCACCGAGGAACAGGTAGATGATCTCCTTGCCGTAATTGGCCGTGGTCCCGCCCACCGTGTCGATGCCCAACAAGGGGAACAGCACGATCGGCAACAGGGACGTAACGGCCAAGGGTACCGCCTCGCCGATCCACCAGATGGCCATCCACAACACGATGCCCGACATGGCGGCCGGTCCATGCCCGAGTTCCGCCAACAAGAGGTACAGCACCGCCCCGCAAAAGGGACCCAGTAGTTGAAGGATACGCTCGCGCATGTGGTGCTCCATACAAAGAAGGTCCTTCCTCCGGCGCTGCGGAAGGTCTTCGGCGATCCTTTTTCAACCGCCGGTGATCCGATCGTCCCGCAGCCTGCGTAGATGATCGCGAACCCCCTGATGGGGCCACACCAACCCAATAACAAGAACCATGAACAAGTCGATCCTGACCGTTGCCTTCGCCGCGGTCCTCGCTGCCCCGACCTGGGCGCAGTCCGAGAAAACGGTCACCGTTGGCGGTGCACCGATGTATCCGAGCAAGAACATCATCGAGAACGCGATGAATTCCAAGGACCACACCACGCTGGTGGCCGCCGTGAAGGCCGCCGGACTGGTGGAAACCCTCCAGGGCAAAGGTCCTTTCACCGTCTTCGCGCCCACGAACAAGGCCTTCGATGCCCTGCCGGCCGGAACCGTGGACAACCTGCTGCAGCCGGAGAACAAGAAGCAGCTGCAGAGCGTGCTCACCTATCACGTGCTGGCCGGCAAGTTCGATAGCAAGGCGGTGGCGGCCGCCATCAAGAAAGGCGGCGGCAAGGTGACCATGAAGACCGTGGATGGTGGCGACCTCACGTTCTCCATGAAGGGCGACCTGCTCATCGTGACCGACGCCAACGGCGGAAACGCCACGGTGACCACGGCCGATGTGTACCAGAGCAACGGGGTGATCCATGTCGTCGACAAGGTGCTCCTGCCCAAGATGTAGTTCCTTCCCGACGTAGGTGGTTCGGCGGAAGGGGTCCTCGGCAACGAGGGCCCTTTCCCATTCGGGACAGCCTGCAGGCAAGCGACCGGATCGAGGTATTCCAAGGGCTTCTTCGTCCTTGGGACAGCGGATACATTTGGCATGGCCGCATGATGCACACCCCTACCATCGCCGAACTCCGTGAACGCGAACGCCGCTTCACCTTCCGCCATCCGGTGGTGTCGGCCCTGGTGACGCAGATGTCGTTCTGGGTCGTGGCCAATGCCCTGCTGGTGATGACCTTCGTGATGGTGCTCACCGCGGTGTCCATACACACACCGACCTTGCGCGTGGTGCCCTTGCGCGTGGCCTTGCCAGCGGCGGTGCTGCTCGGGATCTCCTACGGCCTGGTGCTCGGGTGCATCGATCTGGTGCTCGACCGCAACCGCGATCCCGACCGGGCCTGGGGCCTGCGCATCCTGTTGAAGGCCGTGCTCTATACCGGCACGTTCGTGGTGCTCGTGTCGTTGCTCTTCAACCTGGCGCGACCCGTCTACATCCACTACATCGGCGATGTGCCGCCTCCCGAGGCGCAGCGCTGGATGCTCGGCGCGTTGCTGCTCTATGCCACGGTCGGCAATGTGCTGGTCTCCGGTTTCAAGGAGGTGGACCGCAGTTTCGGGCCCGGCCTGATGCGCCCGCTGATGATGGGCCGCTATCGCAAGCCGCAGGTGGAGGACCGCATCTTCATGTTCATGGACCTGCGCGGCAGCACCACGCACGCCGAAACGCTCGGACACCTCCGCTACAGCGCGATGGTGCGTGATCTCTTCCAGGACGTGAACCGCATGGTGCCGAGGTTCGAGGCCGAGATCTACCAATACGTCGGTGATGAAGTGGTGCTGACCTGGGACCTCCACGATGGACCGGAAGCGCGACGCTGCCTGCTGTTGTTCTATGCCGTGCAGGATGCGATCCACCAACGCGCTTCCACCTATGAGGAGCGATACGGCACCGTACCCTGCTTCAAGGCCGGTGTGCATGCCGGAACCGTGACGGCCGTGGAGATCGGCGACATCAAACGCGAGATCGCCTACCACGGCGACACGATCAACACCGCCGCGCGCATCCAGAGCATGAACAACGAGTTCGGACGCCTGCTGTTGATCAGCGAGCGGATGCGGGAACTGTGCGGCGATGTGGCACCGAACGGCCTGCGTACCGAACCCTTGGGCAGCATCCTGCTGAAGGGCAAGCGCGACCATGTCACCATCCATGCGGTGGAGCGCACCGAGGGTCCGATCAACGCCTGATCCCATGGCCAAGGACCGTTCCGCCGCCCGCTATCGGAGCTTGGCCGTGCGCGTGGCCTACCGCTGGCCGGTGTTCGCGGCCATGGGCACCCAGATCAACTTCTGGATCATCACCAACGTGATGCTCGCCGTGATCAACTGGACGGTGATGTACGCCGCCCAGGGCACCTACGGCCATGTGGAGCCCGCACCCTTCGTGCCCATCTGCCTGATGGCCGCCGTGGTGGGCATGATCTACGGCAGCCTTCTGGGACTGACCGACGTATGGCTCGACCGTCACCCCAAGTGGCAGGGGTCGCTCGGCCGCCGCATCCTGCTCCGCGGTGTGCTGTACACCATCGTCTTCGGGTTCACCGCGCTCCTCACCGTGCGCTCCTTCGAACGTGTGCTGCTCGATACGGGCATCGTGGACCTGCCCCGGGAAATGACCGCCGAGAGCCGCTTCCGCTGGGTGCTCACCTTCGTGCCCACCACGCTCGTGGGCAATTTCCTCGTGTCCTTCATCCGCCAGACCAACCGCAGCTTCGGCCCGGGCCTGCTCGTCAGCCTGTTGTTGGGCCGCTACCGGGAACCGGTGAAGGAGCAACGCATCTTCTTCTTCATGGACCTCAAGGGCAGCACCACGCATGCGGAGGAACTGGGTCCTGAACGCTACAGCGCCATGATCCGTGATCTGTTCCACGACGTGGACAGCGTGGTGCCCCGTTTCGAGGCGGAGATCCATCAGTATGTGGGCGATGAAGTGGTGTTCACCTGGAACCTGCCCGACCTGGACGATGCGCGCAAATGCCTCTTCTTCTTCTTCGCCATGCAGGACGCCATCGCCGCCCGGCGCCCCTACTACGAGAAACACTACGGTCGTTTCCCCACCTTCAAGGCCGGGGTGCATGTGGGCGAGGTGATCGCCGTGGAGATCGGCGAGATCAAACGCGAGATCGCCTACCACGGCGACCCCATCAATACCGCCGCACGCATCCAGAGCATGAGCAACACCTTCGGGGAACCGTTGTTGGTGAGCGGGGATCTGTTGCAGCTTTGCGGTGACCTGCGTCCGCTGGGGTTGCATACCAAGGCGCTCGGTCCCGTCACCCTGCGGGGCAAACACACCGACCTGGAGATCCACGCCGTGCAACGCCTCGCCCCATGAACCTGCTGGAACGTACCGAAGCCTTCGTACGGGACCATGTGGCGGCGCATTTCCCCAGCGGCCTCTGCTTCCACAACGCGTTCCATTTCGAGCAGGTGGTCCGCCAAGTGGGACAGCTCGCGGACGCCAAGGGTGTATCCGCGGAGGATGGGCTCGCCCTGCGTATCGCAGCATGGGGGCACGACATCGGTTATGCCGAGGGATCCCAGGACCATGAACAGCGTAGCGCCGCTACCATCGCCACCTTCCTGGCCGATCAAGGTGCTGAGGCGGGCTTGATCGAACACGTACGCCGATTGATCCTGGCCACGCGTACGGACACCAAGCCGGGTGATGAGCTCGAGGCGATGATCAAGGATGCGGACCTGGGCCATATCGCCGCCCCCGACTATCCGGAACGACTGGCCCTGCTCCGCCGCGAACAGGAGCTCGCCGGTTCGCCCAAGAAGAGGAAACGCGATTGGTTCGCCGAGAACATCGCCTTCCTGGAACGTACCGACTTCCACTCCACCACCGCCCGCGATCTTTGGAGCGCTGGTCGATCACGCAACCTCGATGCCCTCAAGGCCATGATGCACGGAACGGATCCGGCTTCCCCCACACCCGCTGCCGAAGCGGACGACCGGAAGGCCCACAAGGCGGCCAAGAAGGCCGAGAAGGAACGCCGCAACAAGGTGAAGGAGACCGAGCGTGGGGTGGAGACGCTGTTCCGCGTGACGCTGAACAACCATACCCGCCTGAGCCAGATCGCGGACAACAAGGCCAACATCATGCTCACGGTGAACGCCCTGATGATCTCCCTGTTGATCAGCGGACCGATGACCCGGGTGGACAAGCATCCGGAGTACATCCCCGCGCTCACCATCGTGCTGGTGACCTGTGCCCTGTCCATCATCACCGCTACGTTGGCCACCCGACCGAAGATCACGAGCGGGCGCAGCACGGCGCAACAGATGAAGGACCGCACCGCCAACCTGCTCTTCTTCGGCAACTTCCACGATATGCCCTTGGACGAGTATCAGAAGGGCATGAACGAGGTGATGCAGGACCGGGACTACCTCTACGGCTCCATGACGCGCGACCTGCACGCCTTGGGCAGTGTGCTGCATCGCAAGTACAAGTACCTGCGCATCACCTACACCATCTTCATGTTCGGCGTCACCTCCACGGTGCTGCTGATCGTGGGCAGCATGCTCGCCGAAGTGATGCCGTGGGCCTTCTGATCCATAGCACGACATCTGCGCGACTCCGGCTCAGGGCCGGAGTGACATCCCTTAAGGAATGATGATGGAAAGGCGGCAAGCCGCTTTCCATCATCATTCCACCCGTGTCATCCCGGGTTTGACCCGGGATCGCGAAAATGCCCCCTAGAAGAAGAACCCGATCCGCACATCCACCAGGGCATCGTCATCGCTGACCGCATAGGTGCCCTGCAGCACCAACATGCCCAGCGGGCTGATGTAGAGCCCACCACCGAAAGCGTGGTGCCAGAGCGGGCTGTTGTCGGTGGCATCCACCCATACGCGCCCCGCATCCGCCAGAGCGATCAGGCCCATCCGGAAAGGCAGCACGGCGTTGCGCGAGGTGAAGAGGTCCGCACGCACCTCGAAGTTGCCGTAGGCCGCTGTGTTGCCCGCGAAACGATCGCGGCGCAGCCCACGCACCGTCTCGAACCCACCGATGGTGGAGGCCGTGAGCGGATCCACTTCACCTTCACGGCGTTGGGCACCGAACCGCAGGGCCACCACGCTGCGCGAGCGACCGATCTCCACCGGCGTGTAGGTGCGGAGCTCACACTTCAGTCCGCGCGTTGTGGCGTCGGTGTGGCGTTCATCCAGCACTTCACCGGACAGCTCGAAACGCACGCCGCGCGTCGGTTGCATGAGGTTGTCGACGT
>DASWWQ010000245.1:0-5473 GCA_036405935.1 Flavobacteriales bacterium
AAGGGCCGACGGCCGATCATCAGACCTTTTCTCCACGATCGGGTTGCCCCCGGATGGGAACAAATGATCGACAAGGGGCGGAAAAATTCCCACGATCCAGTTCTCCAACATGTTCCGTGCCGGACCCGACCCGATACGGGATCTCACGCTACGGTGCAACTTCGCCACCGCAATGCCTGAACCATCACCTGCCTTCATTTCCGCACTGCTGGAGGTGCTTCCAGCGGACCTTATCAACCAGGACCCCGGAGCCCTCCAACGCTACGGCAGGGATGAGACGGAGGACCTGTTGTACCCGCCGGATGTGGTAGTACGTCCCCGCACCACGGAGCAGGTGGCCGAAGTGATGCGCCTTTGCACGCGGTACAAGGTGCCGGTAACGCCCATCGGTGGGCGCACCGGGCTCAGTGGTGGAGCCCTCAGCGTGCACGGGGGGGTGGGTCTAGCGCTCGATCGTATGGATATGATCCTGGATATCGATGAGCGCAATCTGCAGGTCACCGTTCAGCCCGGGGTGATCACCCAGGTGCTCCAGGAGGCGGTGGCCGCCAAGGGACTGTATTACGCACCGGACCCCAGCAGCCGGGGGAGCTGCACCATCGGCGGCAATCTGGCCGAGAACGCCGGAGGACCCCGGGCGGTCAAATACGGCGTTACCCGGGATTTCGTGCTCAACCTCGAGGTGGTGCTGCCCAACGGCGATGTCATCATGACCGGGGCCAACACGCTGAAGAACAGTACCGGTTATGACCTCACGCGCCTGATGGTCGGCAGTGAAGGCACGCTGGGGGTCATCACCATGGCGGTGCTCCGGTTGGTCCCGCTCCCCAAGGAAACCCGCCTGATGCTCGTTCCGTTCCGTGATGCAACAAAGGCCTGCGAGGCGGTGAGCGCCGTGTTCCGTGCCGGGGTGGTGCCCAGCGCGTTGGAGTTCATGGAGCGGGATGCCATCGACTGGACCCTGCGCTTCGTACCCGATATCCAAGTGACGGTGGCCGAGGATACGCAGGCCCATCTGCTGATCGAAGTGGACGGTCAGTACGGCGATGCCTTGATGCGCGACTGCGAGGCCATCCTGCAAGTGATGGAGGCCTATGGCTGCCAGGAGGTGCTCTTCGCGGAGACCAGCGCGGAGAAGGATGCCCTTTGGCGCATGCGGCGGCAGGTGGCCGAGGCGGTGAAGGGCAACAGCGTGTACAAGGAGGAGGATACGGTGGTGCCGCGGTATGAGCTACCGAAGTTGCTCGCCGGGGTGAAGAGCATCGGTGCGCGGTACGGTTTCACAAGTGTCTGCTACGGGCATGCCGGGGATGGCAACCTGCACGTGAACATCATCCGCGGACAGCTGTCCGATCAGGCCTGGCACGTGGAACTGCCGAAGGCCATCCGGGAGATCTTCCAGCTCACCGTGTCCTTGGGAGGGACACTTAGCGGCGAACACGGCATCGGCCTGGTACAAAGGCCCTATATGGATGTGGCGTTCAATGCGGTGCAGCTGGATCTGATGCGCCGCCTGAAGGCGGTCTTCGATCCCTTGGGCATCATGAACCCTGGAAAGGTGCTGCCCTGAACAGGTCAGACAAGGGACAATCGCTCCCGCAGTTCGGCCAGGGAACGGAAGACCTTCACCGGTCCGTCCCCGTCGTTCTCCCAAGACCCGAAGAGCCTTCCCCCGAGAAGCACCTTCACCTGTTCCGGATCGAACGAAGCCACCATTCGTTCCACGTAGGACCCGACCTCCTTTTCCGGTGGCATGCAGGTGCCCATGCCGATGAAGGTCATGGGGCGTTGGAAGTGCCGTGCCATGCGGGCTAGATCGGCCAAGGGTACGCTCTGTCCGAGGTAGATCACCGTGCGTCCCGCCCTCTGCAGCAGGAATTGGGTGTAGAGCAGGCCCAGTTCGTGCAGTTCGTTCTCAGGAAGGAAGAGCACGAAAAGCTCGTTTTTCGGGTTCCGGACCGGAGTGTCGGCATTGATACGGGAAATGAGTGATTGGCGAACGAGCAGGCTGGCGAAGTGTTCCTGGGCCGGACACACCGCACTGGTCTGCCAGAGCAATCCAAGCTGTTCCAAATAGGGCAGGTAGAGCCTTTCGAACAGCGCCTCGAACCCGAACCGCTCCTCGAACCGCTCGCCGACCTTCCGGAACGCTATCGTATCATAGGCCAAGGTGGCGAGCTTCAACTCGTCCATCGCCACCGTATCCGTATCGCTCCGAACGCTCCATTCCTGGACCCAATTGTCGCGCTGTGCGGGTGTGGCCGCCGCGATGCGGGAGATACGCATGCCGTGCTTGCTGAGGAAGGCCACGTTCAATACGGCTTTCAGCTCATCCAGACCGTATCGACGGAGGTTGGTGGTGGTGCGTTGGGGTTTCAGGAGGCCGTAGCGACGTTCCCAGATGCGGATGGTGTGCGCCTTGATCCCGGAGAACTGCTCCAGGTCGCGGATGGTCAGCCGTTCCCGCAGCACGCTCATGTTCTTGGCCGTCCTTGTATCCGTATGGGCTTCTCTTGCCATCACCTCCCTGACCGGGTGGCGAAGTTAGCTGGCCTCAAGGGCCTGCTGCATCAGCGCACCACGGTCACATGCCCCACCACTTCATGCTCATCGCGGGTCAACGCGTCGGTCATGCGGGCACGGAAGGCATAAACGGCGGAAGGCATCGGAGCTCCGTCCACCGTGCCGTCCCAGGTCTTGTACGGGTCGGTGCTCGCGAACACCTCCCGGCCCCAGCGGTCGAAGACACGCAGGTCGTAGTTCGTCAGGTCCAGTACATTGTTCCACGGGCGCCAGGTGTCGTTCAATCCGTCGCCATCCGGGGTGAAGGCGTTGGGCGACCAATAGACATATTCCTGCGGCTTCAGGTGGGCGATGATGGTATCCGGTTGGAAGATGGTCACCGGCAGGCTGGTCAGCGTCGTGTCGTTGTTGTTGGGCAGGTTGTACTTCAACTCCCAGTGGAGGAAGTCGTAGTACATCGTCGGGAGGATGGTGAGCGTGTCCACGGACTCCGGTAGCACCTGCACGGTGGCGGGTAGCACCGTATGATGGATGCCGTCGAATCGGATGGTGCCGGCGCCGGGGGGATCCACCATCAATACCACGTCGTAACGGATGGGGGGCGCGAAGTGGGCGATGATGGTGTCGGTTCCGGTGAACTGGAAGTTGACGATCGTGTCGGTCATGCTCGGAGCGAACACATGGTTGAGGCTCTCCCAATGATCGAAGGTCCAGCCCTCGGCGGCGCGGGCGTACAGGCCGGTGTTGATTCCACCGTAGTAGACACCTTCGAACGGATAGGTTTCGGGGGTGATGGAGTTGATCTCGATGTCGCCCGTGAGCGGTGGTTCCACCTTGAAGACCACGTTGAAAGGCCCTTCCAGGTCGTAACAGTCCACCATGCCTTCCTGGATGGTGACGCAACGGGTTTCGATGAAGTCGCGCAATACCTGCACATTGTTCTCCCAGCCCGCGACAGAGCCACCCCAACGGGCCACTTGCCCCACCATCTCGGGTGCGATGTTCGCCACCAGGCTGTCCAGGAAGGGCAGCATGGTGTTGCAGCTGAACAGGGTGTTGCCGAGGTCGATGTAGCGGTTCACGTAATAGTCGTGCACCATCTCGTTCTCGTTGATCAGCTTCTCGAGGATCAGGGTGTGGCCCTGTCCGCCGGGATCGGGCAGGCTCTCCACCGTGCAAGGGTCGGCGTTCGCGGTCTGGTCGGGAATGTCGGTGAAATTGGTGTAGTGCCCGAAGGTGGCATCCATGTCCCAAAGGATGTAACGCCACTTCTTCTTGTCCCCATCGGGGTTCAGTCCGCGCCACCAAGCGGTGTTCCAGTTCAGCCAATCGGCGCATACCGTATAGCTGTTCAGGCAGAAATAGTCCACCAGGCTCTTCCAGTTGTACCGCTCGTCCACATAGGCGAAGGCCGTGGGGTCGCCCATGTCGTTGCTGGCGATGTAGGCGCGCAACGCGTTCCAGTCCGCGGAGGCTTGGGCACCGCCGTACTCCTCCCAGGTGCCGCCCCAGGTCTTCAGCATCTGGATGTTGAACTCGTCCTGGTCATAGTAGTACTTGGTGAAGTCGTGGTCGTCCACCTTCTCCCGCATGTCATAGACCCCCCAGTACTGGCCGTTCATGTACACCACGCAGGGCTCGTAGCTCCGTTCGTCCAAGGCCAGGTCGCCCACTTGGCTCAAGGCCTGCACGTAGGCATCCCGGATGTGCGCCGGTTGGCCGGGGCCGAATTCGTAGTTGTCACCCGCTGCGGCCTTGATGATCAGGCGCTGGAACTTGTCGCGGTCCTTGGTGCGGAAGATGGGCCAATGGATGGCGTCGTTATAGCCGGTCTGGTCGCGCGTCACGTAGTCGAAGCCCCTTTGGGCATAGGCCCAGCTGTCCTGTCCATGCTCGTCGAACTGGCCCACGGCTTCATCGCGCAGCTGTTGGTCCGGACCGAAATACTCGAAGTTGCCGAAGGGTTGGATGGCGCCATCGCCTCCCAGCAGGTCGGGGAGCTGGTCGCCGGCGATGCTCAACACGGCGACGGTATGGGTGTTGTTGATGAAGTAGGTATTGGTCTCCACGAAGCTGGGAGGGGTGCCTGCGGCACCGAAGCAGGCGGCCCGGATCACCGTGGTCGCATTCACCGCAATGGGGCCGCTATAGGCCGGGGAGGCACTGGTGGGCACCGAGCCGTTCACCGTGTAGCGCACGGTGGCACCGGCCGGTCCCGTGAGTGTAACGCTCTGCGCTGCACCATAGAAGCCGGCGGGCGGGTCCATTTGTGGGCGACCCATGTATTCGGGGCCGGCTCCGGCGTTGGCGTTGCCCGGAGTAGGCACCTCGAACAGGCTCCATGAGGCGGCTCCATCGGTGGTGCGGCCTCGGCTATGGCCGAGTTGGGTGCGATAGGCCGCGGTGAACATGAAGTCGTCCACCACTACTCCTCCGGCATCGCTCAGCAGCACATGGTCCTCCTCGGTCTGATTGAGGTTGAAGTTGGTGTGGATGAACCCTCCAACGGTCACGTTGCGCTTGCTGCAGATGAAGGTCTGCCGGCCCCCTGCGGGGATCGTTGTGCCAGCGGGTACCTGCCACTTCAACGGATTGCCTGCACGATTGCTCACATACCACCCGCTGATGTCGGCGGTGGTGGCTCCGGAGTTGTAGAGCTCGAACCAATCCTCGAACTCGCCGAAGTTGTCCGCGTATCCGGACATGTTCGAGGCACAGACCTCGTTGACGACCACTTGCGATCGTACGGCCCCTCCTGTCATCAGCAGCAGGGAGGCGAGCAGGGGACGGACCGGATACTTCATGGGTGGATGCCAGCGACCAAGTTAAGTGGATGTTGCGCCGAGCGATCCCCCATGTGACGCATGAAGGACCATTCCCGGTGCCTGAGGTTCAGCCGGATGACCATGTCCGGCCTTTTGCCTTCGGAAGGCGGTAGCAGGATCCCAAG
>DASWWQ010000246.1:0-21164 GCA_036405935.1 Flavobacteriales bacterium
AAACCTGATCAGCATCCTGCAGATGACGGTGATCTCCAAGTGGTTCATCGACGAGGACAAGCTCCGCGTGCAACTGTTGGACAACATGAAGAAGCCCCGCAAGAAGAGCAAGTGGCAGCAGCGCATCGAGGAGATGCAGAAGCAGCAACAGGCGGCGCAGAAGGCCCGGAGGCGTTGAGGCATGTATGCATGGGGCCATGCGGTCATGTGAACATGCGCGGTCGGGCGTGATCTTCGATCATCCATCTTCGTGCGATGCGTGATATCCAAGCCGGTTTCTCGGGATTCGGGCAGGCCTTGGGCTTCGCCTTCCGCTACCGCATGGGGTGGATGTTCCTGGTGCCCATCGTGCTGTGGATCGTCTTCGCTGCAGGCTCCATCGCCTTGGCCTCCTGGCTGGTGGACCACCTCACCGCCTTGGCCGAGGCCCATCTCGGGCTGGTGGTACCCGACCAGGACCGCGGAGGATGGCTCGGTTTCGTGGATGATGTCAAATCCTTCCTGAACGGCACTCGCGCCATCATCGCGCTGATCGTGGTGAAGGTGGCATTGTGGTACTTCTTCGGACTCTTCGGCAAGTACGTGGTGCTGATCCTGCTTTCGCCTTTGCTCGCCTACGCCAGTGAACGCACCGAGGAGATCATCACCGGGCGCACCTTTCCCTTCAGCTTCGGCCAACTGCTGAGGGATACCCTTCGCGGGATCGCGATGGCCCTGCGCAATGCGGTGCTGGAGACGGGCATCAACCTGATCGCCTGGGTGGCCACCTTTTTCTTCCCGCTCATCGCGCCGGTGACCGTGGTGGGGATGTGGCTCGTGTCGTGCTGGTTCTACGGTTTTTCGATGTTCGACTACATCCTGGAGCGGCAGAAGGCCGGCATCGATGCCAGCTGGCGGGCGGCACGGCAACGACGGGGCATGGTACTGGCCAACGGCGCGCTGTTCTGGCTGTTGATGAAGCTGCCTTTCGTGGGCTGGGTCTTCGCGCCGTTGCTGGCCGCGATCGGCGCCGTGCTTTCGTGGTACGGCACGGACGGCAAGCCGATGCAACCCCACGCGGTGGTTCCCCGTTGAAGGCGCATGCGCCTTTCGATCGCCACGATATTCCTACTGGTCTCTTCCTGCTGCATGGCCCAATCCGGGGCACGCGTGCAGGTGACCGGGGTGGTCACCGATGCCCGCACGGGCAAGCCCGTGTACGACTGCCTGGTGGAGCATTACGACCTGGCCGGCAAACGTTGGTCGTTGACCACGGTGAACAGCGAAGGCCGCTATGCGATGTTCGTTCCGGCCGGTGAACCCTTCGAGCTCCGCATCGTGGACGAGAACGGCTACGAACCGCTGGCCCAGCATTGCCGTGCCGCACCTCCGAATGCGGTGAGCTACCGCAAGGACCTGAAGCTGATGCCGCGGTAGAGGTTTCGCGATCACTTGGGCTGCTGCTACCGTCCGTGTCCGCTGCTCCGGGCCAAGGTGACCACGCACGAGTCACGCTCCAAGGTTCCGTCTTTGCGGGCTTCACGCGCGATCGCGGGGATGACCACTGCAAAAAAGCGAAGGGCCGCCTCCGAGGAGACGGCCCTTCCGGGAAATGTTGATGCTCAGCCCTTCTTGGCTGCGTTCTTCGCGATGTTGGTCTTCGGAGCGGCGGGCGCAGCAGGTGCGGCAGGCGTCTCCGGTGCCACGGGGGCCACAGCGGCCTCCTTCGGGGTGGTCACCAAGGTCATCTCATTCACCAGGTGGCCCGCACCGGCGTATTTGTCGATGACCCAGAGCACATAACGGATGTCCACGCTGATGGTGCGCTGCAGCTCGGGCTCGTAGGCGATATCACCGCTCATGGCCTCCCAGTTGCCATCGAAGGCGATGCCGATGAGTTCCGCATTGCCGTTGATCACGGGGCTTCCGCTGTTGCCGCCGGTGATGTCGTTCTCGCTGAGGAAGTTCACGATGAGGTCGCCCTTGGCATCGGCGTACCGGCCGAAATCACGGGCCTTGATCAGGTCGTGCTGGCGCTTGGGCACGATGAACTCGTCGTTGGTGTTGTCCTCCTTCTGCAGGATGCCTTCGGCCTTCGTGGTGAGGTCGTAGTGCACGGCATCGGCGGGCGTGTAGTCGCTGACGATGCCATAGGTGAGGCGCATGGTGCTGTTGGCGTTGGGGTACCACATGCGGTTGGGATCCTTCTCGCGCATCGCGGCCACCATCTCCCGATAACCCTTCGCAATGGCGATCTCCGCTCCTTCCACACCCGAGGCCAGTTGACCGCGGTACAGTTCCAGGCAGCTGATGGTGGTGCGCATGCCCATGTCCTTCTCCAGCACTTTGGCGGAGGGCTTGGCCAGGAAGGCCTCGAGACGGGCGCGGTCGGTGAGGATGGACGTCTTGAACATCGCGGCCACCCAGGCCTTCACATCGCCCTTGTACTTCTTGTTCACCTCGGCCATCACGGAAGGCTGCTGGTCTGCCGGCACATCCTTCTGGATCAGCTCGAACATCGCGGTGGTCACCTCCTGATCGGTGGCGGGGTCGTAATCCTTCCAGAAGTCGGCCGCACTGGCTTTCACCCGTTCCACCATGGCGGCGATCTTCGCGGCGTCCTTGGGGTCGGTCTTCAGCTGGTTGTTCAGGCCGAAGAGGCGGAAGCCGAAGACCACGGCCTCGCTACCGAAGGCGGCCTCGGTCATGTACGTGGTGGCCTTCTCGAACTTGGCGCGCTCGGCGTAACCGGCGTTCAGGCCCGTGAGCATCTGGCCGTACTTGGCCTTCCGTCCGGCATCGGCGTTCACCCAGGCCATCAGTTCATCCTCCTGCGCCTTCTTCTTGTCGTACACATGCAGGCGCTTCAGTCCGCGTTGTTGTCCGATGAAGTACTTCCAGTAATTGCTCACCTGCGCATACTTGCTGGCGTACTTGATGCGCACGCCATTGTCGGCGTCCATGTGCTTATCGTAAACATCGAGCTTCGCACGGCGGATCTTCACGCGGCTGGGTTGCTCCACATCGAGGGCCAGCTTCACTCCTTCGCTGCTGAGGAACCGGTCGGTGCTACCGGGGTAGCCCATGATCATGGCGAAGTCGCCCTTCTTCACGCCGTCCAGGCTGACGGGGAAGTGCCACTTGGGCTTGAAGGGGATGTTCTCCTTGGCGTAGGGAGCGGGTTCGCCGTCGGGGCCGGTGTACACGCGGAACATGCTGAAGTCGCCGGTGTGGCGCGGCCACATCCAGTTGTCGGTGTCGCCGCCGAACTTGCCGATGGCGCTGGGCGGCGTGCCCACCAGGCGGACATCGGGGTAGCTTTTGTACACGAAGAGGTAGAACTCGTTGCCCTCGTACATCGCCTTGAAGTCGGCGGTGATGGACTTGGCCTCGTCGCTGGCCTCCTGTTCGATCTGCTGGGCGATCTCCTCCAGCTTGGCTTGGCGGTCGGCCTCGCTCATGCCGGGTGTCAGTTGGCCGTTCACACGCTCGGTGATGTCATCGATGCGTTGCAGGAAGCTCACCTCGAAGCCCGCGGGCAGTTCCTGATCACGCGTCATGGCCCAGAAACCATCGGTGAGGTAGTCGTGCTCCACGCTGCTCAGCCCCTGCACGGCATCGTAGCCGCAGTGGTGATTGGTGAGCATCAGGCCTTCGGCGCTGACGATCTCGCCGCTGCAGAAGCCGCCGCCCAGGCGCACCACCGCATCCTTCACCCCGCTCTTGTTCAGGCTGTAGATGTCCTCGGCCGTGAGCTTGAAGCCCAATGCGCGCATCTGGGCCTCGTTCACCTGCTTCAACTTGTTCAGCAACCACATGCCTTCGCCGGCCTGTGCCGTGGCGAACGTGAGCAACGCGAGCGCTGCCGAGAGAATGGTCTTCCTCATTTCGTGTTCGTGTTCTGTTGTGCGGACGCCCTCCTGGCGGTTCCACCGGGCCGCGAATGTAGCGCCGCCAAGGGCGCCCGGGAACACCGTCCGGGCCAATATCCACGCTGGTGGGGGATGGACGGTTGACCTCGGGGCGAAGGCTATTCCGCCTTTTCCAGCAGGGTCCATTGCACCTGCTCGAACAGCCCCTCCGCGAACTTCGCGAACTCCTTGAACGCGACCGGCGGACCCACGCGCCCCACCACCTTCTTGGTAAGGCCGCCGTTGCTCACGCGGATGATGGTGCTGGGCAGGTCCGTCACTTGACCGTCGTAGCGGTCATCCATCCCGAAAAAACCGACCTCATCGGCCATCTTCCGTAACTCCGCCATCTGCGCGGCCGTGATCTTGCCGGCATAGGTGCCTTCCCGTGGCGCAAAGCGCTGACCCACATACGTAGCATCACCATTGCCCTTGACCACTACCCTGAACGCCGGGCAACTGCCGAAACAAGGCGTACGCTCGAGTTGGAAGAAGACCGAATCCGCCGGTACCTGGGACACCATCACCACCGGTGTCCCCACCTGCTCCACCGGCCGGTCGGCCTGGACGTTCCCTTCATCGCCTGCAACGCTCGTGCTCCGCTCCTTGCCCTTGCAAGCGAATAGCGCGACCGGGACCAGAAGGGAAACAAGCATACGCATGGGACGAAGGTAGAAGGACCGGCCTTGCGCCAATTCCGTGCCAACGGGAACGATCGCTGGCCATGCCGGCATGGTCCCGAATAGAAGGTGCTCCGGATGTTCGTTGGAGCAAGTGCCCGCAGTTTCGATCATGCGCGATCCTTCGGCTTCCATCGGCGATAGGTCCGCTGCTGCCATTGACCGGAAGGATCCTCGGATGCCCTCTACCTTCGCGGGCGCATGGAACTTTCACCGCTCACCGCCATCTCCCCCGTCGACGGTCGTTACCGCGGCCGCACCGCCCCCCTGTCCCGCTGGTTCAGTGAGCATGCGCTGATCCGCTATCGCCTGGAGGTGGAACTGGCCTGGTTCACCTTCCTGTGCCGGGTGCCCCTGCCCGAACTGGCGAAGGTGGATACGAAGAAGCTGGCGCCCCTGCGGGAACGGATCAGGAACCTGAGCGCCGGCGATGCCGAACGCATCAAAGCGATCGAGCGGACCACCAACCACGACGTGAAAGCGGTGGAATACTGGTTGAAGGAACAGGCGCAGACCTTGGGCCTGGGTGCCGAACTGGAGTTCGTGCATTTCGGCCTCACCTCACAGGACGTGAACAACACGGCCACGCCGATGATGGTGCGCGACTTCGTACGCGAGCACTACCTGCCCAATGCCATCGCGCTGCGCGATCGCCTGCACGGACTGGCGTTGGAATGGGCCCGTGTACCGATGCTGGCACGCACGCACGGTCAACCGGCCTCCCCCACCAACCTGGGCAAGGAGTTCCAGGTCTTCGTGGAACGGCTCGACGTGCAGTTGCGTGGGCTCCGGAGCATACCCTTCAGCGGGAAGTTCGGCGGGGCCACGGGCAACTTCAACGCACACCATGCAGCCTACCCCGAGCTGGATTGGGTGGCCTTGGCCGACCGTTTCTGCGCACAGGAACTCGATCTGCAACGCCAACAGTTCACCACGCAGATCGAACACTACGACCAGCTCGCCGCCCTGTTCGATGCGATGCGCCGGGTGAACACGATCCTGATGGACCTCTGCCGCGACGTGTGGCAATACGTGAGCCTCGATTATTTCCGCCAACGCACCAAGGCCGGCGAGGTCGGGTCCTCCGCCATGCCCCACAAGGTGAACCCCATCGATTTCGAGAACGCCGAGGGCAACCTGGGCATGGCCAATGCCCTCCTCAACCACCTCAGCGAGAAGCTGCCCATCAGCCGTTTGCAACGCGACCTCACCGACAGCACCGTTACGCGCAACATCGGCGTGCCCATGGCCCATACCGCCATCGCCTTCGATGCCATTGCGAAAGGTCTGGACAAGCTGCTGCTGAACCCTAGCGCTTTGGAGCGTGACCTCGAAGCCCAATGGCCCGTGGTGGCCGAAGGCATCCAGACCATCCTGCGCCGCGCCGGATATCCCGAACCCTATGAGCGCTTGAAGGACCTTACGCGTGGCAAGGACCGGATCGGCCAGGCCGACATCGCCGCCTTCATCGAGGCCTTGGAGGTGACCGATGACGTGAAGGTCCAGCTCCGCCGCCTCACCCCGCACAACTACACGGGCATCGATCTGTTGGGCCGCGTGATGGCGTAACCCCCACCGCAAAGGCGCCAAGTGCGCAAAGGAACATCGCCGTTGTGGGCTGCACCGCATCGACGCGACGACGCAACGCATTCCCCCTCTGTGCCTCAGTGCCTCCGTGTGAGCGGCTCAAGCCGTGCCGGCAAGTATCCGCTGGAAGGTCACCAGATCGGTGGAAGGCACTTCGCCCAGCCCGAGATCGCGCATCATCGTGACCAACTGCCCGCGGTGATAGGTGGAATGGTTGAAGGCGTGCATCAACATCTGCAGACGCTGTTGCAGATAGGGCAGGCCCTTCAAGGAGTGATAGTCCACCTCCTCCTGAAGCTCATCCGGTGTGAGCGCCCGTACCCGATCGTGCATCGCCTGCACGAAGGGCAGCACCGAGCCGATCGCGGTGGAGGGATCGGCCGGCCAACGCGGTGGCAGCCGATCGAGCCGGAGGCACCACGCGCATTCGGCATCGCGCATATGCAACAAGGTGGCGCGCAACGAGGGAAAGCTGCTGCGCACAGGCCGGTCGAGCACCTCGTCGCTCTCGCGCATCAGTCGTTCCACGAAAAGGGTGTTGGCCCAGCGATCGTAGGCCGCGTACTGGTCGATCAGTTCCTTGACATCCATGCAACGGGTGGATAACCGTGTTGAAAATACATCGACACAGGCTTCCCGACGCCTTTCCGCATCGACCTAGGTTCGCGTCCAGAGTCTCCCCAGCATGATCGGCACCCTGTTCGGAAAGAAACGCATCTCTGAGGAAAAGCTGGCCCATGCCTTCGTGCATGCGGTGCTGGCCCTTACGGAAGAGGGCTATCCCATGATCGTGGATGAGCTCCAGGATGCACCCGAATTCCAGGACGTTCCCGTGTTCGGGCCCGGTGACGACGAGCTGTTCGCTCTACTGGTGTTCGCAGGGAACCTGATGGACGCTCCCAAGCATCTGCCGGCCGGTCAGGACCGCCGATTCTTCTCGCTGGCCGTGTCGAAGTTCGCCAGCGCGATGGGCTACATCGCCTCGGACCTCGAAACGGAGGTGATCGCCCTGCAGCACTACATGGCGCGTGTGAACCACCCCAGCAAGCTCACGGTTTCCGCCATGAGCAATGCGGTGTTCCACAAGTTCGATCTCTTCCACTGCCAGAACTCGTTCTACCGCGACCAGAAGGCGCCGAATCCCATCGTGTTGCGCCGCCTACAACGCCTGATGTCGTTCTTCCTTTGGGATTGGGCGGAGATCGTGGAGGACTACAAGGTGACGGCCTGAGCCGAAGAGGTATTCACCGCGGAGGCGCAGCGTGTGCAGAGCTTCATTCCTGGGAAAGCCGCCGAGCCTCAAGTCGGCACTGTGGACGATCCATGTCCCGTGCGGAGAAATTCCAGGATCCAGCGCCGAACTGCAGCGACATGGGATGAGGTCCATCCTCTCCGCTTCCTGCCGGATCCGTATTCACACCGCCAGAGCCTCCTTCAGCACACCTTCCTGCACGGCCATCTCCACGATGTGTTCGCCGATGGCCAGGCAGGCCGTGGCCGCTGGTGAGGGTGCGTTGAGCACATGGATATGGCGTCCCCGCCGCTCGATACGGAAGTCGTCCACCATCTCCCCGTCCGTTCCGAGCAGCATGGCCCGTACACCGGCACGACCCGGCTCGATGTCCTCCATCGTCAAGGAAGGGATCAAGCGGCGCAGGGTCCGTAGGAAAAGACGCTTGCTGAAGGCCCGCCGGTACTCGTCCACGCCGTAGCTGAAGTTCTTGAAGAAGAGTTTCCAGGTACCGCCGTAGGTCAGCGCCTCCCACGTGTCCTTCCAACTGAAATCGGTCTTGCCGTAGCCTTCGCGCTTGAAGGTGAAGACCGCGTTGGGTCCGCATTCGGTGGTGCCATCGGTCATGCGCGTGAAATGCACCCCGAGGAAGGGGAAACGCGGATCCGGCACGGGATAGATGAGGTTCTTCACCTTGTGCTTGCCCTGCGGGGTGAGGTCGTAGTAGTCTCCACGGAAACCCACGATGCGCTCCTTCACCTTGGCACCGTCGGCACGCGCCAGGCGATCGCTCTGGAGACCGCCGCAGAAGATCACGGCCTGCGCACGGTGGAGGCCCTTCGACGTGCGGACCTCGCTGTGCCCGCCCGCTTCCTTCACGGCCAGCACTTCCTCACCGGTGTGCACTTCGGACGCCGGATTGAGCTGACGGGCCAGCTCGGCCATCTTGTTGGTGGCCCCGCGGAAATCGATGATCCCGGTGCAACCCACCCAAAGTCCGGCGATTCCCTTGCAATGCGGTTCGATGGCGCTGATCTCCTCCGCCGTGATCCGTCGAAGGTCCTCGATGCCGTTGGCGATCCCGCGCTGGTGGATCTGTTCCAGCCGCGGCAGTTCGGCCTCCTCCACCGCCACGATGATCTTGCCGCAGACGTCGTGCTTGATACCGTGCTGCTTCGCGAAGGCCACCAGTTCTCGCCGGCCCTGCACGCAGTTCCTGGCCTTGTAGCTGCCGGGCTTGTAGTAGATGCCGCTGTGGATCACGCCGCTGTTGTGCCCGGTCTGGTGATCGCTGAGCACGCGCTCCTTCTCCAGCAGCAGGATGCGCTTCGACGGAAAACGTGCCTGCAGTTTGTACAAGGTGGCCGCACCCACGATGCCACCACCGACGATCACCACATCCCAGTTCGATCCTGCCATGTTCACTTCAACGGATGCGCGAAGTTCGCTCAGCGCGGCACACCATCCACCGCCATGTCCTTGCCGGGCACCCGCCATAGCAGCACCAGGCCGAGCACGAAGAACAGGCCGATGCCGATCACCGTCCACCGCAGGTCGCCGGTGAGCGCGTACACCGCGCCGTAAACGGCCGTGCCGAGCACCGTGCTGAGGTAGTAGCTGACATCGTAGAAGCTGAAGTAGCTCGCATGGTCGGTGGTCTCCGGCAGGAACTTGGCGTAGGTGCTGCGGCTCAACGATTGGCTGCCGCCCATCACCAGGCCCACCACGCAGGCCAACAGGTAGAATTCGCTGGCCCAATGCAGCCCGAAGGCGAAGGCGCAGGCCACGATCCAGATCGAGGCACCGATCATCAGCGCGCGGATGTTCCCGAACCGCTTGCTGAGCTGCACGAAGACGATGGCGCCCACGATCGCCACGAGCTGGATCAGCAGGATGCTGATGATCAAGGCCTGATCGCTGATGGGCACCGTATCGCCGTTCGGGGCGATCTCCTTCACCTCCTGCTTGGCGAAGTTGGCGGCGAGATACATCACCGTCTGGATGCCGCCGTTGAACACGAAGTAGGCCGCGAGGTAGCGTTTCAGACGCGTGTTCATCTTGATCTCCCGCCACACTTTGCGCAGTTCGTGGTAGCCGTTGGTGAAGACGTTCACCCCGTGATCGTCCGACGGCGTTCCCAAGGGCAGGCGGCGGAAGGCGATCTGCGCCCATCCGGCCCACCAGAGCCCCACGGTGATGAAGGTGACGCGCGCGGGTATGCCCCCCCAGGTACGGCCGAACAACTCGATCTCCTTCGGCAGGAAGAACCATCCGGGCTTCTCCACCATCAACAGATTGACGACGAGGAGGAGCACACTACCGAGGTAGCCCATGGTGTAGCCGCGCGCGCTGATGCGATCGTGGTCCTTCTTCTCGGCGATCTCGGGGAGGTAGGCATCGTAGAAGATCAGGCTGCCGCTGAAGCCGATGCAGGCCATGGACACCAGCGCCAACCCGAGCCAGAGGTGGTCCACGGTGAAGAAGGCCAAGGCCGCGCAGCTGGAGGCACCGAGGTAGCAGAAGAACCGGAGGAACTTGAGCTTGTTGCCCCGGTGATCGGCGATACCGGACAGGATCGGCACGATGGCGGCAATGATCAGGAACCCGATGGAGAGGGCCCACGGATAGGCGGCTGCCGCGCGTACACCGTAGCGATCCAACACCACATCCTCACCGAGGGCACCGGTGGTGATGGCCACGTAGAAGGCGGGGAAAACCGCACTGGTGATGGTGAGCGAATAGGCCGAGTTGGCCCAGTCGTACATGGTCCACGCGCGGATGGTGCGCTTATCGCCGGTGCTCATCGATGGGTGGTGCGGGCCAAAGTAGGGGCAAAAGCAGGACGGGCCGTTGCTTGCGCAACGGCCCGTCCTGCGGGATCGGACATGTTCTACGGCTCGATCTCGATCTCCACGCGGCGGTTCTTGCTCAGAGCCACCTCGTCCTCGCCTTCGTCGGCGGGACTACCCGCCTTCTGTCCGGCCACCACGATACGCTCCGCAGGCACACCCGCCTCGATGAACGCATCCTTCAGCGTTTGCGCACGGTCCTTGTCGAGGTCGGTGAGGTCCGGACGGATGCGCACGCGATCCGCCTCGATGGTGTCCGTATGGCCCACCAGGCGCACCTTGATCTTCGGGTTGGCCTTCATCACCTCGGCCAGTTCCTTCACGAGGCCCACCATGGAGTTGTCCAGGTCGCTCTTGAACCGTTTGAAGTAGATGGTGCTCTGGTCCAGTTGCAGGGCCGGCGCCAGGTTCTTGTTCAGCGCACCCTTGCGACCGAAGATAAACTCGCTCTCGGCCTTGTCCAACTGTTCGCACTTGCACTCGTTCATGTTCTTGATGGGGAACACGGACACATCATCGATGTAGTAGTAGGCGTTGGCCAATTGCACCCGCGCCTCCCCTTTCGGGCGTTTCACCTTGCCGGTGTTGGTCTTCTCGTTGGCCGCGAAGTTCCCGATGATCAGGTACTGCTCCTCGCCCTTCGCCTCGTACACGCCGCAGACGCCCTGCCAGCTGTAGAGGTCCTCCATCAGCCGGGTCTTCAGCGTGGGCACTTGGGCCTCATAGGTGAGGTTGCTCTCGTCATCCTTCTTCACCATGATCTTGCTCACGTAGGCGCCCACTTGGTCGCTGCTGTACTTGCTGAGGTCGCTGAGGCTGACATAATAGCGGATGCAGTACTTCTGATCCTTCTTCAGCATCTTCTTGAACTTGGCCTGGAGATAGGTGCGAGGCTCCTTGTTGAGGTAGCTCCACCAGAGCAGACCGGCGTAGTTCTGCCCGTTGAGGGCGCTCTGGCTGCCATGGATGTTCAACGGCACGCTGATGGGACTTCCCGCGACGGTCTCGCTGTAGAGGTCGGCCTTCTTGGCCGTGGGACTCTTCCAGCCCTTGGCCATCTCGATGCTGCCCACCCGCTTCAGCTTGCCGTCCACCTGTTCGAATCCGCCGTTCTCGATCCAGTTCAGGCTATCGGGGACATCCTGGGCCATGGCGGGTAGCAGGATGAGCGTGGCGAGGGGGAGGAGCAGGCAGCGGAGCATCATGCGGTTCGGAGGAGTTGTTCGGGGATTCTGCAAGGCAAGGATAACACGAATGGCGGAACGCGCCGGCCCAAAACCGTGCCATGCCGGGGGTGGAAAAAGAGGAAGGGCGGGTTCGCACCCGCCCTTCCCTGAAAGATCGGATGGCTTATCGGCCGCCGAACATGTAGGCAGCGCGCACGCCCAAGTACGAGTTCGTGACGGTCTTCTCCTCCACGGTGAAACCGGTGACCTCGGCGGACTTGGCGAAGATCATCTGGTAGCGCAGGGCGATGTCGATGTTCTCGGTGACCATGAAGCCGAACATCGGTGCGATACCGAAGTTCGTGTCGGTCTCGGTCTCCTCGCTCACGGCACCGGTCGACAGGTCGTAGGTCGGAACCTTCACCATGGCCATGTGCACACCGGTCAACAGACCCAGGTAAGCACCTTCCTGGTTGTCGCTGAAGTAGTACTTCGCACCCACTTGGATGGGGATCATGCCCACGCTGGAACCTTCCACGGTGGTGCCCAGCACTTCGATGTCCTTGGCCATGAAGTTGATGTAGCCGAGCTGGGCGACGAAGCCGATCTTGTCGGCAACAGGGATCTCATATCCCAAGGTGGCGCCGAGGCCGATACCGGAGGCGTCACCGAAATCACCCATTGGCAGGGCGATCTCCAGACCTGCGGAAAAACGATTCTCCTGGGCCATGGCCATGCCGCAACCCACGAAGGCCATAGCGGCCACAATGATCCTAGACTTCATGCTTTGAGAGCTTAAGGTGGTTTTATGTGGCGCCAAAACTAGGACACTCTTTCGATCCCGCAAGCCACCCCTGCACCGGAGATCTGTTAACGTCCCCACCGCAGTGCCCCATTTCATCCATTCGGGGGAGGCGCCGCACTTGGATGCCTGTTCGACCCGGAAGGACCGCCGCAGCGGACGGAACCCGATCGGCCCCGCCCGCCCGCACACGAAAGCAGGGGCCTACTTCCCGAAGGTCCAACCCATGGAGAATTCCACGAGGTTGGTCCAGATGCGGTAGCGCGAACTGCCGGCCGATTCATCGTAGGTGGTGACCACGCTGCGGTAGAAGCGGAGATCCAGGTCCAATCCCACCCCGAGCGTGTAGCCCAACCCGGCCATGGCGGCCACATCCATCTTGCGGAAGTTGCGGATGGCGGCGGAACCCTTCTTCTTGGAGGTCTCGAAGGACTCCTCCTTGATGCTCTGCTCCTGACCGTTCACCGTGGCCGTGCCTTCGGTGGTCAGGGTGACATCGGAGTTCTGCTTACCGCCCATGAGGAAGCCGAACGAGGGGCCCACCATGATCCGGAAGCCCTCCGAGGGCGAGATCGTCAGCGGTGCGTTGAGCTGGAAGTACTGCAGGCGCTGGTCCGTTTCGGTAAGCTGCGTCTGCTTGCCCGTGAAGGTGCCCTGCTGTCCGTTCACGGTCACCCCCGCGTTCTCGAAGTCCTGCACGGCGGTGCTTTCGGTCTTCAGCCGACGGAAGGAGAAGCCCAGCTCCGGACGGATGCCGACCAGGTCGGAGAAAGGGATCTCCGCATAGGCCCCGAACGCAAAGCCCATCCCTTTCGGATTGGTGGGCGGGTCCTTGGGGTCGGGCTGGATCTTCTGGGACCCGATGGCGTAGTTGAAGCCCACCTTGCCCCCAACGGCCACCTGGGCCATGGAAATGGTGATGGCGGCAAGGGCGGGAAGGAGGATGATCGTGCGGAGAGGACGCATCGTGACGGTCGTTTTTGATGCGGGCAAACGTATCGGCACCTGCAAGGCCCATCAATCCCGACAATTGGGGATTGCAGGGATGAACGCTGCGACACCACACACGGACCTGGAACAAGAAAGGGGCGCTGTCGGCGCCCCTTTCCCATCGCTTTTCCAGCGCTCAATTCAATTGCTGCGCGCGGATGATGTTCAGCGCACCACCGGCCTTGAACCACTCGATCTGTTGGTCGTTGTACGTGTGGTTGCAGAGGACGGTGTCCTGGGTGCCGTCCTTGTGCTTGAAGAGGAGCGTGAGCGGTTTGCCCGGCGCGAAGGAGGTGAGGTCGGTGAAATCCACGCGATCATCCTCCTGGATCTTCTCGTAATCGGCCTCGTTGGCGAAGGTGAGACCGAGCATGCCCTGCTTCTTCAGGTTGGTCTCGTGTATCCGGGCGAAGCTCTTCACCAGCACGGCCTTCACCCCCAGGTGACGCGGCTGCATGGCGGCGTGCTCGCGGCTGCTGCCTTCGCCGTAGTTCTGGTCGCCCACCACGATGCTCGATACCCCCGCGGCCTTGTACGCCCGTTGCGTGGCGGGCACCGGACCGTACTCGCCCGTGAGCTGGTTCTTCACCTTGTCGGCCTCGCCGTTGAAGGCGTTGGTGGCACCGATCAGGGTGTTGTTGCTGATGTTGTCCAAATGACCGCGGTAGCGCAACCAGGGGCCGGCCATGCTGATGTGGTCCGTGGTGCATTTGCCCTTGGCCTTGATCAGCACCACGGCGTCGGTGATGTTCCTGCCGTCCCAGGCGGGGAAGGGTTCGAGCAGTTGCAGACGCTCGCTGTCGGGCTTCACCACCACTTGCACGCTGCTGCCATCGGCCGCAGGAGCCTTGTAGCCGGCGTCCTCCACATCGAAACCTCTCGGCGGAAGTTCCAGCCCCTTGGGCTCATCGAGCTTCACCTTCTTGCCTTCCTCGTTCACCAGTTCATCGGTGAGCGGGTTGAAGGTGAGGTCGCCCGCGATGGCGAGGGCCGTGACGATCTCCGGGCTGGCCACGAAGGCGTGCGTGTTCGGGTTGCCGTCGTTGCGCTTCGCGAAGTTCCGGTTGAAGCTGGTGATGATGCTGTTCTTGCGGTTGGGGTCGTCCGTGTGACGGGCCCACTGACCGATGCAAGGACCGCAGGCGTTGGCCATCACCACACCTCCCATGGTGTCGAAGGTCTTCAGCAGACCATCCCGCTCGGCGGTGAAACGCACCACCTCGCTTCCGGGCGTGATGGTGAACTCGCTCTTCGCCTTCAGCTTCTTGTCCACCGCCTGTTGCGCCAGCGACGCACTGCGCGTGAGGTCCTCGTAGCTGCTGTTGGTGCAGCTGCCGATGAGGCCCACCTCCAGCTTCGCGGGCCAGTTGTTCTCCTTCACCGCGGCGGCGAACTTGCTGATGGGCCACGCCAGGTCGGGGGTGAACGGACCGTTGACGTGCGGCTCCAACGTGCTCAGGTCGATCTCGATCACCTGATCGAAGTACTGCTCGGGTGCGGCGTAGACCTCGGGGTCGCCTTGCAGATGTTCCTTGATGGCGTCGGCGAGTGCGGCCACCTCGGCGCGACCGGTGCCCTTGAGGTAGCGGCTCATGCTATCATCATAGCTGAAGGTGGAGGTGGTGGCCCCGATCTCCGCGCCCATGTTGGCGATGGTGCCCTTGCCCGTGCAGCTCATGCTCTCGGCGCCCGGACCGAAGTACTCGACGATGGCACCCGTTCCGCCCTTCACGGTGAGGATCCCCGCCACCTTCAGGATCACGTCCTTGGGGCTGGCCCAACCGCTGAGCTTGCCCGTCAACTTCACGCCGATGAGCTTCGGCCATTTCAGTTCCCAGGCCAGGCCGCTCATCACGTCGCACGCATCGGCACCGCCCACACCGATGGCGATCATACCGAGGCCGCCGGCGTTCACCGTATGGCTGTCGGTGCCGATCATCATACCGCCGGGGAAGGCGTACTGCTCCAGCACCACTTGGTGGATGATGCCTGCACCGGGCTTCCAGAAGCCGATGCCGTACTTGTTGCTGATGCTCTCGAGGAAGTTGAACACCTCGTTGCTCTTGAGGATGGCGTCCTGCAGGTCCTGCTTGGCCCCTACGCGCGCCTGGATCAGGTGATCGCAGTGCACGGTGCTGGGCACGGCCACCTGCTTGCGGCCGGTGGTACTGAACTGCAACAGGGCCATCTGGGCGGTGGCATCCTGCATGGCCACACGATCGGGAGCGAAATCGACATAGTCCTTCCCCCGGCCGAAAGCGGCCTTCGCCTCACCGTCCCAGAGGTGGGCATAGAGGATCTTCTCGGTGAGGGTGAGCGGCTTGCCGACGGCCTTGCGGGCAGCGGCAACGCGGGCGGGATAGCGGCTATACACCGCTTTGATCATGTCGATGTCGAAGATCCGGCTCATGGGGGAATGTTCTGCGGAGGCAAATGTAATCCGAGGACCCAGTGAATATTCGCTGGAGGCCCTTCAACGTGCCCGGCGGAAGAACGTTCGGTCCCCGAGGAATGCTTCACCACAGAGGCACGGAGAAATGCACCTCACCCCCGGCCCCTCTCCCGGGGAGAGGGGTGCCTCGATACACAAACCAAAAGTGCGCTCTGTGCTCTCTGTGCCCCTGTGGTGAAAGAATCAAGAGGCTCACGGCCCCGGGAACCGATCCGGTGGCTCCAGCTCCGCGGTCCGCACCAAGGGATCCTTCTTCCACCACAAACTGCGGCGTGCCTGGTAGAGTCCGCTGTAGAGGAAGGCTCCGATCAGGCAGCCCGTGGCGATGGCCACCAAGGTGAAGAAGAGCGTGAGGATGTTGGCCGCCGTCCCTTGGTCCGTGGCGATGCCCGCCACACTGACCAATCCGAACGAGCCCGGGGCCAGCAACCAGAAGGCCGGAAGGAAGGTGATCAACGCCGGCGGCCCCTTGAACCGGTGTTCGATGGCCAAGGCGGTGAGCATCATCAATACCGCACCGAAGAAGGCCGTGCTCACGCCCTCCATCACCAAGCCGGAGACGGTCTGCCCCGCGTAGGCCATGGCCATCGTCAGCATCATCCACCAGACCGATCGTTGGCGACTGCTCTTGTACAGATGCAGACCGATGGCGAAGAGCAGCACGCCCACCCAAGGCACCCACCAGCCCAGACGGACGGGGTCCACCACGGTGGTGACGCGGTCCCCGGGATCGAAGGTGCGGAAGCCGCCGAGCAGTCCGAAGGCCAGAAGAATGAGTTGGGTGAAGCCGGCCACCAGCCGGGTGGCTCCGCTGACGATGTTGGCGAAGGCCAATTCCACGATGGCCACGGTGAGCACGCTGCCCGGCAGGAACACGATCAACGGAGGGATCAGCAGGTCCATGGCGGGTGCGGTCACCCCCAGCCGGTAGGCGAGGCCCACGCAGGCCGCCAGGATGAATGAAGCCACCACGGGCATCACCGCGTTCCAGGCCGGTTGTCGGCGCACCACCACGAGCAGCAAGGCGCAGATCAGTCCCAGCACGGAAACCACGCCCAGGGCCTCCCAGGTAGGCCGCAGCATCAACCCCACCCCCACCGTGGTGATGAGGTAGCCCAGCACGAAGCCCACATCACCGTAGCGGTGCTTCATCCGCCACACCGCATCGAGCTTGCGCAGGCCCTCGCTCGGTGAGAGCTTCCCGCTGCGCGCATCCCGCGCGATCTGCAGCACCCCCTCGATCTGGTCGAACCGCAATGAACCCGCGCGGTACGGTCCCAACGCCAACCGCAGCGACTGCTCCTCGCCATCATCGAACTGGATGAACATCACCGTGGGCAGCACCGACACGGTGATGTGCTCCACGCCGTTGCGCTTGGCGATCTGTCCGAGGTCGCGCTCGATCAGCGCCGCCGCATTGCCCGCCACCAGCTCGGCTTGACCCAAACGGGCCAGGAAACGGATCAGGTCGCGGCGTACGGGATCCTTGGACATGGGTGCAAGCTATCGCCTTGGACCCAAAGCCGGGGTGTGGCCGGCTTCAACCCCAACCCCCACGCCATTGTCCTTGCCAGCTAGAACCCCTCCCCCCCAGGCTGTACGAAACGCGCAGTGCCATACCCTCCGTTCGTGGAGGCGAAACGCACCACATAGGCCCCGGGCGGAACATCCATGAGCATGGACACTTGTCCCTGGCTTCCATCGGTACGCCCGCGCCGTAGCGAACGGCCCGACGCATCGAAGATCTCTATCGACCCGGCGCCTGCGGAAGGAGGCAGCACGAGCATCGGTGACGGTCCATACCGGATACCGATCGGGATCGTCCCATTCGCCTCGTGCATACCCGCTCCGCTCGTTCGTGCGTAGCCGATGCAGATGTACTGTGAACCATCCGGGTTCCATTGATGGAACACGATGTTGAGCGAGTCGCCCAAGTGTTCGCCTTCACCCGAATAGGTCAATGCCCCGGCCCATGCGTAATAGGTCACTTCCTGTACAACAAGGGTGCCTTCCGCGCAATCCAGGTCCACGACCACGGTATCCTCCGTATCGATGATGCCCACGGGTATATCAGCGAAGTTGGAGATCAGCAGCCGGGAAGGACCGATGGCCTCCACGATGGCGGTGTGGGTGTTCCCACCTGAACAAAGGGAGGCCGTGTAGACCCCTTCATAGGACGAGGCACATTGGGCCCGGGCCGCCAAGGGGCCGATGCAGGCAAAGGCAGCTCCGAGGAGCAAGCCGGTCATGGATGGACGTGTGCGGATCATGGCGGAACGTGTTACATCCTTGACAGGATATCATCGTCCTTCGCTGCCTCCGGGCCGATATCTTTCCCCGCACCATGCTCCACCACGACCTGCTCCTCGTCATCGGGCTGCTGTTCGCCGTGTCGTTGCTCACCTTGTTGGGGCCGAAGCTGCGCATCGCCTATCCGATCCTGTTGGTGCTCGGTGGACTGGTGATCGCCTTCGTGCCGGGCATGCCCACGATCCATCTGGAGCCCGACCTGATCTTCCTCGTGTTCCTCCCGCCCCTGCTCTATGAAGCCGCGTGGTTCACCTCGTGGCGTGAGTTCTGGAAGTGGCGCCGTTCCATCGGACTGCTGGCCTTCAACTTGGTGTTCTTCACCTCGCTGGCCGTGGGCTGGTTCACTTCGTGGCTGATCCCCGGCTTCACGCTGGCCTTGGGCTTCCTGCTCGGTGGCATCATCAGTCCGCCCGATGCGGTGGCCGCCACCTCCGTGCTGAAGGGCCTGCGGATCCCCAAGCGCGCCAACACCATCCTCGAGGGCGAGAGCCTGGTGAACGACGCCAGCAGCCTGATCGTGTTCCGTTTCGCCTTGGCGGCGGTGATCACCGGACAGTTCTCGCTGCAGGTGGCGATCGGCCAGTTCTTCTTCCTGGCCATCGGCGGTATCGTGATCGGGGTGCTGCTGGCGAACATCGTGTACTTCATCCACCGCAAGCTGCCCACCACGGCCAGCATCGACACGGCGTTGACGTTGATGACGCCCTACCTGATGTACATCATCGCGGAGGAATTCCATTGCTCGGGCGTGCTCAGCGTGGTGAGCGGGGGCCTGTTCCTCTCCTTCCGCTCGCACACCTTCCTGGACTATCGCTCGCGCATGCAGGCCAACAGCGTTTGGAGCACCGTGGTGTTCATGTTGAACGGGCTCGTCTTCATCCTCATCGGCTTGGAACTGCCGGACATCCTGGAAGGCATGGACGGGAATACGCGCTGGCAGGCGGTGGGCTATGGCGTTGCGGTGAGCCTCCTCATCATCGCCATCCGCTTCCTCTTCATGTACCCGGCCGCGCACGGGCCGCGCTACGCCTCACGCCGCATCCGCACACGCGAACCGAGTCCGGGCTGGCGCCTGCCCACGGTGCTCGGCTGGGCGGGCATGCGCGGAGTGGTATCGCTGGCCGCCGCACTCTCCATCCCGCATACGCTGCCCAACGGCGATCCCTTCCCGCATCGCGGCACCATCCTCGTGATCACCTTCGTGGTGATCCTGGTGACGCTCGTGGGACAGGGCCTTACGCTGCCGTGGCTCGTGCGCAAGCTGAAGGTGGAGGAAGTGGACCCGCATGTGCCGCACGACCAACAGGAGCTGGACCTGCGCCAACGATTGATCCGCGCCGCGTTGAAGCAATTGGACGCCTCATCCGTCGACGCGGTGATGCAGCATACCAAGGAGCAGTACAGCGCCATGGCCGATAGGCTGGGGCTGGCGCTGCGCGACCTCCAGCATTCATCCATCGAACATGGTTCGGAGCACAGGGCCGCACACCGTGCCATCATCCAGGCCCAGCGGAAGGCCTTGGCGGATATCCGCCGGCATCGCATCTTCGACGACGAAGTGGTGCGCAAGGTGGAAGGCCAGCTGGACCTCGAAGAAGCCCGCACCGAATAGATGTTCGTCCTCACCGCCATCGTCCACGAGCGCCTGCTCCTGATCCTGTCGCTGTTCTTCGCGATCGGTGCCTTGTACATGCTCAGTTCCAAGCTGCGCATCTCGTACCCCATCGTGCTGGTGATCGGTGGCCTGCTGATCAGCCTGGTCCCGGGCATGCCCACGATGGAGCTGGATCCGGACCTCGTCTTCCTGATCTTCCTGCCGCCGCTGCTCTATGAAGCGGCCTGGAGCACCTCGTGGCGCGAGTTCTGGAGCTTCCGCCGACCGATCTCCCTGCTCGCCTTCGGGCTGGTGTTCGTCACCTCCTGTGTGGTGGCGTACGTGTCGAATGCCATGATCCCGGGCTTCACTTTGGCGATGGGTTTCCTCTTGGGAGGGATCATCAGTCCACCCGATGCGGTGGCCGCCACCTCGGTGCTCGGTGGGCTGAAGGTGCCCAAGCGCGTGGTGACGATCCTGGAGGGGGAAAGCCTGGTGAACGACGCCAGCAGCTTGATCGTGTTCCGCTTCGCACTGGCCGCCATCCTGACCAGCCAATTCGCGTTGGTGCCCGCCATCGGCAACTTCTTCCTCGTGGCCGGTGCGGGGGTGTTGATCGGCGTGGCCATCGCCTACGTGGTGTACCTCATCCACCGCTACCTGCCCACCACCCCTACCATCGATGTGGCCCTGACGTTGGTGACCCCCTACATCATGTACCTCGCGGCGGAGGAGGCGCATGTGTCCGGCGTGATGTCCGTGGTATCGGGCGGTCTTTTCCTGACGCACCGTTCCTCCGACTTCATGAACTTCCAGACGCGGATCCAGGCGAACGGCGTGTGGGACACGATGTCGTTCCTGCTGAACGGTTTCGTCTTCATCCTGATCGGCCTGCAACTGCCGATGATCACCAGCGACCTGGGCATGCCTCCGGGCCCCGCGTTGGTGTATGCCATCGTGATCAGCCTGATCACCATCCTCCTGCGGATCGCGTGGGTGTTCCCCGCCACGTACGTTCCGCGTTGGATCATCCCCAGCATCGGTCGCGAGCCCTATCCCTCACCGAAGGCCGTGTTCCTGGTGGCCTGGGCCGGCATGCGGGGTGTGGTCTCCTTGGCCTCCGCGCTGGCCGTACCGCTCACCCTCACCGACGGCACCGCATTCCCCTACCGCAACTTCATCCTGTTCTGCACCTTCGTGGTGATCCTGATCACCCTGGTCCTGCAGGGGATCACGCTGCCCGCGCTGATCCGCGTCATGGACTTCCCGGACGATAGCGACCCGGCCGCCACCGAACGCCTGCAACGCCGCGTGCGTGCCAGCATGAGCAACGCCGTGGTGGAACACCTCGACGCCCATTACCAGGAGGAGCTCCAACGCTCGGAGTTCTTCGCCCGGTTGCGCCACAACTACGACCGCCTCCGCGCCGAGCAGGAGGTGGAGCCCGGACAAGCCATGGACCCCGCCCTACGGGCCACCTACAAGAAGGCCTTGATCGAGCTGATCCACGTGCGACGCGCGGTGCTGAAAGGCCTGCGCTGCGATACCGAATCGGACCTGGAGATGGTGCGCGAATGGGAGGAAACGCTCGACTTCGAGGAGGCGCGGATCCA
>DASWWQ010000247.1:0-21556 GCA_036405935.1 Flavobacteriales bacterium
CACTACACCAAAGGCAGCGCGCTGGAAGGCGCTCCCGAACCTCCAGCCTTCACGGAGGTATGGGAGATGTTCAACACCGTGCACGAACGCGCGCTGCAGCATGTGGCCACCCTGAACAACGAACAGCTGGAAGCTCCGAACCGCACCGGTACGCGTTTCGGCGGCCAGGAACAGGTGCGCGATGTGATCATGGGTGCCATCCGGCATGAAGGCTACCACTGCGGGCAGCTCGGCTGGCTGTGCAAGATCCACGGCATCCCCACCTTCTGACGGTGGATATCCGGACGCTCGAGGGTGAAGGCCTGACGCGCTCCGCAACGCTGGCGTTGAGCGCGGTCAGCGGCGTACGCACCGAAATGCTCGATCGCGCACGCATTCTGCCTGCGTCGCGGAACTGGATGCGTGCACCTTGGTACACGTATGCGCGTGGCGGAGCGATGACGGTGGGCCGTTCGATCTACTTCACGCGCCGCTACTTCGATCCGCAAGGGCTGGCCGACGGCAGCATAGGCTCCACTTGGGCCTGGTTGCGCCTGCTGGCCCACGAGGTAGGCCATCTGCCGCAGGCGGAACGCTTCGGCCGGCATGCGACCGGCATCGCCCGATACCTGGCCGCCTTCACCTGGCAGTACGGCTCACGTGCCCTACTCCTGCGCAAGGAGGTGCACGATGGCGCACCGCTCGAGATCGAAGCCGACCTCGGCCGATGGGTGCTGATGGAACTGGTGGGATCCGCACCGCTGGGACACCCCTTGGTGCACGCGGTCCATGCGGACGATCACACTTCCGTTCAACGCTGGTGCCGCGAACATCAAGAACGGATCACCGAGCTGCAGCACCGGTACCGTTCCGAGCGGATGCAATGATCACTCCACCGGCCGATCGAAGGTGGGACGCGAGGAACCCGTGATCGGGATCACCTCGCCACCGTGGTGCGGCGGTACCGACAAGGTGACGCTGCTCCACGCCTTCAGGCAGGCCAAGGGTTCCCGGACAGCGCTGCCGCGACATGCACTTCCGCCGGGCGGATCGGCACTGCTGCCCACCGCATCGATCCCCATGCTTCGGGCCAGGTACACCGCTCGCGGCAGATGGAACGCTTGGCTGACCACCACCGCATCCCGCACCTGGAAGATGTCCCGTGCCCGGCGCATCGTGTCGTAGGTGTCGAATCCCGCATGGTCCAGGAAGAGGTGTTCCGCAGGTACGTCCCGGGCCACGAACCAGTCCTTCATCGCATTCACTTCATCGTAGCCGCGGCGACCGTGATCGCCACTGAGCAGCAGACGTTGCACCTTGCTCGCCTGGTACAGTTCCAGCGCGCGGATCAGGCGTTCCTCCAAACAGGCCGATACATCGCCCTCACGCACCCGGCAACCGAGAACGATTCCCGTGTAGCGCGGCTGCACTTGGTCCACGGAAAACAGGTGTTCGTGCGAAACGGCATGCACCCGGATCTGGACGGCGAGTACCAGGAGCACCAGGACGATACCTGCATCGAGCGCAAGCACGCACCAAGGCATCAGCCTGCGGAGGAACATCGCTCAGCGGGCGATCACCAGACGGGTGGAACCGGAAGCGCCCAGGCCCAAGACCGTGTACACTCCGGGCACCAGTGCACTTACATCCACCCATTGCGCACCGGCGATCAGGCGCTGGGTCCGTACCAACCTTCCGTCGGCGGCGTGGATCCGGATGACCGAGGCTTGCGGTGTCTGGATGCGCAACTGGTCCTGAGCCGGATTGGGGTACAGTCGGAACTCCGGGGAAACCGGGGCCACAACCGACGTGGTGATCTCCTCCACCTCGTGGTGGAAGCGCGCGATCACGGGCAGCCCGGCCACGGTGATCACTTCCAGCACCGGCCGGTCCATGCCATTGGCCAACCACTTGTACTCGATCGTCTCGGGCTCAGGGATGGTGAAACCGAAACCGAACTGGTCCACATACACAGTGTCGGTGCGTTCGATGCGGCTCATCACGCGGACCACCTCGAACGTATCGGCCGGCAGGATCAGCGTGCCCCAGCCATCCACCTCGTTGCGTCGTATCTGGGTACGTCCGAGGAAACCGAGCGTGGGTACCTCGATCTCGAAGGCGCTGGCGGAACTGTCGGTGTCGCCGAACTCCAAGGGGAACCGGTACACGATATCGATCGGCTCGTTCTGAACGGATACGGGCAGGCCGCTCATCGTGGCTCCGAAACCCACGTTGCGGTAACCGGCCTCATCGTTGGCGTAGTATTCGTAGAGGTTGGTGAAGCTCACCACCTGGAAGTCCAGGTCCGCGCCGCGCATGGCCAGCTGCGCGCGATGTTCGGGATAGAGGAAGGGGTTGTTGAAGAAGATCTGGTAGAGGAAGGGTGTGGAAGTGACCGCCACCACCGTATCTGCCCCGGGCAGCATCGGCGTCAGGGTGGAGAAGTCCCAGAGATGGCCCGGGCCCGTGTCCCCGGGATCGATCTGCGCCGCGAGCGAATTGACGTACCGCACGGTGTCACCCGGACTTGGCATATCGCCCTGATGGATGCTGATCTGTGCCGGAAGGGAAAGGGCCAGGAGCAGCGCGATGGGGACCGTAAGGCACTTCATTCCGCCAAGCTACGGCAAGGCGCTGGCCCGCAATGTGCGGAAGGCCCGACCGTTAGGGCCCTAAATTCGCCCCCGATGCGCACCCTCCTGTTCTCCTTGTTCCTGATCACTTCCTCGATCGTCGCGGGCCAGACCGGCAAGGACCGCCATTTGGTCCAGTTCAGCGGCGTGGTGGTGACCGGTGACAGCCTGGAGCCCGTGCCTTTCGCCAGCGTGGTACCCATCGGCAGCTTCCGGGGAACGATCAGCGACGTCTACGGCTACTTCAGTTTCGTGGCCCAGACCGGGGATACGTTGCAGTTCAGCGCCGTGGGGTTCAAGCGTGGCCACTTCGTGATCCCCGACAGCCTGCACGACAACAAGTACAGCATGATCCATGTGCTGTATCCCGATACCATGCTGCTGGCTCCGTTGAGCGTTTACCCCTGGCCCAGCAAGGAACAGTTCCGCGATGCTTTCCTGAACCTGGACCTCGCGCAGGACGATTACCAGCGCGCCATGAAGAACCTCAACGCCGCCGAAGTGCTGCAGCGCATGGAGAACATGCCCGCCGACGCGGGACTGGCCCAGCACTATCAAGCGGCCATCGAGAACACGCGCGTCTACAACCAAGGCATGGCGCCCACGATCAACCTCTTCAACCCCATCGCCTGGGCCCAGTTCCTGCAGGCGTGGAAGGCGGGCGATTTCAAGAAAAAGCGCTAGCGATCCGATCCTTTCCGCAGGCCGTGTGTACGGGGGGCGAAACCAAAGCCCATGTACACCTTCCGCTACGCTCTTCCCTTCCTCCTCTCCTGTTCCTTCGGTCTGCATGTGCATGGCCAGGCCATGGGCAACCTGATGTACGAGCAGGACAGCCGTATGTACTTCCAACAGGCCGAACAGACGGTGAAGGCCACCATCCAAGGCAACAACCTGGTGCTGGAGGTGAACGCCATGATGAACATGCGTGCCGACAGCTACCTCGCGATCTTCCACATCACCCAGCTGGGCCAGAGCGCGGAGGAGGCCGACTCCCTGATGAACTCCCGTGTGGGGAACTTGATCGCCCGGGTGAAGAAGCAAGGTGTGAAGGCCGAGGACGTCTTCACCGACATGCTCTCCTTCGTGCCCGTGTATGAATACGAGGCCACGCGTAAGCTTTTCAGCACGACCTACCAGGAGATCCCCGCCGGCTTCGAGATCCAGAAGAACATCCACATCCGTTTCCGCGACGCCCGCATCCTGGACCAATTGGTGACCGCCGCCGCCAAGGAGGAGATCTACGACCTGGTGAAGGTGGATTTCTTCGTGGGACAACAAGGCGCCTGCTACGACACGCTCCGCATGTTCGCCACGCGTCTGCTGGAGAAGAAGCTCGACAACTTCGAGAAGCTCGGCCTGAAGGTGAAGGAAAGCCACCGCACCGGGGCCGAGAAGAATGCGGCGTATTTCCCCTTGGACCGCTACACGGCCTACCAGACCCGCACGCAGGCCTCGCTCAACAGCCGGCGCAAAGGACAGATCGTGAACGACATCCGCAAGCCGCAATCCCTCTTCTACAACAAGGTGCCCTACGGCAACTTCGACATCGTGCTGCACGCGGAGATCACCGAGCCACCGGTGCAATACACGTACAACCTCACCGTGGTCTGCCAGCTGCCCGAGGCCTTCGCCGACAACAAGAAGGAGGTGAAGGACATCATCAAGTACATCTGGCTCAACGAGAAGGGCGAAGCGAAGACGATCGCGTTGCCTTGAACGGTGGAACAGGGGTCAGCTGTCGGTGGGCCGTAGGAACCGCCCACCGACACTGACGACTCCCTTGCAGGAATCCTTTCTTTGCGGCCCCGAACCATGGCCAAACGACAGGACATCCTTCTGGAGAACATCCCCATCACCGCTTGGGGTGCCAACGGCAAGGCCATTGCGCGGGTCGACGGTCTGGTGGTGTTCGTCACCGGTGCGGTACCGGGCGATACCGCCGACCTGCGGGTGACCTTGAAGAAGAAGAACTTCGCCGAGGCCCATGTGGAGCGGATGATCACGCCGTCGGAGGACCGTGTGGCGCCCTTCTGCAAACACTTCGGGCTGTGCGGCGGTTGCAAGTGGCAGGACCTCGCCTACCCGAAGCAGGCCTTCTACAAGCGCAAACAGGTGGTGGACGACCTGGAACGGATCGGCGGATTGGATCTGCCCGCGGTGCCCGAGGCGCTGACCTCCGAACGCACCACCTTCTATCGCAACAAGCTCGAATACACCTTCAGCGCCAGTCGTTGGTTCACCTCCGAGGAACTGCGGACCATGGGGGAGATCACCGACCGCAATGCGCTGGGCTTCCATATACCCGGGCGTTTCGACAAGGTGTTCGACGTGGACGAATGCTGGCTGCAGCCCGAACCGAGCAACGGTATCCGCAATTTCATCCGCGCCTACGCCGCCGAGCACGGATTGGGCTTCTACGACATCCGGCGCCACGAAGGCTGGATGCGCACACTGACCATCCGCACCACCACCACCGGTGAAACCATGGTGCTGCTGGCCATCGGATACGAGGATGAGGCGCCCCGCACCGCCCTGTTCGATGCGCTGCTCCAGGCCTTCCCGGACATCACCTCCCTGCTCTGGTGCGTGAACCCCAAGAAGAACGACACCATCTGGGACCTCGACATCCAGGTGTACCACGGCCGCGACCATATCGTGGAAGAGCTGGTGGACGCCGGACATGCCGCCCTGCGTTTCCGCATCGGTGCGAAGAGCTTTTTCCAGACCAATCCCCAGCAGACCCAGGCCATGTATGAGCGGGTCCGCGAACTCGCCGGATTGACGGGGACCGAAAAAGTGTACGACCTCTACTGCGGCGCCGGCAGCATCTCGCTCTTCCTGGCCCGCCACTGCCAGGAGGTGATCGGTGCGGAGATCGTGCCCGAGGCGGTGGCCGATGCCCATCTCAACGCCGCACTCAACGGCATCACCAACGTGAAGTTCGAGGCCGGCGACCTCAAGGACCTCCTGGACGCGGATTTCATCACCCGTCATGGCCGGCCCGATGTATTGATCACCGATCCCCCACGCGCGGGCATGCACCCGGATGTGGTGGCCCGGATCCGCGAAATGGCACCGCCGCGCATCGTGTATGTCAGTTGCAATTCCGCCACGCAAGCCCGCGATCTGGCCCTGTTGAAGGACCTCTACCGCGTGGATCATGTGCAGCCGGTGGACATGTTCCCCCACACCTATCACGTGGAGAACATCGTCCGGCTCGAGCGCCTCACTTGATCCGGATCCTTCCCTGATCGAGGGGCGTCCCTTCCACGCCATGAGGTGCAGAAGCGGCGCCGATTGATCAAACCTGAATTGCAATCTGCGAACTCCAATTATCTATGGATCAACGATTTATTGAAATGATCGACCACTGAGGGCGAGGTGGGCAAGTGAATTGCCATGCACGGGCAAAACCCTCTTCCATGCGTTACCTCATCCCCTTGGTCCTGGCCGCTGTAGCCCTTCCGGCGAGCGCGCAGGAATTCCGGCTTTCCGGTGGTTACAACGGCACCAATGTGCAGGAGGCCGGAAATGAGAAATGGACCGGCAAGGCCGGCTACCAGTTCGGTGCGGACCTCCAATTGGGTACCCGTTGGTTCCTGCGTCCGGGTGTCCACTTCATGGTGCGGAACCTCAACTACACCTATGCTGCGGCTCCGGACCTTCCCGCCCAGGATTTCACCTATACCAGCCGGTCGCTCCTCGTACCCCTGATGCTGGGCTTCAATCTGATGGATGCCGCGGAGGATCCCGCCTTCAACATCAGCCTCTTCGGTGGTCCTTCCGCCTTGATGAACCTGAGTGCGGACCTGGACAATGATGAGTTGACGGCCGAGACCAGTCCGGCCCAATGGTATCTGGGGTTCGGCGGTGGTTTGAGCTTCGGCTTCCTCTTCGCCGATGTGGGCTACGACGTGGCGATGAGCAATGTGTTCAAGGGCGACACCTTCGACACGGACCCCAAGGCCAACTTCGTGTACGCCAAGGCAGGTGTGCGGCTGACCTTGGCCGATTGAGGATGGGCCTCCTTGAATGCCACCGGATGATGCCATCCGGATGTTAAGGCGGTTCCGCGGGCGAAGCGTATTTGCCGATCTTCGCTCCCGCTCCTCCGATGCGCCCTCTTCCCGGTCACCGGCCGCTCCACCTTGTCAGGTCGCCCGCAGTGCATGGTCCCGTTCGGAGGAATGGACCTTGGAAAAGCCGTTAGTACGCACCGTGGAAGCCCCGTCGAGCCGGTCTGCAGAGGAGGATGCGCGATCCGTGCTACGGGTGGCCTTCGCCTCCATCCAGCGCGCGAACGATATCCAAGCTTGGAGCGGTACGGTGTACTACGTCGCGCGGGCGCTGGAGCATCAAGGTATCGTGCTCGATCATGTGGATGAGCTGCAACAGGTGCGTCTGCTCCTGAACAAGGCCGTGAACCGCCTCTACCGGATCACCGGACGGCAAGCCCCGCTGCCCGTGGAAAGGTCGAAGCACATGGCCGCCCGTTTCGCCAAGGAGATCGCCTCCTTCGTGGACAAGGGCAAGCATGATGCGGTCTTTTCGCCCAGCAGCATCCCGCTCGCGCTGCTGCGCACATCCGTCCCCAAGGTGTTCTACACCGATGCCACGTTCGCGGACATGTTGCAGCAGTATCCGGAATTCGCGGAGTACCCGGAGGCCTTCATCGAAGAGGGGCATGCCTTGGAGCGGGAAGCGTTGACCAACTGCGACCTGGCGATCTATTCCTCGCATTGGGCGGCGGAATCGGCCATCCACCACTACGGAGCGCACAAGGACAAGGTGCGGGTGGTGCCTTTCGGCAGCAATCTGGACCTTCAACCGGATCGGGCCGAGGTGTTCGCAGCCATCGCCGCACGTCCCACCGATCATTGCGAGTTGCTCTTCCTTGGGGTGAATTGGATCCGGAAGGGAGGACCGCTGGCCTTGGAGGTGGTCCGCGAACTGAACGCGGCCGGTGTACCGGCCACGCTGACGGTGGTGGGCTGCTCACCCCCTCCCGGAACCGAGGCCCCTTTCCTGAAGGTGCTGCCGTTCGTGGACAAGAGCACTCCCCAAGGTCAACGCAAGCTCGCGGACCTGGTGCTGCGCTCGCACTTCCTGCTGTTGCCTTCCTTGGCCGAATGCTTCGGTATCGTGTATGCCGAAGCCAGTTCCATGGGAGTTCCGAGTCTGGCGCGCCATGTCGGTGGCGTGGCGGATGCCGTTCGGGAAGGACGTAACGGCCATCTGTTCGCGCCGGATGCTTCCTCTGGGGACTACGTGGAGCGCATCAAAGGACTGATGAACGACCGTGCCGCGTACGAACGCTTGGCCCATGCGGCTTTCCAGGAACATCGCGAGCATCTGAACTGGGAAGTGGCGGGCTCCTCCCTTCACGGCCATTTGTTGGGCCTCCGCTGAGGCCTGCCCACGGCATTTCCGATATTCGCGACCCGCAACATCCGGAGAGATGGCAGAGCGGTCGAATGCGGCGGTCTTGAAAACCGCTTTACCTACGGGTAACGGGGGTTCGAATCCCTCTCTCTCCGCCAAGTGAAGGCCCGGCCACGCAGTGGCGGGCTTTTTCATTTCCGACCGAGCCAAGCGCAGCTTGATCGAGGAAGGAAATGAAAAGACCAAGGCGGCTTTAGCCCTGTTGACAAGTCACAGCCCGTTAAGGGACATCTAAAGCAGGCAGATCGAAATGCAGTTGTTCGAGTACTGAACAGATGTTCTCTTTAATCACGCCATGATAGAGCCTTGGCCTCCTCAAGTGCCTCTGCTCGCGTTTTCGAATGATCGTCCGGCCTAATCAAGTGCCGAACACCACCGTGATGTGAGCAAGTTCCTCTGCCACGTGAGTGACTCACCCAGCCATCTCGACACTTGCTCCCTCGAAATCCGTAACGGGAGTCCTCATAGATCCTATTGGAAAGAACGTCGACAGGCGTAAGCCCATCCTTGATTCGCGGAATATTGACAATGAGCACAAGCCCTCCCAGTAGACCAATCCATACGAACAGGTCTTTCCAAGTTGCTGGGCCAGAGTTGAACCTCAATTGGTGCGGACTGACTGTATAGGATTGCGATTCCGCAGGCCGCTGCCAAGCATCAGGGACATGCCTCCTGCCACACCCGCGACCAAGTACAGATCGCCCGAGTTGCGGCGGTCGTCGCTGAAATTGGTGGGCATGTAGCCGCCGGCAAAGGTACCCAGCGTCATGATGGCCAGGCCGGTCCAAGTTTCATTGTCGTTGGTACCAAATCTCGTCCCGATGGTATGTAGCCCACAGGGATGGTGTCCTGACCGTAAAGAGGGAATGCAAAAAGGAAAGACAGTGCGCTTGAATCGCATCAATAGGAAGATGGTGGAAACTAACCTCCAGCTCGGGCGAGTAATTTAAAGAACTGAAGCGTTGCCAAGGCTGCTCGGTAGAGCGCAATGAGCTTGGAATTTTGGTCCGGGTCTAGCGCCAAATTAGATGCGATGGAAAGAAGTACCCCCCAACCGAGGAGAATCCAGTCCTTCCGACCAACACGGCGTGAGGCCTCATTAAGATAGTTCAGCTGTCGATCAAGATTCTGTTGCTGCTGCCCAAGCAAACCCAGCTTTTCAATCACCTCTTCGCGAAAGGCTTGAAGGCTTCGTTGTATCGCCTCGGCCTCTTGCATGTTGAAAACACTGTTGTCGTCTTCTTCAGCTTCTACGTCGAAATTGATCGCCCGATTGAAACCCCACTCGCTCCACTTGTTTTCGGCCTCGACATCGTTTAGGTGGTCCTTGACATGACCCTGAAGCCAAGCCACGAATGCCTCCTTGAGCCCGTGAAGTTGAATGGTGCCATTTGGAGGTGCCCATTGAGTCAGGGCGTAGTCTGGACGAAACCGGGTCATTTGAAACTGAAAGGAAGAAAAGGAGGTAGCAGAATGTCTGATATTGAAGACGAAGGGTGAATTGAGCAGAGCAACTTGGGTTATTGCCCTCTGCCCTTCGCCTCTTTCTATGAGGGTGAACTGTGATGGATTAAATCCAGCCTCAATTAAAGCTTGTTGGAGTTCAACGCGGTGGGTAGCTCTCATTCATTGTGAGGTAAGAGGGAAAATTACAAGAGTCTTCCATAGGTTTCTTCACGGTTAGAAACTCGCAGTTGGGCGAACTTGGCCGGCAGCTCGGCCTCGGGCTATCCCGCTCTCTCGACAACCGGTCGCTCCAAGCGGGCCAACGGCCCAAGGCGGGTATGGCACCGGATTATCTTTGGAACATGCTGTTGCGCTCGCTCACCCCACTTCTGTTGTTGTTCGGCCTGAACACGGCATCCGCCCAGACCCGCTTGGAGGCCTTGGTGGAGACCAAACGGTTCCACTCGCCCGGAAAGGTGGCACAAGTGGATGTGGACATGGCCGTGCTCGGCTACAGCACCTTGGTGGCACCCAACGGCAAGGGTGTGAAGCAGGCGCGGGTGGAGGCCATCACCGTGGTGGAACTCGGCGATAGTGTGGTGGATTTCCGGAAGACTGAAGTGTTCGGCCCCGAAACGGGAGACAGCCTCAGCGCCGACTTCGTGCATCAGGAACATTTCCTGCTCGAACCCGGCCACTACGCCTTGTCGGTCGAACTGCGTGACCTCAATGCCAAGGACACTGTTCACGTGGGCTATGCCCTGCCCCTGTACGTCCCCGAAGCTTCCACCGGCATCACCTTCTCCGATGTTCAGCTCATGGAGACCACGGCCGAAGGCAAGGCCGTCCCCTATCCGGGATCATATTTCGCCGAAACGAACGACCAACTGGCCTTCTATGCCGAGTTGTACGGTACCGAAGCGAACTTGGGCAAGGACAGCCTGCTGCTTTTCACCTACCAACTGGAGAATTTCGAAACGAAGGATGTACGCGGGCTCTTCAAGCGTGTGCAGAGGATGAGGACCGCTCCGGTGCTTGAGCTGAAGGGCGGATTCCCCATCGAGGAACTGCCCTCGGGCAACTACCTGCTGGCCTTGGAGGTCCTCGACCGCAAGGGGCAGCGGCTGGCACGTCAGGAGCAGTTCATCCAACGCAACAACCCCATCGCCTACGCCACGGGAAGCAACCATACGTTCGGACCCAACTTCACGGACGCCTTCACGGACGGCGATACGTTGTCCGAATACCTGGCCAGCATGCGCCCCATCGCGGACGATCTCGAACGCCGGATCATCGATGACCAGGGACAGCGCAAGGATGTGGAAACGATGCAGCGCTTCATGTACACGTTCTGGTACAACCGCAACGGCCTGGACCCTGAAGGAGCCTGGCGCCGTTATGCCGAAGCGGTGAAGGAGGTGAACCGGATGTTCGGCTGCCGCAACATAAGGGGCTATGCTTCGGACCAAGGCTACGTGTACCTGAAATACGGAGCACCCAACACGGTGGTGGACCGCAGCAACGAGACCTCCTCCATCCCCTACTACATCTGGCATTACTACCAGGCCGGCCGCTATCGCGACAAACGCTTCGTGTTCTGGCAACCGGAGCGGGCCACCACCTGCTGGCAGCTGTTGCACTCCGAAGTACCGGGCGAGATGAAGAACCCCCGCTGGAACGACATGTTGCATCAAACGGACAAACCGTGGTCGGTGCAGGGTTCCGGTGCCGGCACCATCGGTGGCCAGGAGGCCCAGGAGCTTTTCAACAACCCGCGCTGATCCACGCCGACCGTTCTTCGCCATTTTTGCCCGCCCTCCGGGCCGGATGGATACCGCTGTGGTCATACTCAACTGGAACGGCCTGCCTTGGCTGCAGCGTTTCCTTGCCGATGTGGTGCTCCACACCCGCGGCGATGCCCGTTTGATCGTGGCCGACAACGGGAGCACCGATGGATCCGTGGCCTGGATCAAGGCGCAGCAGCCGGAAGTGGAAGTGATCACCCTGTCGGAGAACCTCGGCTTCGCCGGTGGATACAATGCAGCCTTGGCCCAGGTGCAAAGCACCTTCTATCTGCTGTTGAACAGCGATGTGGAGGTGACACCCGGATACGTGTCGGCACTGCGCTCCCATCTCCAGGCCCATCCGCACCTGGCCGCCTGCCAACCCAAGGTGCTCAGCCAACAGCATCGCGAGCGGTTCGAGCACGCCGGTGCCGCAGGCGGCTTCATCGACCGCAACGGTTATCCCTTCTGCAGGGGCCGCATCTTCGAACTCACCGAGGAGGACCACGGGCAGTATGATGACGACCGTGAGGTGTTCTGGGCCACGGGGGCCTGCCTGATGATCCGCGCGGCCGACTTCCACGCGATGGGAGGCTTCGATGCCTCGCTCTTCGCCCACATGGAGGAGATCGACCTGTGCTGGCGTCTACGCCGGGCCGGAAGGGCCATCGGCTACACGGCGAAGGCGAAGGTCTACCACGTGGGCGGCGGTGCCTTGGGCTACGGCAGTCCGCGCAAGACGTACCTCAACTTCCGCAACAGCCTGGTGGTCCTCACCCGCAACATGCGTTCCCGTTGGATCCTCCTGCGGATCCTGCACCGCATGCTCCTCGACCAGTTCGCCGCGTTGAAGTTCCTGTTCGAGGGGCATGCGGACCATGCCTTCCAAGTGGGTCGGGCCCACCGTCATTTCCTGGGGCGCCTTCCGGCGTTGTTGCGTGAACGACCGGAACCGGCGGCCATGGAGCGGGAAGGCGGACCCACTGGACTGTACCACCGCAGCGTGGCCTACGACCGCTATATCCTCGGGTGGAGGACGTTCAGCGAACTCGATGGCAAGGCCTTCGATCAGCCGCGGCGCAGCAAGTGATCGATCGCCATCCGGTAGCCGTCCAGCCCGAAACCCGTGATCGCACCGATGCACTTGGCGGCCGTCAACGAACGCTCCCGGAACTCCTCGCGGGCGTGGATGTTGCTGATGTGCACCTCCACCACGGGGATGCCCAACCAAGCGATGGTATCCCGCAAGGCCACGCTGGTGTGTGAATAACCGGCGGCGTTCAGGACCACCGCGTCCTGCGACGAGTTCGCGTCGCGCAATGCGTTGATCAACTCCCCCTCCACGTTGCTCTGCATGTGGGACAAGGCATGACCGGCGAACACGCCCCGTAGTTCGGCGAGGTGGTCCGCGAAGGTGCGGTCGCCGTAGATGGCCGGTTCGCGCGTGCCGAGCATGTCCAGGTTGGGGCCGTTCACGATCAGGATGCGCATGATGCAAGTTTAGGACGGCTTGAACGGCCGGTTGTTGATGCACGGACGAAAAGGCCTTTTGCGCCGCTTCGCATGGAGCGGAACTTTACCGGGTGGAATGGGGCAAGGCCTTGACCGACTTCCGGATCCATCTGAAGTTGGAGCGTTCGTTGAGCGCGCGCACGGTGGACGCCTACCTGCGCGATCTGGCGAAGCTGCGGACGTATGCCGAATCGCACAACCCGGTCCTGCCACCGGAGGCCATGGGCCTGGACGATCTGCAGGCCTTCGTATCGGCAAGCGCGAAAGGCGGACTGGCCGCCAACAGCCAAGCGCGTCTGTTGAGCGCCGTGCGCTGCTTCTATCGTTCGCTGCGCTTGGAGAAGGTGCTGGATGCGGACCCCACCGAACTCTTGGAAAGCCCGCGTATGGGGCGCCACCTGCCCGTGTTCCTGGACCTCACGGAGATCGATGCCATGATCGGACGGATCGACATGAGCCGAGCCTTGGCGCACCGCGATCGGGCCATGGTGGAGACCCTCTACAGTTGCGGGCTTCGGGTGAGCGAACTCTGCGGACTGCGCATGAGCAGGCTGCACTTCAACGATGGCTTCGTTCGCGTGATCGGTAAGGGCGACAAGGAGCGGCTGGTGCCGATCGGACCGGAGGCCATCGCGCAGATCGAGCGATACCGCAACGACGAACGGGTGCATCTACCGGTGCGGAAGAAGGCCGAGGACCTGCTTTTCCTCAACGCCCGTGGTGGCGGATTGTCGCGCGTCAGCGTGTTCAACCTCGTGAAGCGTCTGGCCCGCGAGGCCGGTATCCGGAAGACCATCAGTCCGCACACCTTCCGGCATTCCTTCGCCACCCATCTGGTGGAAGGTGGGGCCGACCTGCGTGCAGTGCAGGAGATGCTGGGCCATGCGAGCATCACCACCACGGAGATCTATACCCACCTGGACCGCGAGTACCTGCGCAGCAACATCCTGCAGTTCCACCCGCGGGCGCGCCGGTGAGCTGTTTCAGGCCAGGCCCAAGGTGATCGCCAGTTGCGTTCCGAGCACCTGCCCCATGGTGCTGCAGCCGTCAAAGGCTTGCGTATGGTGATAGGCTCCCAGGTCCTCCCGTAGCTGCGCCACATGCTGCGGGGGCGCGATGTTCTCGTTGCGCATCACCTCCAGCAGCTGCTTGATCTGGTCCTCGCTGAGGCGGTACCGCTTGCGCAGCAACGAGCGCTCCTCGTTGCGGTACTGCACGCTGGACTCCATGCTGATGTGCTGTTGGCCGAACAGCACGTACGGCAGGTTCTCCTTGTAGAACTGCGGCAGGTAGATGCGGCCTCGGCCCTCGTAGCACTGCTGGTCGAAATCGATGGCCCGCAGGCGGTATTGCACCTGGTCCAGGTCGTGGATCACGTTCACCACGAAGTTGTACGCCCGCATGTCGCCGAGCAGGCGTGCGAAGCAACGCTCGTTGAACTTGATGAATTCCTTGCTGAGGCGCACCGCGTTGAGATGCCCACCGAAACGGTCCGGCGCGGCGATGAAGTCATCGCCCGGCACACCGATGATGTGTTCCTCCACCAAGGTGCCTTGGCCGTGCAGGTAGTTGATGCGGTTGGGCGACAGCAGGTGCTCCATCTCCAGGCCGTACACACGGCTGGCATCGGCGCGCTTGATGTAGTAATAGTCGTGGTTGTCGTTGACCTGGTTGATGATCTTGATGCGGAACGGCTGCGAGTTGCCGTACATGCAGAAGTCGATGGCCGCCACGCTGAGGTGGTCGATGTGGCTTCCGTCGGCGATCAGGCCCTGGTAGAGGTCGACCAGTTTCGCGTGGAGCTCCTCGGCCTCGGATGGCCTGTAGAGCACGGAATTCCACAGGGTGGGCCGGCCCTGTGCGTCGGGGCGTGCCAGGAGTCCGTCGTAGCGCAGCAGGTCCGCATAACCCAAGGGCAGGTCCGCCTCGCGCCCATGCTCATCGAGATAACGCCGCAGCTCCGGTCCAACGGGAAAGAGCGGCTTCTTCTGCTGGATCTCGTTCAGGTCCATTCAATGCTGCACCTGGAAGGTGGTTGTGCCCACCAACACTCCGCCATCGTCGTTCAGGCGTAGCAGGTACGATCCATTGGACAACGCCCCGGTCCCGATCCGCAACGGGTCACCGCCCGAGGTCGTTGCACGTCCCTGCAGCACGGTACGGCCATCCGCGCCGAAGATGGTGTAGGCCACGCTGCCGTTGTACCCACCACGGATACGCACGGAGATGCGGTCCTGTGCGGGCACGGGGAACACCTGCAACGGCCTTTCCGCACGTTCCTCCTCCACTCCGGCGATCGACTGCCCCTTGGCGAAGGCGTACTGGCCTTTGCGCAGCACATCGATGTAGAGGTATCCGATGCCGTTGGTGAGGCTGTTGGCCGAAAGGGTCTGGTCCGGGTAGATGGTCCAGGGATCCTCACCGTTCTCGCGATACACCAGCACGGCGAACTCCTCGGTCTCGGCGAACAGATCGTGGTCCATGGAGGTCTCCGCCCCCCCGTTATAGGTGAGGCGAGCGTGCAAGGCCGTACCCTCGGGCCAGAGACCATCCACCACCCAGAAGTGGGTGGACGAGATCTGGGTGATCCCCGGATCCACGAGGTCCTGGTCCGGACCCGCCCAGATGTGTTCGATGCGGATCAGGGTGCTGTCCACCAGTTCATCCTGGTAGAGGCTGAAGTCCGTGCGTGGCTGCACGGTGGGGAAGCTCTCGCCGGGCACCAGTACGCGCTCGTGGTCCATACGTGCCTGGTTGAGGCGGGTGTGGCGGTTCAGCACCACCATCACCGGCTCGAAGTCGGCGGCCAGTTGCAGGTCGGTGAATTCGCCTCCGGCCATCACCAGGTGTTCCTGGGTCTGTCCTTCGGCACCGATGAACGTGACATCGAGCGGCACGTCGTGATGGAAGGAAGTGGTGCCCCGCAGCCGTTGACGGATATCGAGGTCCACCGACCACGCACCGGCATCGGGTTGGGCGCTGAATTGATGAACGAGGAACACCGAGAAGCCCGGCGTGAACACCTGGTCCTGGAAGAACGGATGCAGGTCGGCGCCGGAAACGAGCTCCAAGGCATCGCGGAAGCCTTCGGCGGAAAGCGCGCTGAAGGCCGCTTCCACCTGCACGCCTTGCATCGCTTGACGGAAGAGGGTATCGCCCAGATAGCCGCGGAGGTTGTGCATCACCGAAGCACCCTTGTAGTAGGTATGCAGGCCGTAGATGTGCTCATCGGGCATCGGTGAGAGGGCTTGGAAGCCTCCATCCTGCAGGTGTGCTTGGCGCAGCACGTACAGCTGATTGCTCTTCACGGCCTCCACCAATCCTTGCGGACCGTCGATCCATTCCTCCAGCAGATGGCCGGAGTATTCCGCGGGACCTTCCTTCACCCACATGTCATTATGGGTGTAGGGCGTCACCATATCGCCCCACCAGTGGTGCCCCAGCTCGTGGGCGAAGAGCGCGCGGTTGTCGGCATCGCTCTGGGTGGTCATGAAATCCGGATAGGCGATGTTGGAAGGGATCTCCAACGCACCATCGGTGGTGAGCACGTAGCCCACCCGTCCCCACTGATAGGGTCCGTACCAGAATTCGCAGGCATCGATAGCGTTGCCGAGGTTGACGAACTTGGAGACCATGGCCGCGAGCTGCGTGGGCTTGGCGGTGAGGCGCACGGGGATATCCCCATAAGCACCGGTGTGCACGGCATCATGGTCCTCGTAGTTGCCTGCGGCGATGGCCGAGATGTGCGTGGGGATGGGCAGGTCCAGACCGAAGCTGAGGATCACGGTATCCCCGCCGAGCTGCACCTCGCTGAGCAGATCACCTTGGCCATGGGCGCGGTAGCCGCCGGCACTCTTCACGTGGTAGGTGTAGGTGGCCCGTTCCACGAAGGAATCGAAGCAGGGATACCACACCTTACCGAAGTTGGGCGGGATGGTGCTGAGCCCGATGCCGAGGTTGTAGATGTATCCGCCTTCGAAATAGAAACCACCCCACTCGGGGTCGCGGATGGGTTGGCCTTGGTAGTGCACGGTGAGCTGCTGCAGCTCGTGCACCACACCGGGCGTCAAGAGATCCACCGCCAGGATGTCGCCGTCGTGGTTGAAGGGAAGGGCTTCACCATCGCGGACCACGGAATCCACCTGCAGTCCGGTGAGGTCGAAGCGGATGAGCGATTGGTCCTCCATCATGGCCCGGAAACGGATGGTGGTGGCGGCCTTGATGCGCTGCCCCGCCACGTCGGTGATGTCGATGGCGATGTCGTAGTGCTCGATGTCGAAAGTGTCGCTGCGCGCAATGGTGGCCGCGATGTCCGACCGTTGGGCATCGGTGAGCGAAGGCATCTCGGGCACCCCGTTGCGGAAGAAGTGGCAGCCTCGGCGTTCTGGCTGGGCCAGCAGGGTGGTGGCGACCAAAAGGGCGGAGGGGATGTGGACGGCGCGTAGGGATACGGACATGGCGAAGCTTGGGGATCGCCCGAAGCTAAGCACTGCCTCTCGGCCGGGAGCGGTCCGATCAAGGTGCCTTTCGGCCGGATGGATCCCCCGGGATCCCTGGGGTACCCGGAAAAACATGGGAAAATCATGGGATCTCCCGATAACCGAGCGTCCCAAGCTCTCGTTCCAACGGGCCGCTCCATGATGAACCTCTCGCCTCTCCTGTTGGTCACGCCGTTCCTTTTCCTGGCCCCGGACCTTGCCCGAGCACAGTGCAACTTCACCTCCACCACCGGCTATACCGTGCATGTGAAGGTGCAGCCCATCGCCATCCAGGCGGACCGTCAATCGTGCCCGTACGGATACAATTACACCACCCGGCTATCGTACGAGATCACCTTCAGCGGAACGAACATCCCGGCTTCGCTCAGTACCCTGCAGGGCACCATTTCGTGCAACGGCACCTCACAGTTCTTCGATCTGCCCAACAACGGCGGCTCCGGACAGGTGGTGAGCGCCAACACCTGGTCGGGACTCGGCAACTGCGCCACGGCCAATCCGGTGACGATGAACTGCAACACGTTGTACATCGAGATCCAAGGGCCCGGGCTCTCCGCGCGTACCGTGCTCTGCCCCACCACCGCCGTGGTGCTTCCGATCACCTTGCTGCATTTCGATGCCGAGGTGAAGCGCGGCGAGGTGGAACTCAGCTGGGCCACGGCCTCCGAGAAGGACAATGCCCTGTTCACGGTGGAACGCTCCACGGACGCGGTGGACTTCACTCCGGTCACGAGCGTACCCGGAGCCGGCAATAGCAACGCAGCCCTCTTCTATCTGGCCAGCGACCCCGCCCCCCTCCCGGGCGTCTCGTACTACCGCTTGAAGCAGACCGATACGGATGGCACCAGCACCTGGTCCGACGTGCTGCCGATCACCATCGAGAGCGGTGGAGCCGACCCGATCATCTCCCCCAACCCCGCCAAGGATGATGTGTTCCGGATCCTCGGCAACATCGAGGGATGCTCCATGCAGGTGCGCTCACTGACCGGCGCATTGCTCTTCGAACTGCCGGTGGCCCAGGAGACCGTGGCGCATCCGCCCTTGCCCAGTGGTGTATATGTGGTGTATCTGATGCCGACCTCTGGAGGAGCGGGCCGGACGGTGCGCCTGGTACAGGATTGATCCGCAACCCCGCGACGCTATTTGCGTAAGCCGGGCAGATCATGTCGGTGTTCCGCCTGTTTTCCCTCGTTCTGGTCCTGGTCCATCTGGAAGCACTTTCCCAGGATTGCCGGGTCCGCCTGGACTCCTCGGACACCTTCAGTGGTGAACGCTACATCATCGTGGACGGTCCACCCTTGGGCCTGTTCCCGCGCTATTCCTTCCTGGCCGAACACCAGCTCCTGTTCCTGCGCATCACTTGGGCGGTGCCCGGGGAGCCCCATGCGGTGGCCTTGATGGGCGACCCCCTGTTGCTGAAGCTCACCAACGGCCGTGTACTGGACCTGCGGGTGGACCAGACCGCTACCAGCACCATCACCGGCATGGACAAGGGCGAACAACACGCGTTGATCACCTTCGACGTGCCGCTGCAACGGTCCGATATCGAGGCGTTGAGTGCGCACTGGGTGGCCCGGCTGCGCATGCACTTCACCACGGGGGGTATACAGGACCTGGACACCGGCACCATGAGTGTCTGGCCCATGGACCTTACGCACACGGCCAAGTGTTTCCTGGAGCAACTGGGGCGTTGATCGCACCCTGATCTCCCCGATCCGGGCAATCCGCACCTCGTTCCATCCGGATGTGCAAAGCAGCTGCGCGCGGCGCTTTGCAGCGTGGATGCTGAGGTACTCGGCGCTCCGGTGACCGCACCCTGATGCTCCGGCATGTGCTCTGCCCTTGGACCGGGCATAGACGCACAACCATGAAGACCCCCAGTTCCTTTCCGATGTTCCGATCCGTGGTGGCCACCGCTCTGGGCGCCGCCCTCTTGATGACCCCGGCCTGTAATTCGTCCAAGACCGTAAAAGGAGGGGCCATCGGTGCCGGCGTGGGTGCCGGGGCCGGCGCCGTCATCGGCAATCAGCTCGGCGATAAGGGCACGGTGTGGGGCGCATTGATCGGTGCAGCGGTGGGCGGTACGGCCGGTGCCCTCATCGGACGCAAGATGGACAAGCAGGCCGAGGAACTTCGGGAGGACCTGAAGGGCGCCGAGGTCACCCGCGTGGGTGAAGGCATCAAGATCACCTTCGACAGTGGACTGCTCTTCGCCTCCGGCAAGAGCGACCTGAACAGCGCGGCGCAAAGCAATCTCACGGAGCTGGCCGCAACCCTCAACAAATACCCCGATACCGATGTGCTGATCGAAGGCCACACGGATTCCGACGGATCGGATGAACTGAACATGCGTCTTTCGAAGGAGCGGGCCGAAAGCGTACAGCGCTTCCTGAGCTCCAGTGTGCAGGCCAACCGCTTCACCACCATGGGCTACGGAGAAGGTCAACCGGTGGCCGACAATGCCAGTGCTACGGGCAAGGCCCAGAACCGGCGGGTGGAAGTGGCCATCTATGCCAACAAGCGCATGGTGAAGGCCGCCGAACGCGGTGAGCTGGAGTGATCAGAAGCGGCCCACCTTCGCCGATACGCCGAAGTTGAAGCCACGCAGGGCATCGGCCGAGGTGGCGGGAAGGTCCACATCGCTGGTGTAGCGGTAACCGGCCCCCACGCCGAGCCGCACCAAACGGACCACGTTCACCTCCAGGTCGATCCCGGCCTCCGCCACGAAGAAGGCCTGCGCATCCCAGTCGGTGTCCTCGTACCGGTCGGAGTCGTAGTGGGCGGAACGATCGTACACCTGGTAAGTGCATCCACCGGCGCCGATCATGATCGGCAGACTGATGTGCACCGGGCTGCGTGGTGCGATGATGGGTTCGATGAGGAGGCCGCCGTAACCCATGCGGAAACGGCTGTCACGGCGCAAGGTGTCTCCCAACGCTTGACGATGACGGTCATAGGCCGGGTTGGTGACACTGGTAACGAGTCCATGGCCGGCGAATCCCAAGGTGAGGCGGTGATCGATGAGCCAGCCTCCGCGTACCCCGGTGAGGAGCGCGTCCTGGTCCAGGATCCGGGTGTAGTGCGCGGTGGGCGCCCCCCAACCGCCGTTCGCATGGTCCTTACCAGCGCCGAAGAGGGTGCGGATATGCGTGGTGTCCACCGCTTGGGCGTGGACGGCCGGAGCGAAGCCCAAGAGCGATACCAGGGAAAGGAACGGAAGCAGGGAGCGCAGTATTTTCGTGTTCATGCCCCTAGGACAAGCGTCCTGCAGCATACCCCTATCCACTTCCGCATTTTTCCTGTGGCTACCTTGGTGACCATGAACACGACCCTGCCCCAACGCCACCGCACGCTGCTGTGGGTGGTGTTCGCACTTTCATCCATCGGCCTGGTCGTCGACTGCATCGATGGCTACCTGCCGAAGATCCTGATGTCCGTGGGCATCACGCTGGGTCTGGGGGCCCTGTTGATCCGGCAACGATCATCCGCACCGGCATGGCGCTACTTGGGCATGGCCGGTATCCTCTTGGCGCTCGGCGCAATGGTGTACCGGTTGGCGACCTACCTCTCGGCCTAGCGGGTGATCAGGAACGAACGCCGCACCGGCCCACCTTCCATCGGCATTTCCAAGGTGTAGTGTCCGCCGGCCAGCCCACTGCAATCCATCACTCCGTCGGTGTCCATGGTGTGCAGGGAGGTACGTCCGCTCACATCCGTGATGCGTAAGGTGCGGCCCAACGGAACACCTTCGGTACGGATCGTAAGGCGGTCCTGTGCCGGCACGGGGAACAAACGAACGGCCTGACGGTCCAGCTCGGGCACCGAGGCCGCTTGGTCCACCTGCACATCGTCGATCAGGAAACGGGTGCCTAAAGTGATACTGCTGGTGGGCGAAGCCGTGCTGAAGTTGAGCGTGAACATGAACGGAGCATTGGGTCCGGTATAGGTGATCGGCACCTCGAACAACGTGTATTCGGAGAACGTACCGGCGATGCTCAGGGCACCGGCACCCACGATCTCCTGGGCTTCATCGTAAACGTCCATCTGCACATGGCCCACATCACCACCTTGGGGCAGGTACTTGGCCCAGAATGAAAGGACCTCCGGCTGTTGCTCGGTGGTGAGGAACACCAGGTTGAATCCGTTGTAGACGGTACTGTCGTTGGTGGCCAGCCAACCTCCGGCGATCGGTTCCGCATCGGTGTAATTGTAGGCATTGCGCAACTCCACCGCGTGTTCACCCGAATGCACATCGTCCGTG
>DASWWQ010000248.1:0-4538 GCA_036405935.1 Flavobacteriales bacterium
GCCCGGTGTGGTCTACTTCGTCCGCGCCCGCGTGGATCAAGGTCTCCCCGGATTCGCCGATGACCACTACGGTCCCGGCTGCGAACTGGGCATGACCGCCGAGACCAACTGCACCGCCCTGATCGACAATCCGGCGAGCAATACCCACTCCTGCGGCGTCACCCGCACCTTCGGTGGAAGCAGCAAGATCTGGGCGCAGCCCGTGAGCGGCGCCACCGCCTACCGCTTCCGCTTCAGGCATGCGGCCAGCGGCTATGTGCGGGTGGTGGATCGTCCCACGTACCTGTGTGCGCTGAACTGGGTGACCCTGCCCCTGATCGACGGCAACACCTACACCGTGGATGTGGAAGTGCTGGTGAACGGCATCTGGAGCGGCTACTGCGGCCCCACCTGCGAACTCACCATCGGCAATGCTCCGGCACTGGCGGAACAGCGCATCGCTGCGCAAGCAACGGCCGCCGAACTGCAGCTCTTCCCCAACCCCAACCAGGGTGAGCGCGTGACCCTGGTGGCCAACGGACTGGATGCGGAAGCCACCACGGCAACCGTGACCATCCTGGACCTGCGGGGTGCCATGGTCAGCAACACCACGGTATCCTTGGGTGATGGCGCGATCAACACCGTGGTCGACCTCCAAGGCCTGGCCAGCGGGGTGTACCTCGTGCGCCTCTCCGACGGAACCCAGGACCACGTCCAGCGACTGGTGATCCAGCGCTGACCTCTTTCCTACGCCCAGCACGAAGGCCGTTCCCGCAAGGGAGCGGCCTTCGTGCTTTTGGCAGGCACGGCACGAATCCTAGCTTCGGCCCATGCCGATCCCCTTCGTATCGACCCTCTTCCGCCGCCACGTCCCTACGCTTCTGCTGGCGCTCTTGCTCGGTCTTCCTGCTTCGGCCCAGACCAACAAGGCCCGTGAGCTGGTGAACCCCTTCGTGGGCACGGGCGGCCACGGGCACACCTTCCCCGGTGCGTGCGTGCCGAACGGACTGGTGCAACTGAGCCCGGATACCCGCCCCGACGGCTACATGGATTGGGACGGCTGCGGGGGCTACCACTACAGCGATAGTCTGATCTACGGTTTCAGTCACACGCATCTGAGCGGTACCGGCGTGGCCGATCTCTGCGATGTTCTACTGATGCCGATGAGCGGCCGGTTCTCACTTGACGCATCGGAGTACCGATCATCGTTCGATAAGCGTACCGAAAAGGCCAGTGCTGGATATTACTCCGTTCAACTCAAGGAGGCGAGAACGAAAGTCGAGCTCACCGCTTCGGAACGTTCCGGGGTCCATCGGTATACGTTCCCCGAGAATGAGAACGCCTATGTTGTGATGGACCTACATCACAGGGACCTCGCCATCGAAATGAAGATCACGGAGGTCGGTCCGACCGAGATCGTAGGGAACAGAAGGAGCCGGTCCTGGGCCAAGGACCAACAGCTCTTCTTCTGCATCCGGTTCAGCCATCCCAAGATCAAGACCTTCGACTTCAACAACTACCGGAGCGACATTCCGGCAGACGGCAAGCGTATCCTGCCGGAACTCATCGCCTTGGATTTCGGTGTTCTAGGGGATGCTCCGTTGATCGTGAAGGTGGGCATCAGCGCCGTGAGCATCGAAGGGGCTCGCGCCAACTTGGAGGCCGAGGTGCCGCATTGGGACTTCGACCAAGTGCGTACCCAGGCCGAAGCGGCTTGGAACGCCAAGCTGGACAAGATCGAAACGCTGGGAGGAACACCCGAACAGCAGCGCATCTTCTACACCGCACTCTACCACTCGTACGTGGCGCCCTACGTCTTCAGCGATGTGGACGGCAAGTACCGCGGCATGGACGGCCAGGTGCATCACAGCGATCGCCCGGTGTACACCGTGTTCAGCCTGTGGGACACGTTCCGCGCGCTGCATCCGCTGATGACGATCCTGGAGCCGGAGATGACCAGCGATTGGATCAACACCTTCCTGCTGCACTACAAGGATGGCGGTCGCCTGCCGGTGTGGGAACTCTGGGGCAACGAGACCGACTGCATGATCGGCTACCACAGTGTGAGCGTGATCGCCGACGCGTACATGAAAGGCATCCGAGGCTTCGATGAGAAGCTGGCCTTGGAAGCGATGGTGGCCAGCGCCATGCGCGATGAACCCGGGTTGAACGCCTACCGTGCGAAGGGCTACATCAGCAGCGAGGACGCACCCGAGAGCGTGAGCAGGACCTTGGAATACGCCTACGACGATTGGTGCATCGCCCAGGTGGCGAAAGTGATGTTGTCCAAGCTTCCGCGGGAACAGCAATTCGACCCGAAGAGCAGTGAGCAGTACCGCTTGTTCATGGGCCGCTCGCAGAACTGGCGCAACCTGCTGGATCCGCAGACCGGCTTCTTCCGGCCGCGTCGCAACGCGGGCATGCTCTCCCCCTTCGATCCGTACGAGGTGAACTTCAACTACACCGAGGCCAACGCGTGGCAGTACAGCCAGTTCGCGCCGCACGACCTCAAGGCGCTGGACAAGCGACGCACCGAGCTCGGCATCGCCCCGCGGGCCCTGCTGGATTCGCTCTTCACCACCCGCTCGGCCACCACAGGGCGGCAGCAGGCCGACATCACCGGCCTGATCGGGCAGTATGCGCACGGCAACGAGCCGAGCCATCACATGGCCTATCTGTACTCGGCCCTGGGCAAGCCCGAACGCACGCGCGAACTGGTGCGCAGCATCCTCGCGGAGCAGTACCACGACGCGCCGGACGGTCTCAGCGGCAACGAGGATTGCGGGCAGATGAGCGCTTGGTACGTGATGAGCGCGCTCGGTTTCTACCCCGTTACGCCGGGCGACCCCACCTACACGCTCGGTTATCCGTTGTTCCAGGAGGCACGCATCGACCTCGGGCAAGGCAAAGGCTTCACCGTGATGGTGAGCGATAGCTCCTGGGCGCAGATGGAAGCAGCGGCGGCCAAGGGGAAAGCGGACGATGCACCACCGGTGATGGACGATGGCAGCCGTACGCGGTTCGAGCACCGTTCCGCGCGGACCATCACGCATGCGCAGGTGGCCCACGGGGGGATGTTGCGCTTCGACCGCGATCGGGTTCCGCAAACCACCGCCAGCATGGTCGGTGATGAGGAAGGACGCGCACCGGCCGCGATGCCGATCACCCCGATCATCCAAGCGAAAGCACCCGTGTTCCGCGACAGCCTGGAGGTGAGCATCATCAGCAGCGGCAGGACGCTGGTGGTGCTGCGCACGGCGAAGGACACCTCGGCCTTCACCTACAAGGAGCCGTTCATGGTCCATGGCACCTGCTCGGTGGAAGCCTCCAGTCCGGGTAGCGCCCCGAACACGGCGCGCTTCAGGAAGATCGACGGCAACAGCAGCATCACCTTGGAAACGCTCTACGCGAACCAGTACGCCGCGGGAGGTCCGCAAGCCTTGGTGGACGGCATCCGCGGGGGCACGGAGTTCCGCACCGGCGAATGGCAGGGCTTCGAGGGCACGGATATCAACGGCACCATCGACCTCGGCGCCGTGCGCACCTTGGAACGCGTGGGCCTCAGCGTGCTTCAGGACCCCGGTGCGTGGATCTTCTACCCATCGCAGGTGCAGTTCGCGTGGAGCACCAACGGTCGCACCTGGAGCAGCGCCACCGTGGAGAACACCGTGGACCGTAAGGCCGAAGGCGGGCAGATCCAAGTGCTATGGACCGCCCCGCTGAACAAGCAGGCCCGCTACCTGAAGGTGATCGCCAAGAACGGTGGGCCCTGCCCCGACTGGCATGTGGGCAGGGGTGGTAAGACCTGGATCTTCAGCGATGAGGTGGTGATCGAGGCGAAGTGAGGCGTGGGTTTCTTTTCACCGCAGCGTCGCGGAGAGCGCAGAGAATGCGTTGCGTGACGGGAGCGCCACCCATAGACGTTCATTGCGAGGACCAAGGGTCCCGGGCCTTGACACTCAAGGTGACCCTAGGGTTCGGGATCGCTCGCGATGCCCCATCCCCACCGTCATTGCGAGGAGCGGAGCGACGCGGCAATCTCCTGCACAAGGTTATTCAGGACGAGATCGCTTCGGCCTGAATGCGATCCCGGGATGACGACAAGGGATAGAGATCGCCACGCGGCCAAATGCGCCGCTCGCGATGACGTTGGGTTTTGGATCGCTGGCGATGCCCCATCCCCGGTCATTGCAAGGCCCAAGGACGAAGCGATCTCCTATACAAGGTCATCACACGACGAATGCGCCGCTCGCGATGACGATAATTCAACAAGAAGGGCGCGGAGATCCGCGCCCTTCTGCATTCGTGATCGATCTTGATCAGGCGGAGATCGCCTTCATCAGGTCCTGGATATCGAGCATGCCGAGCTGCTTGCCGTTCTCGCTCACGCTGAGCGTATCCACCTTGTGCTCCTTGAAGGCCTTCTGGGCTTCGTCCAGCAAGGCTTCCGGGCTGATGGTGAAGGGCGCGTTGAACTTCAACGTGCTCAGCTTCTTCGTCAGGAACTTGTTGCCCTCCTTCTCCAATCCGCGGCGCAGTCCACCGTCGGTGAACACACC
>DASWWQ010000249.1:0-11693 GCA_036405935.1 Flavobacteriales bacterium
GACCGGTATGCCGTGAACATCGACAATGAGATGCTCGATGTGATCGTGAAGAACGGCTGGGTGTTCGGACCGAAGGGGCGCGAGAGTGTGGGGATCATGGTGGCGGGCCGCCAGCACTTCGTCACCTCCAACTTCGGTGAGCGCCTCTACGATGGGCGCCAGCACAGCCTCTACGGCAACGTGGTCTACCAGCGGCTGCTGGGCGACAAGGGCGATCAGGTGAAAGGGGGGGCCAGCTTCCAGTTCGACGACTACAAGGAACTGTTCCGCCAGGATGCGGTGCGCCTGGACCTGGGTCGGGTGGAACGCATGCCGGGCCTCTTCGCGGAGTTCACCCGCCACCGCGGCAACTTCACCTTCGTGGGCGGGGTACGCGGTGACTTCAACGACCTCTATGGCAACGCCGTCTCTCCCCGTCTCCATCTGAAGTACGACCTCGGCCCCATGACCACCGTACGCCTCAGCAGCGGCAGCGCCTTCCGCACGGCGAACCCCTTGGTGGAGAACGCCAGCGCACTGGCCAGCTCGCGCGAAGTGGTGATCGAAGGCGACCTGGGCATGGAGCGCTCATGGAACAACGGCATCTCCTTCCTGCACAAGGTGAAGTGGCTGGGCAAGAAGTGGAGCTTCGGGGTGGATGCCTACCGCAGCGACTTCACCGCGCAGCTGATCACCGACCTCGATCGTTCGCCCCAGGTGCTGGCGCTGTACATGCTGGACGGTCCTTCCTACGCCAACAGCGTGCTGGGCGACATCACCGTGGGCCTCACCCGCCAGCTTGACCTGAAGGTGAGCTACCGTTGGTACGATGTGAAGAGCACCTACGACGGGGTGCTGCGCGAGCGCCCCTTCATCCCCACCCACCGCGGCATGGTGGACCTCGCCTACGAAAGCCGCAACGAACGTTGGCGCTTCGACATCAGCGGCCACCTCTTCGGATCGTCGCGCCTACCGGATACCGACAGCAATCCCGAAGCCTACCGCCTCGGCGAACGCGCTCCCTCCTACATCACCATGCACGCACAGATCACCTACGCGCAAGGCGCGTGGGAGTTCTACCTCGGCGGGGAGAACCTGACCAGCACCTTGCAGACGCGCCAGATCCTGGCACCGGAGGATCCCTTCGGCCCGTATTTTGACGCCTCCATGATCTGGGGACCCACCAACAAGGCCATGGCCTACGCCGGCCTGCGATTCACCCTGAAGAAGAACGAAAAGACCGATCCACACCCATGAGAAATCTCCTCTTCCTGCTGTCCTTCCTGGCCGGCACCGCGCTCTTCGCCCAGCACAAGGGCGACCACACCGATGTGGACATCCGGACCAACGCCATCTGCGGCATGTGCAAGAAGACCATCGAGACCGAAATGCTCTACGAGAAGGGCGTGAAAACGGTATCGGTGGACCTGGAGACCAATGTGATCCACGTCGACTACGACGAGAAGAAGACCGACCCCGCCAAGTTGCGTGCGGCGGTGGCCAAGCTCGGCTATGCCGCCGACGACCTGGCACCGAACGAGGAGGCCCGCAAGGACCTGCCCGCCTGCTGCCGGAACGAAGGCTGCGGCATGCCCGCCGGCAAACACTGACCATGGCACTCATCCGGACCTTGAAAGGGATCACGCCCACCTTCGGGCGTGATCCCTTTTTGGCCGAGACCGCGGTGGTCATCGGTGATGTGGTGATGGGCGACCAATGCAGCGTGTGGTACAACGCCGTGGTGCGCGGCGATGTGCACAGCATCCGCATCGGCGATCGGGTGAACATCCAGGACGGTGCGGTGCTGCATGCCACCTACCGGAAGTGTGGCCTCACCATCGGCAACGACGTCAGCATCGGGCACAACGCCATCGTGCACGGTTGCACGGTGCACGACAAGGTGCTGATCGGCATGGGCGCCATTGTGATGGACCAGGCCGTGATCGGCGCAGGCAGTGTGATCGCCGCCGGTGCGGTGGTGCTGCAGGACACCATCGTGGAACCCGGTAGCCTGATGGCCGGTGTACCCGCCAAACGCATCGGCCCCGTCAGCAAGGCCCTCAGCGAAGGCGAGATCGAGCGGATCGCGAAGAACTACCTGTTCTATGCCGGGTGGTTCAAGGAGGGTGATCCATCCAGCGACAATCGACCTTCCTCCCAAGGGGCGTGATGGACCGCATCGGACGCGATGCCGATACGCTCCATCATCTCCCGGAAATGCTGCGGATCACCGCTGGTGAAGGCGTGGAGCCCGCCTTCCGCACCGGCCGGAGCCAGGATATCCCGTTCACGCAGCACCTGCTCCACGCGGCGCGCTATGGCGTCCGAGGGTTCGATCACGCGTACGCCCGGACCGGTGACCTGTTCAATGACGTTGCGGATGATCGGGTAGTGCGTGCACCCGAGCACGAGCACGTCGATGCCGCGTTCCAGCATCGGATCGATCCAGCCGTGCAGCATCTCCAATGTCCGGGGTGTGTCGAATTCACCGGCCTCGATCTGGGTCACCAGGCCCGGACAAGGTTGGCGGAGCACCTCGACATCCTGCGCGAAACGTTCGACGATGGAGTTGAAGACCTCGCCTTGCACGGTATAGGTGGTGGCGATCACCCCCACCACGCCGGTACGTGTGTGCTCCACCGCAGGCTTCACGGCGGGCTCCATGCCCACGAGATCCAGGGCGGGATACTCCTTGCGCAATTGCTGCAATGCGGCACCGCTGGCCGTGTTGCAGGCGATGACGATCAACTTGCAACCGGCGGCGATCATCGCCTCGGTGATGCCCCGGCTGAAATCCTGGATCTCCGCCACCGGACGCGGACCGTAGGGCACATGCGCGTTGTCCCCGAAATAGAGCAGGCGCTCCCGGGGGAGCGCCTGTCGTATGGCGGTGGCCACGGTAAGGCCACCGATGCCTGAATCGAAGATCCCTATCGCTCGCGTGTCGCCCTTCAAGGGATCGCGATCAGAGGATGCCGAGCTGTTTCTTCACCAAGGGCAGGATGTCCTCACCCTTCTCGTAGTAGAGCACCATGCCGGTGCTGCTGTCGAAGATGTAGGTGAAGTTGTTGGCGTCGGCCACGGCCTTGATGGCCTCGCCGGTCCGCTTCACCATGGGTGCCAGCAGTTCCTCCTCCTGCTTGGCCAGGTCCTCCTGGGCCTTCTCGCGGGCGTTGCTGATGCGCTCCTCCAACTCCTGGAGCTCCCGCATGATGCTCTGTTGTTCGGTCTGCGTCATGGTCGCCGAACGGGCCTGCGCATCGGCCACCTTGGTCTGGTACTCGGTACCCATCGCCTTCAGACGATTGTCGAGCGTGGTGGCGAACTCCTGCATCTTCTTCTCGGCTTCCTTGCGCTCGGGCAGCATCAGCATCAGCTCCTGACGGTTGATGTGGCCCAGCTTGGGACCTTGGGCCTGTACTCCGGCGCATGCGAACACGGCCAGGAACAGGAAGAGAACGGACTTCTTCATGGAATGTATGTTGTTCGACTACTTGGGTTTCACTTGTTCGCCACCGCCGCGGGTTGGACCGCTGCCGCTGTCGCCGGGGGTTCCTCCTTTGGTGGGGGCGGGTTCCTTACCGGGCGTTGCTTCCTCCTCATCCTCCTCACCGCCGCGCACATTGCCGGCGTTGGTGCCGTCCTTGTCGGGCTTGATGCCGAGCTTGCGCAGCACGCTGTCGCTCTTGTCGTACTTCTCGCTGGCGTAGAGCACGTTGTTGCCCACACCTCCGATGTCGAACACGGCCACATAGCTGGTCCCCGCCACATCCTTCACGGCCTGATAGATGCGGTCCTGGATCGGCTGGATCAGTTCCTGGCGCTTCTTGAAGAGATCCCCCTTCACGCCGAAACGTTTGTTCTGCAGGTCACGCGCCTCCTGTTCCTTCTTGGTGATGTCCTCCATGCGGGAACGCTTCATCTCCTCGGTGAGCAGGATGGCCTCCGCGTTGTAGGCTTCGCGCAGCCGCTTGATGGACGCCCAGCGGTCGTCGATCTCCTTCTGCCATTGGGTGCTGGAACGATCCAGTTCCTGCTGGGCGGAAGCATAGTCCGGCATCTGCTCCAGGATGTACTTGGAGTCGACGAAAGCGATGCGTTGGGCGTTCGCCGTGCCGGTGATCAGGATCACGCCCAACAAGGCGGAGCGGAGCAGGTGGAAGTTCATTTGGAAGCCGTCGAAAATAGGCGATCCCGTTCAGAGCTCGCCAAGATCCATGCCAAGGGTGAAGTTCAACTTGCCCTTGGCCATGTTGGGATCCGAGGGCACATCATCGAAACGCCAGCCGTAATCAAGCCCCATGGGACCGAACATCGGCAGGAAGAGGCGCAGGCCGATACCCGCACTGCGGTAGACGCGGAAGGGATCGTAACGCCGGGGATCGTTCCAGGCGTTGGCGGCCTCCACGAAGCCCAGGGCGAAGATGGTGGCCTGTGGGTTCAGCGATACGGGGAAGCGCAGTTCGGCGGTGTACTTGTTCACGAAGAAACTGCCGAACTCGGCCGAAAGGGATTGCTCGTCGTAACCGCGCATGGCGATGATCTCCCGGCCGTCCAGCTGGAATCCGGTGAGGCCGCTGCCGCCCAGGTAGAAACGCTCGAAGGGCGAATCACCCTTGCGCGCGCTGTACCTGCCGATGAAACCGAACCCTGCTCGCACCATCAGCACCAGATCGTGCTTGCTCTTGCTCCGGGTGAGCTTCGTGAACCACTGGCTGGTGAACTTCCACTTGTGGAACTCGGCCAGGTTGTAACGATCGGCATCGCTCAGCAGGCGATAGTCGGTTCCCCGATCGAAGGCGGAATAGGGAGGTGTGGCCTTCACGGAGATGGCCGTCTCCGATCCCTGGGTGATCCAGAACGGTTCGGCGATGGACCGACGTGCGAAACGCACCTGCAGCGCGATCACATTGCTCGTGCCGTTCTGGAAACTGAACAACTGGTTCCAGTTGTTGAGGCGATACTGTTGGTAGCTCGAGGTGAGGTTCAGGAAGAAATAGTCGTCCGGCCAGCGCAAACGCCGGCCAAGTCCCACCGCACCACCGATGATGCCCAGCTCCTGGAAGGCGGAAGTACCGTCGCTGTTCAACGCGCTACGGGATGCGCCGTTCGTCTGCCGGGTGTAGTATGCCGACAGGCTCAAGGAATTGGGTTTCCTTCCACCCAGCCATGGCTCGATGAACGAGAGGCTGTAGCTCTGGAAGTATGCGCCGTTCGTCTGTGCACGGAGGCTCAAGGTCTGTCCGTCCCCTGCGGGCAGCGGGCTCCAGGCCTTCTTGTCGAAGACCTTGCGCAGGCTGAAGTTGGTGAAGGACAGACCCAAGGAGACCAGCACACGGCCTGCACCATAACCCCCGCTCAGCTCCAAACGATCGCTGGGTTTCTCCCCCACGATGTACTCGAGGTCCACCAGGCCCGTGCGGGGATCGGGCGTGGGGGTCACGTTCACCGCTTGGGGATCGAAGTAGCCCAGGGCGATGAGCTGCTGCTGCGAGCGGATCACCTCGCTGCGGTCGAAGAGATCGCCGGGACGCGTGCGGATCTCCCGTCGGATCACATGGTCGAAGGTCTTCGTATTGCCCACGATGGAAACATCGCGCACCCGGTACTGTTTGCCTTCACGGATGCGGATCTCCAGGTCGATGCTGTCGCCGTCCACCCGTTCGATGGCCTCGGGATAGAAGCTCAGGTACCCCCGGTCCATGTAGAGCGAGCTGAGGTCCACCCCGCTGGGGTTCATGTGCAGGCGGCTGTCCAGCCGCTTCTTGTTGTACACATCGCCCCGCTTCACGCCCAGCACCCGCTCGAGCGTATCGGTACGGTACTTCGTGTTGCCCGTGAAGGTGACCTCACGGAAGTAGAACCGCTTGTCCTCCTCCACGGTGATGTCCAGGCGGATCTTCTTTCCGACATAGGTCATCGTGTCCTTCACGATGCTGGCATTACGGAAACCCTTCTCGTTGTAGAGGGCCACCACGCTCTGGAGATCGCTCTTGAAGTCGCTCTGCTTGAACTTGCTGCCACCGGTGGGATTGTACCAACGTTTGCGCTTGGTGTCCTTCATGGCCCGGCGCAGGCGGCTGGCTGGGATGTTCTCGTTACCGTGGAACTCGATGTCCTTGATGCGCACACGCGGGCCTTTCGTCACCAGCATGTTGAGCGACACCGTGTTCTCGTCGATGGTCTTGCTCGTATCCGCAGGAACATCCCGCGGCACCACCCGGGCGGAAGCCTTCAGGTAGCCCTTGTCCACGAAATAGCGCCGGATGGTACCCTCGATGTGGCTGACGAGGGCCTCGTTGTACTGCACCCCTTTGAGCGTCCCGATCTCTTCGCGGAGCTTGTCGCCCTCGCTGCGGCTCACCGTGCCGGCGAAGGAGGTGCCGCCCACCTTGGGGTTCTCCTGCACGATGATGTGCAGGAAGATGGTGCTACCGCGGGGCGGTTCCGGTAGTTCGATGCGCACATCGGTGAAGAGGTGCTGGTCCCAGATGGCCTGGATGGCCTTGCCGATCCGTTCGCCGGGCACGGTGATCTTGTCGCCCACCTGCAAGCCGCTGAAAAGCTTCACGGCGTTGGCATCGCGGGTGACACAGCCGCTCACGGTGATACCCCCGATGGTGTATTCCTTGGGATAACCGTAGTCCACCACGGACCCGGAGAGGTGCTGGGCCGAGGCGGTACGGACGAGGAGCAGTACGAGCGCGAGGAACAGGGAACGCATCAGGCGGAAAGGACTTGGTCGCTGGTGAGGCCGAAGCGGCGTTCACGGTTCTGGAAATCGATCACGGCCTGGAAAAGGTGCTCCTTCCGGAAGTCGGGCCAGAGCACCGGGGTGAACCAGAGCTCGGCATAGGCGATCTGCCACAACAGGAAGTTGCTGATGCGCTGCTCGCCGCTGGTGCGGATGAGCAGCTCCGGGTCGGGGATCCCGGTGGTGCTGAGCCGGTCGTTGATCAGGGATTCATCCATGGCGTGCAGGTCCAGCCGACCTTGTTGGTGGTCCATGGCGATGCTGCGCACCATGCGCAGGATCTCCCAGCGGGCGCTGTAGCTGAGGGCCAACGTCAGCGTGATGCGATCGTTGTGCGCGGTCCGGGCAATGGCCTCCTTCAGCGTGGCACGGCAGTGCTCGGGCAGGCTGTCGGTATCGCCGATGGTATGCAGACGAACGCCGTTCTCGTTCAGGCTGTCCACCTCGCTCAGCAGCGTGCTCACCAACAGGTCCATCAGGGCCTCCACCTCGGCCTTGGGACGGTTCCAGTTCTCGGTGCTGAAGGCGTACAGGGTGAGGTAGCGAACACCGATCTCCGTGGCACCCACCAAGGTCTCACGCACGGAACGCACGCCGTTCGAGTGGCCGATCACCCGATGTTCGCCCTGGCGTTCGGCCCAACGGCCGTTGCCGTCCATGATCACGGCGACGTGCTTGGGCACACGTGCGGGATCGATCATGGACTTCAGTTCATCGGTGGTCATCGGACGTGAAGGGCGCGAAGATCGCCATATCCCTCTAACGTTGGGCGTTCCGACGGCGACTGTCCCACATGGCGTCGCATTCGGTGAATTTCGTCAGGCGGAAGGTGAGGGAAATACCGGTGTACTGGTACCAGTCGCGCGTGTTCACATCCCCCCGGGCCCGGCCGGTGTTGAAGCCGGTGCTGCGGAGCACCGAGGGGTCGGCCAGGAGCGCGGTAAGGGGCCCGCTCTCCTCCAGCAGCACGCCGTTGTCGGCATAGAGGCCGCTCACATCGTCCAAGTAGTCCGTGTAGGTGCGCCGAAGTCCCCATTCCAACTGCAGATCGAGCCGTTGGGTGAGGGCGAACTTGAAGCCTGCGCCATGCACGATGGCCATTTGGTTCAACTTGTAGGCCTCTCCTCCCCCTGCGGAGGTACCCTGCCCCTCCGTACCCAAGGGTTGCAGCTCGTAACGGGTGTCGTTCAGTACGCTGGTGGGATTGAAATGGTAATAGGCCAGACCCACGAAAATGAAGGGCGTCCACACTGTACCATTCCGCAAAGCCCTGTATTTCAAGAAATTGACCTCGATCAGGGCACTGGCCTCGAAGAGGTTGCTGCGGAAACCGAGGTTGCGCAATTGCTGGAGGGTGTCCGGCGATTCCGAATCATAGGCCTCCAGCCGACCGAAGAGGCCCTGCAGCCGCAGGGCGTAGCGGTCCGTGAAATTGTACCGGTACACGATGCCCCCGCTGAGCGCCGTGTGCTTGGGGTAGTGCTTCTGCGGGTTGAGGTCGCCGATATAGTACATGGCCCCTCCGGTGAGCCCCAACTCACTGACCTGGGCGTGCGCAGGGCGCAGCGACAGGAGGAGCAGGAACAGGAGCAGCTGGCGCATGGATCGGAGGAGAACGGGCCGCGGGCCCGATCCGTACTTCTTGGCGCGCGAAATTAGCGCGGCCGGACCATGGGGTAGTGTCTCAGTTTGACTTGCGCGACCAGCCTATCAATCGCTTGGTCGCTCCAACGCCAACTAGCACCGCTATTATTCCTCCTCCCCACATAAGAACTCCGCGAACAATCTCGAAGTGACCGAGGTACATGGAGTAAAGGCACATGCCGACCAGTGAGGCCGCCACCAGCATTCCGCATGCAAGCCCCCATCCTTTTAGTGACCGATCTCCCGTATGCTCCTTGTGCCGGTGCGCCTGCTCCTTTTCCGCCATCTCCAATATTCGGTTGGCAGCATTCGGGATGATCTGATTATACCGCTCCAATGTGTCAGGGTCGGGAATGGGACCGGAATGGGTCCGCATTGCCGCAATGACAGATGGGGGTGCGCTAGGCGGCTTCGCTGGCGACCGATTCTGCCCCTTTTTGAATGCTGCTGCCAACGTTCTGCCAGTCTTTACGAAGGCTGTCCGCATCGGCAGACCAACCTTCCTTATTGCGCCTCTTCTGTTTATCGTGCTCGAACCAGATCCACACGATGGCAAAGAGCAGCGCAACCCCGGCTAGGAGCATGCCTATAGTCCGCTTCGTTTCCTTGCTCATAGTGACAAAGATAGACCATCTCTATAGGCTAGTCCTTATACCGGTCCACCAGCTTCACCACGTCGGCGATGGACATGATATCGTCGGTCAGTCCGGCTTCCATCGCAGGGGTAACGCGCAGGGTCTTGTGGATGCGGCAGAAGTTGTAGTGAACGAAGTGCAGGGCGATGGCGTGGCAATGGTTCTCCACCTTCTTGCTGAACGCGTTGGTCAGGCGCCTGAAGCGGCGCATCGCCATGCGCATCGTGAGGTTCTGACGCTCCACGTGTGAGGTGTTGATGTGCTCGTGGTTGGGGCGGCCCATCACCACTTCAGTGCGTGTGCTGGTGCATTCGGCAGGGCTGTACTTGCGCTCGTGGCCTTTGCCGCCAACGGGTGCGCCGTAGATCTTGATAAGCTGGGCGAAGTCGATGTTGCGACCGAACACGGCGTCAACAGCAGAGCGGTAGGCGCTGTGCCCGTCGCTGGTCAGTTGCATGCGGGTCGATACGCGGCTGCGAACGTCGCTCAGGAACTCATAGGCGGCCTGAGCATCGCGGCTACCCACGAACCACAATACCATCAGCTTCGTGTCCGAATCGAGCGCGGTCCACGTCCACACGTCACCGGCTTCGCCTTCCATGCCCTCGGGAACGTTCTTCTGCTTGCTGTAGACGAAGCTCCAGATCTCGTCGCACTGCATGTGCTTGGTCTCCACCTTCCGGACGGTTTCATCGTGGAAGCGCTCGCATGCGCGACCCACGTCCACCAGCAGCTTCGTAACGGTGTTGATCGACACGTCGCACACACGGGAAGTACTGCGCAGGCTGGACCCCTCAACGAGCATGTTGATGATCTGGACTTGCTTTTCGAGGGGGAGGCGGTTCATGAACCTTGGGCTTGGTGGCTCAAATATAGATATTTTCTTGACGTCAAGCATATTTAATCAGTTTGAATAATGAACCCGTGAGGGTGCGGCGACAATGTACAGAATGTTGATCTTCAGGGTAATGATGTCTATATTAGCAGCCGCACAACCCCAGCACCTGTATGTCCAAGCAGCACGATGATGAATTAGGAAGGTTGCTCCGAGCATCACTCCCCGGTATGCCCGAAAGGTCCCCAACGCTGCGGAGCCTGTTCGAGTGCCGGGTTCTTGAACTGGGAATCTCCGTTACCAATGCTGCCGAACTGATGCGCGTGGAGCCCTTAACCCTCACGGGCATAATGGACGGTACTCAGAAGAGGGTGGACTACACCAGCCTGATTCGCATCGCTGGGTTCCTCCAGGTGGAGAAGGAGCGGGTAGCAGAGCTGTATCTGAAGGCGCTGGAAGAAAACTTCCCAGATGTCACCCAGCCGGGGACGTCATCTAAAAAGGTGCAATTCCTCCGGGAGAACTTCGACCTCACGGCGCTGAAAAAGGCTGGGTTCCTCGACAGCATCACCGATTATGTTGCAGCGGAGGCCAAGCTCAACGAGCTATTCGGCTACAACAGCATCGACGAACATCCCAAGCCCAGTGATGACGTGGCATTCAGCGCGGGCATGGTCAAGCCCAAGAACACCTTAGCCCGATTAACGTGGATCAGCGCATCCCGAAAGACGTTCGAGACCATCGACAACCCGAACGGGTACAGCCGCGAGGCCCTGATCGAGTTTTTTCCACAGATCCGATGGCACTCTACGGATGTGGAGATCGGTCTAATCAGCATCATCCGAGAACTGTACAAGCTCGGGGTCACTGTCATCTATCAGCCGCCCCTACCGACACTACATCTTCGAGGCGCAACCTTCTCCGTTCATAACAAGCCGTGCATTGCACTCACGGACTACAAGGGCTTCTATCCAACGCTCTGGTTCGCGCTCATCCACGAACTCTTTCACGTGATCTTCGATTGGGAGGAGATCAGGAAAAACGCATACCACATCTCCGAAGAAGAGGTCGATCAACTTTCGGTGAAGAAGAAAGAGGCCGAGGCGGATGACTTCGCACGCAAGTACTTCTTCTCACCTGAGAAGATGCAGGTTATCAGGCCCAGCCTGAGGGATCCCTATCAAGTGCGGCGCTTCGCTGAACTGCATCAAGTTCATGAGAGCTTCGTGTACGTGTTCCACGCGTACGAGGCAGGGAAAACCGACCGATTGGCTTGGCCGAGGGCCACCAGGTACAACCCACCTATTGGAGCGTTGCTCCGAAAAATCGGCAACCCATGGAAGGAGGCCAAGCCCATCAAGGACTTCGTCAGATCAATCGAAAACACGCTGTACAGATGAAAAAGGAGAATGAGAACAAGCCCATCGTCAAGGTGGGAACGGTTGAGACCCACATTGATCAACAGGAGGATAGGCAGAAGCTGATCCAGCAATTGCTACAGCTCCCCGACGTCAAAATTGCGGAGGGTTTCTCTGATGCTGCTTTTGACCGGGAACACCTGAAGATCCAGCTCAGGAATGGAACATGGACATCGCCTTATGAGTTCGACCTGCTCGTACAGAAGACCATCTCCAAGATCATCCAACCGTATGAGCCTCGATACCCGCAGGTGTACTATAAGCAGATGTTGCGGCTCAATGGGATGCCGGTACCCGAAGGCAAGGTCGTGGAGAAGCCTGCTGTTTTCGCTCTGTTCACGAATGAGCTGATCTACATGCGCCTGTCCAAGGAGATCCTCCAACTCCTTCAAAGGCTGAACCCCTTGGTCAAGGAGGCAGCTGTCCGG
>DASWWQ010000250.1:0-11896 GCA_036405935.1 Flavobacteriales bacterium
CATTCCAGGGCTGACCTTGGATCCTGCCACGGGCCAGGTGAACTTCACGTTGAACAACGCCGGACACTATGTGGTGGTGGTGCAAGTGCAGATCTGGGATGCCGAGGGGAACCTGATCGGATCCATCATGCGCGACATGCAGTTCATCGCGCGCAACTGCGCCAACCAACCTCCGGACCCCGCATCGGGCACCATCAACAGCATCACGGGCACCGCCGTGCAGACCGCTCCGTACGCGATCCAGGTCTGCGAGTCGGGCGATTTCTGCGCCCGCATGATCGTTACCGATCCGAACGGTGCGAACATCCTTACGGCGACTTCCAACGTAGCCCTCAACCTGCCCGGTGCCACGATGAGCGTTACCGGGACGAATCCTCTCACCATCGACGTCTGCTGGTCGGCCTCCGATGGCACGGAGGGCTTCTATCCTTTCATCATCACGGTGAACGATGGCGCCTGCCCCATCCCCGCGTTCCAGACCTATGTGTACTCCGTGCAAGTGTTGCCCGGACTGCATGTCACCACTTCCACCACCGATGAGGCCTGCAGCGGCAACGCGAACGGAACCGCCGCGGTGCAGATCATCGAGGGCCTGGCGCCCTTCACCTACCTCTGGAGCAACGGTGCCACGACCCCCTCGATCAATGCCGGGGCCGGCACCTATGATGTGCTGGTGACGGACGACAACGGCTGCGTGAACCATCCCGGCAACATCACCATCGCGGCCACCTCCCAACCCAACTCGGCGAACGGTGGGGCCGATGTGTTCGCCTGCATGACGGATATCCCCGTGGTGCTCAGCGGCACCGTCACCAACGCCACCGGAGGGGTCTGGAGCGGTGGCACCGGAACCTTCACCGGAACCGGGATGAACGTGACCTACCAACCCTCACCCGCGGAATTCACCGCCGGAGGACTGGAACTGTTCTTCACCGCCACCGGCACCGGCGCCTGCCCGCCGGACCGCGACTCGGTACTGGTGATCCTGCCCAACAGCTTCCGCAACTCCGCGATCAGTGCGCAGCACATCACCTGCAACGGTGGCGCGACCGGACAGGCCGTCTACACCCCGAACAGTCCGATGCTGAGCTACCTGTGGAGCCCGAGCGGGCAAACCACCAGCACGGCCACGGGACTCATCGCCGGTGTGCACACCATCCAAGTGAGCGACTTCTTCGGATGCGACACCACGCTGTCGATCACCGTGACCGAACCGCCAGCCTTGAGCATCGCCAGCATGGCGGTGATGGATGAATCGTGCGCGGGTGCCGGCAACGGCAGCCTGACGCCGACCGTGACCGGCGGTACCGGCACCTACGCCTACCTCTGGAGCACCGGCGCCACCACTCCTTCGATCACCGTGGGTGCGGGCAACTACAACGTCACCGTGACCGATGGGAACGGATGCTCCGTGAGCGCCGGACCGATCGCCGTGAATGCGGCGGGCCAACCCAACCAGGCCGATGCCGGAGCCGACCGTATCGCCTGTTCCGATGAACTGCCCGTATCCCTCAGCGGCAGCGTGGTGAACGCCACGGGCGGCATCTGGAGCGGCGGGGCCGGCGCCTTCACCGGAACGGGTGTCAACGTGAGCTACACCCCCACGATGGCCGAAGTGCTCAGCGGCAGTGTGGAACTGTACCTCACCACCACCGGCAACACCACCTGCCCGCCCGACCAGGACACCATCCGCATCACCCTGCCTTCGAGCTTCTTCGGCAGCAGCATCACCACGAGCAACGTGCTCTGCAACGGCGGCAACACCGGATCCGCTGGCTTCCTGCCGAACGATCCGTCGTTCACCTTCCTGTGGACGGATCCCGCAGCACAGACCACGGCCACCGCGAGCAACCTGATGGCAGGGACCTATGCGCTCACCGTCCGGGACAGCTACGGCTGCGATACCACGGCCATCGTAAGCATCACGCAGCCCGCCCCCCTGATCTTCAACTCCATGACCACCGCACCCGAACAATGTGCGGGCAACAACGACGGCTCGGTGACGGCGAACGTGGCCGGTGGCACACTGCCGTACGCTTACGCTTGGACCAATGGTGACACCACGGCCACCATCACGGTCGGTGCAGGCACTTATGTGGTGCAGGTCACCGATGCGAACGGCTGCAGCATCACCTCCGCTCCCGCCTTCGTGAACGCGCTCGGACAACCCAACGTGGCCGATGCCGGCGCCGATCGCATCGGCTGCTTCGATGAACTGCCCGTGGCCCTGACCGGCGCCGTGACCAACGCCACCGGCGGTCTCTGGAGCGGTGGTGCAGGCACCTTCACCGGCAGTGGACTGAACGTGACCTACGCGCCGACGATGGCGGAAGTGCTCAGCGGCGGCATCGACCTGCACCTCACCACCACGGGCAACACCACCTGTCCGTCCGACCAGGACACGGTGCACATCGTATTGCCCACGAGCTTCTTCGGAAGCAGCATCACCACCACACCGGTGTTGTGCAACGCGGGCAACACGGGTAGCGCTGAATTCGCACCGGACAACGCCGGACTGACCTACAGCTGGAGCGACGCCGCCGCGCAGACCACGGCCACGGCCACGGGACTGATGGCCGGCAACTACACCCTCACGGTGATCGATGGCTTCGGTTGCGACACCACATTGAACACCACGATCACCGAACCGGACGCACTGGTGATCACGGCCATGAACGTGCAGGATGAACAATGCGCGGGACAGAACGACGGCACCATCACCCCTGTGGTGAACGGCGGCTTCGGTGCCTACACGTATCTCTGGAACACCACGGCCAGCACGCCGACGATCACCGTCGGAGCGGGCAGCTATTCGGTCACCGTCACCGACGCGAACGGATGCAGTATCTCCTCCGCACCAACGGTCGTGAACGCGATCGGCCAGCCGAACGCGGTGGATGCGGGCGCCGACCTCATCGGTTGCTCGGATGAACTGCCCGTCGCGCTGACCGGTTCCGTGACCAACGCCACGGGTGGCATTTGGAGCGGTGGCGCAGGCACCTTCACCGGCACCGGGTTGAACGTGAGCTACACCCCCACGATGGCGGAAGTGCTCAGCGGCGGCATCGACCTCTACCTGACCACCACCGGCAACGTGACCTGTCCCACCGCGCAGGACACCGTGCACGTCATCCTTCCCCACAGCTTCTTCGGTAGCGGCCTCACCGGCACCGATCTCGCCTGCAACAACGACGGTTCGGGCACCGCGGTCTTCGCGCCTGCGGATGCGAGCTTCACCTACTTGTGGGATGACGCCAACGCACAGACCACGGCGATCGCACACTACCTGCCGGCCGGTACGCACGGCCTGACCGTGACGGACACCTACGGCTGCGACACCACGCTGTTCATCACACTGACGGAACCACCGACACTGGTGCTCCCGAACATCGTGGTGACCGAGCCCACCTGTCCTAATGCGACCAATGGCATCGCCACGGCCGTGGCCACCGGTGGGAGCTTCCCCTACACGTTCGGTTGGAGCGCCAATGCGAACGGTCAGACCACGCAGACCATCAACGGACTCGGCAGCGGATCGTACACCGCAACGGTGACCGACGCACACGGCTGCACCGCACAGAACACGGCAACGCTTACCGCACCGCCGCCCATCATCCTGGTGGTGGATGTGCCCGACACGGTCTGCGTGAACACGCCCGTTCAGATGACCGCAGTGGCCACGGGCGGCAACGGGACCCATACCATCAACTGGTCCGGCATCGGTACCGGCGACACCTTGACGCACGCCTTCGCCGCCACGCAGAACGTGACGATCCAAGTGACGGATGGCGCAGGATGCGCGGGTCCTACGCTGGTGGTGCCGGTGAACGTGCAGGACCTGAACCTCGCCAGCCTGGTGCTCATCGGCGATACGGTCATCTGCCCCGGAGGCACGGCCTACGTGGGTGCGGTCCTTGCGAACTATCCCGGCGAGGTCAGCTTCCAGTGGCCGACGCTGCAGACCACGGGGCCCGGTCCTTTTGAAGTGCAACCCTTGGTGGATGGCGGATATCCCGTGGTGGTGACGGACGCCTGCGGCACGCAGATCAACGGCACCGTTCCGGTGGACATCCAGTTCCCGCCCACGATCGAACTCCCGCCCATCATCGCCGAAGGTTGTGCACCGTTGACGGTCCAGATGCCTTCTGGCCTCACCACCGATCCGGTCTCGTACCTCTGGGACTTCGGTGACGGCACGGCCTCGGTGGCCATCGCGCCCATCCATGTCTACACCTCCGGCGTGTACGAGGTGAACCTGACGGTGACCACGCCGATCGGTTGCGTAGGCCAGGCCACCACCACCGGACAGGTGATCGCGCATCAACCACCCACCGCCCAGTTCACGGCTTCCTCGTGGATCGCGGACTTCGACCATGCCAACATCCAGTTCGGCGATGCGAGCACGGGCCCGGGCGCCATCGTGAGCACCTTCTGGAACTTCGGCGATGGCGGCACCAGTGAACTCGCCGATCCCACGCACCTTTTCACCAGTGTGGGCAGCTCGCTGGTCCAGCTCACGGTGGTGGATGAGTTCGGCTGCACCGGCACCACCACCGGACCGATCCGGATCGATCCGGTCTACGACATCACGATCCCGAACGCGTTCACGCCGAACCCGTCCTCGGGCAATGGAGGAGCGTACGATCCGAACGACCTGAGCAACGACGTCTTCTACCCCTTCATCCGCTTCGTGGAGGACTTCCGCATGAGCATCTACAACCGCTGGGGTGAACTGGTGTTCGAAACGGACGATATCCGCCGCGGGTGGGACGGCTACTACCGCGGCCAGCTGAGCCAGCAGGACGTCTACGCCTACAAGCTCTGGGTGCGCTTCATCGACGACACCGAGGTGCAGAAGCTCGGTGACATCACCCTCTTCCGTTGATCCATGGCACAGCGTCATCTCCTGCTCCTCCTGTGCCTGATCGCGATGCGCGCCACCGCGCAGGATCCGCAATTGTCGCAGTTCTACGCGGCCCCGATGTACCTCAATCCGGCGCTCACCGGCAACACGCACCAGGACCGCGTGTCGATGAACAACCGCCTGCAATGGTTGGGCACGGGCAAGGGTTATCGCACGTATGCGTTGAGCTACGACCATCGCACGAAGAGCAACAGCAGCATCGGAGGGATGGTGATGCACGACCGCGCCGGTGCCTTCCAGCTCGCCTTCACGCAGGTATCGATCTCGTACGCCTACGAGGCGCGCATCAACCGGCGTTCAGGCTTCCGTGGAGGCATGCGTCTGGGCTATACGATGCGTTCGGTGGACCCCAGCAACCTGCTCTTCGCCGACCAGGTGATCCGTGAATCGTCGAACAGCATCGAGCCGATGATCATCGACCGGGTGTCCTACTTCGATGCATCGGCCGGACTGCTCTACTTCTCCGAGAAGTTCTGGGCGGGTGTTTCGATGAGCCATCTGAACGAACCGCAACAATCCCTCTCCATAGCCGGTGATGTCGCGCTCCCGATGCGCACCAGCGTGCACTCCGGCTACCGCTTCGCCGTTGACGGACGCAACTTCCGCGTGAGCGAAACGTTGATGACCCTGGCCATGCAGTACAAGATGCAGGCGAAGTGGGACCAGCTGGACATCGGGGGGTACGTGGAGCACCGCAATCTGATCCTGGGTCTCTGGTACCGAGGCCTACCGGGCATCAAGTCCTACGACGCCGGGTATTCGAACGACGACGCCGTGATCCTCATGGCCGGCTTCGAGCTGAACAACCAGCTGCAGTTCGTCTACAGCTACGACATCACGGTATCCACGCTCACGGCCCGCAGCGGCGGTGCGCACGAGATGTCGCTGATCTACGAGTGGCCCAGGAAGGGCAAGAACCGCAGGCATCGTTCGGTGCCCTGTCCGAAGTTCTAGGACCTCACCCCTGACCTCGCTCCCGAGGGGAACGGGACGACCTGTGCATCACATGCGCTCCGGCACTTCGATGCCCAGGCACCACATGGCCTTCTTGACCGCAGCGGCCACGGCGGAACTCAATCCAAGACGGAAGATGCGTTTGGCCGCGTCCTCTTCCTTGAGCACCGGCACCGATTGGTAGAAGCCGTTGTAGGCCTTCACCAGTTCGTAGGTGTGGTTGGCCAACGAAGAGGGGTCCAGCTTGGTGGCGGCCTCGTTCAGCACGGCGGGGAATTGGTGCAGCAGCTTGATGACGGTACGTTCTTCCGGAAGCAGCGCCCATGTGTTCATGTGCTCATGTGACCATGTGCCCGTGTCACCCGCCTTGCGCAGCAGCGACTTGATCCGCGCGTAGGTGTACTGGATGAACGGCCCCGTGTGCCCTTGCAGGTCGATGCTCGCCGCGGGGTCGAAGAGCATGCGCTTCTTCGGATCCACCTTCAGCAGGTAGTACTTGAGCGCCGCCAGACCGATCATCTCGTAGAGCGCGGTCCTCTCCTGCTCCGTGAAGTCCTCGAGCTTGCTCAGTTCCTCGCCGGTGCGGCGCGCCTCGCTCACCACCTCGTCGATCAGGTCATCCGCATCCACCACCGTGCCTTCGCGGCTCTTCATCTTGCCACTGGGCAGGTCCACCATGCCGTAGCTGAGGTGGAAGAGTTCATCGGCCCAGGTGAAACCGAGCTTCTTCAGGATGATGAACAGCACCTTGAAATGGTAGTCCTGTTCGTTGCCCACGGTGTAGATCATCTTCGTGAGGCCGGGGAACTCCTCCACGCGTTTGATCGCCGTGCCGATGTCCTGCGTCATGTACACACTGGTGCCATCGCGACGCAACAGCACCTTCTCGTCGAGCCCTTCCTTGGTGTTGTCCACCCACACGGCGCCGTCCTTCTCGTAGAACACGCCCTTCCTCACGCCTTCGAGCACGTCGGCCTTGCCCAGCACGTAGGTGTTGCTCTCATAGTAGTTCTTGTCGAAGTCCACTCCGGCCCGGGCGTAGGTGGCGTTGAACCCTTCGTACACCCAGCCGTTCATCTTCTCCCACAGCGCACGCACTTCAGGGTCGTTGGCCTCCCACTTGCGCAGCATCTCCTGGGCCTCGAGCAGGATCGGTGCTTCCTTCTCCGCATCCTCCTTGCTCCTGCCGGCGGCCACGAGCGCATCGATCTCCTTCTTGTACACCTTGTCGAACTCCACGTAGTACTTGCCCACGAGCTTATCGCCCTTGAGCCCGCTTCCGGCGGGTGTTTCGCCGTCGCCGAAGCGCTGCCACGCGAGCATGCTCTTGCAGATGTGGATGCCCCGGTCGTTGATCACCTGCACCTTCACCACCTCGTTGCCTGCGGCCTGGAGGATGCGCGCCACGCCGTAGCCGAGGAAGATGTTCCGCAGGTGTCCGAGGTGCAGCGGCTTGTTGGTGTTCGGCGAGGCGTATTCCACCATCACCTTCTTCCCGTTCGGTGCGAAGGCGAGGATGTCCGTGTTGCCGGCCTCCTGCAGGAAGCCCAGCCAGTAGGCATCACTGATCACGATGTTCAGGAAGCCCTTCACCACGTTGAAGCGTTCGACCACCTCCACGTTGGCCTGCAGGAACGCGCCGATCGCCGAGGCGGTCTGCTCCGGTCCCTTTCCGCTGATCTTCAGGAAAGGAAAGACGTTGATGGTGACATCCCCCTCGAACTCCGGTCGCGTGGCCTGGAAGCCGACGGTGGTGGTATCGAGCGGGTGCCCGAAGAGCTGTTGGAACGCATTGGCCAGCGCAGGGGTCAGCTGCGCTTGAAGTCTATCCTGGAACATATGATCGGCCGCCCCGGAGCACTAGGCCTTCGCGGCGGACCGCAAAGGAAGAAAGTTCTCGGCGAGCATGCAGCGCACACTTCCGCCACCGACGGTTTCGATGGTGGGCACCGGCACGGGCACCAATTGTCCGTACTTCTCCAAACGTTGGCGTTGGCCGGGGTCCAGCGCGGCGAAGGCCGTGGACGACAACAGGATGAACGATGCCGAGGCGAACTGCGGCGTGGGCCGGGACCGCAACTGCAACAGGTTGCCCACGAAGGCGTGCATCTGCTCCACGGTGATGGGGATGATGTCCTTCCCCGCGAGTTCGAGCTCCATCCGCACCTCCTTGCGCTCGCCCGGATACGGGATCGCGTCCAGGCAGACCACGGCGAAACGCTCGCCGATGCTCATCACCACATTGGTGTGGTACACGGGGTCACCGAGCAGGGTGCCGTCCATGGTGGCGTTGAAGGCGACGTAACGATGGCCGGTGGCCTCGCACCAGGCGTTCAGGACGGGTTCCGAGGTGCGGGGTGAAAGCACGGCGTAAGCGGTACGCTCGGTACGGTCCAACACCAGGCTGCCGGTGCCTTCGAGGAAAAGGAGCTCTTCCTCCCGCCCGCTCAGGTCCAGTACGTCTTCCACTTGGAAACCCGCACGGCGCAGCTTCTCCCCCAACCGCGGATCACGTTCGGTGCGGCGTGAAGACGAACACATCGGATAGAGCACCACGCGGCCATCGGCATGGGTGCTGAACCAGTTGTTGGGGAACACGGCGTTGGGTGCCCCGGGATCGATGGGGTCGAGCACGGTGGTACCGATGCCGCAACGGTCCAAAGCGTGCAGCAGCTCATCGAATTCCGCCTCCGCCTTCCGCCGTACGTCCGCGTCGCGGACCTGCTGTTGGAACCCGTTGGTGGTGGCGGTATCCGGATCGAAACCGAAGCCGGTGGGCCGCACCAGCACCACTTGCGAGGCGCACTGCGGTCCGCTCTCCATCAACGGTTGCGCAGGATGGGGAACAGCGGCTCCAGCACACCGATCACCGCTTCGGCCATGGCATTGCCGGTATCCAGTGCGGGATTGATCTCCACCACGTCCAACGTGCACACCTTCGTATCGGTACAGAAGCCGGTGAGCAGGTCGGTGGCCTCATCGACGAAAAGGCCGTCCGGAACGGGCGTTCCGGTGCCCACGGAGATCGTGGGGTCGAGGCTGTCCACATCGAAGCTCACGTGGATCTTGTCGCAGGCCGCCAGATGGCCCAGCACCTCGGCGACCACGGCCTTGGCCCCTTGGGTACGCAGGTCCTTCACGGTGACCACCTTGATGTTGTACTCGTCGATGATGGCCTGCTCCTCCTCCTCCAGGTCGCGTAGGGCGATGAAGACGAGGTCGCTGGGCAGCAGCTTGGGACCGTTCATGCCGATCTTCCGGAGCCGGTCCCAGGTATCCATGGTGTACACGCGGGGCTGGTTCCGGCCCTTCTTCTCGATGTTCATGAGCAGCGCCAAGGGCATGCCGTGCACGTTGCCGCTCGGCGTGGTCCATGGGGAGTGCAGGTCGGCATGGGCATCGATCCAGACCACGCCCACCCGCTCGTTCGGGAAGGCCATCTTGGTGCCGCTGACGGAGCCGATGGCGATGGAGTGATCACCCCCGATGACGATCGGGAAGATGTTGCTGCGCAGGTATTTGTAGACCTCGTAGGCCAGGTCCGACTCGAAACGGATCAGTCCATCGATGTGGTGCGCGTTGGGTGAGCGGTCGTCCTCGTAGAGCACGTCGTTCTCATCCCGCAGGATGCTCTCCTCCGCATGACCGAACAGCTCACTGCCCAACTTCCAAGCGGCCACCCGCAGGGCGCTCATGCCCATGCTGGTGCCGCGCGTACCGGCCCCGATCTCCGAGGCGGCTTCGATCAATCGTACGTCCATGGCTCCTTTCGCGTGTAGGTCGACGAAGGTAACGGAAGCCCCTGAACGGCCCGTCAATCGGCCCTTTGCGCAGTGGCCGCCCGCTTCGGCAACACCACGAAGAGGCCCAGCGCACCGAGGATGGCCGCTGTGCAGGACGACACGAGGATGGCCGTTTTCGCCTGGGCGATGAGGTGTGGATCACCGAAGGCGAGCAAGGCGATGAAGATGCTCATGGTGAACCCGATGCCGCCCAGAAGGCCGACGCCCGTCAGTTGCTTCCACGTAGTGCCCGCAGGCAAGGCCGCCCAGCCCACGGCCACGGTGAGCGCGCTGAAGAGCACGATGCCGATGGGCTTGCCGAGGACCAGGCCGAAGAAGATACCCAGGCTGTTCGGTGTGAAAAGGCCCTGTATCCAGCCCGGTTCCAGCAGGATGCACGTGTTGGCCAATGCGAACAGCGGCATGATGCCGAAGGCCACCGGCCGGTGCAATGCGTGTTGCAGGCGATGGGAGAGCGAGCCGGGGGATCCATCGCCGAAAGGGATGGCGAACGCCAGGATGACCCCGCTGATCGTGGGATGCACACCCGACCGCAGCATGCAGTACCACATCGCCACACCGATGATCAGGTAGGGCCAGAGCCGCTCCACCTTGCGCCGGTTGAGCCCGAAGGCCAAGGCCCAAAGCGCCAAGGCCCCGGCGAGGTAGGCCCATTGCAACCCGCCCGAATAGAAGATCGCGATGGTGAGGATGGCACCCAGGTCGTCGATGACGGCCAAGGCGGTCAGGAAGATCTTCAACGGAAGAGGAACGCGATCGCCCAACAGGGAGAGGATGCCGATGGCGAAGGCGATATCGGTGGCCATGGGGATACCCGCGCCCGAGGCGGAAGAGGTCCCATGATTGAAAAGCAAATGGATGCCGGCGGGGACCAACATGCCACCCAAAGCGGCGAGTGCAGGGAGTAGGGCCTGCCCCGGCCGGGACAGTTCCCCGATGTAGACCTCACGCTCCAGTTCCAGCCCGACCATCAGGAAAAAAAGGGTCATCAACCCATCGTTGATCCAGAACTCCAGGGCGCGGCCACCGACCTCAGCATGCCAAAAGCCCGAATAGGCCGGGCCTGCAGCGGAATTGGCGAGGATCAAGGAGATCGCCGTGCAGAGCACCAACAGCACACCTCCGGTCTTCTCGCTCTGCAGGAGGTCCTGGAACAGGTTCTTCGTTCGCATCGGGGTACAAAGGTGCACTCCCTTGCAAAGCCGTGCTCCATCATACCTCTCGCTGGCACCCTAGGATCCCGAAAAGGTATTGCGACACCTTTGGCAACCCGCGCCCTCCATTTCCCGTCACTCTGCCACCCCTTGGATCCCGACCATGCCAACGAACCGAACAAACCTTCCGATCTCCGGCATGCGGCCTGCGCTGTGCGCCACCCTTCTGCTCACGTGCACCGCCCAAATGGCTTGGGCCCAGGCGCATACCATCACCGAGCCCTCCATCACTGCATGCACCGGAGCCCTGCTCGACAGTGGTGGAGAGGGCGCCTCCGGCTACGGCAACAACGAGGATTTCACCACCACCATCTGCTCCGATGCGGCGGGCCAGTCCATCTCGTTGAATTGGATCACTTTCAACCTGAGCACCACCGGTCCCGACCCCGTGGACCAGTTGTCGATCTACGATGGCCCCGATGCCAACGCCCCCTTGATCGGTACCTATGTGGGCACCAACTCCCCGGGCATCGTGTCGGCCAGCTTCGCCAACACGAGCGGTTGCCTCACCCTGCATTTCACGAGCAACGGGGCCGGTACGGGCGTCTTCGCCGCCACCATCCTATGCTATGTTCCTTGCGAACCGCCCACGGCGGTGGCCGTGATGGGAGAGGCCGCACCGGCCCTGATCTGCCAAGGTGAGACGGTCCAGTTCGATGCTTCCGCCTCCTATGCCGCACAAGGCCACACCATCGTGGACTGGAACTGGAACTTCGATGACGGATCGCAGGACAACACCAGCGGTGCCACCGTCGGCCATGCCTTCACGGAGCCGGGAGAGTACGTGGTGCAATTGACCCTTACCGATGACAACGGATGCGAGAACACCAACCTCATCGACCTCCCGGTGCGTGTGAGCACCACTCCGGTGTTCGACCTCGGCCCCGACCAACAGATCTGCACCGGTGAAGAGGTGGACCTCGTCGGCCTGGTAACGGCCACCAACTGGACCGACCTTCCCAACTCCAACCTCGGCGACGGCCTCTTCCTGCCGGACAACG
>DASWWQ010000251.1:0-1765 GCA_036405935.1 Flavobacteriales bacterium
CGCCACTCCCTACTCGCCACTCTTGTTCTTCCCGATCCAACCCAGGTGCGTGTGCTGGAAGCTGTCGCCGAACTTCAATCCGTAACCGAACATGCGGTCCATGCTGGCGTGGCCGTAGAGGATGAGGCCGATGACGATCAGGCGGATGTCCTCGCGGAAGGTCTCACTCCAGATGTTACCGTCCATCATCACCACCGATCCCGCGAGGATGATCAGCAGAGCGAGCCCTTTGTGATGGAACAGATTGTAGGTGAATGCGCCTACGCGCGGACCGACCAGATACCCCAACATGCCGATGTCCGGACCCAACAGCAGGAGCGGATAGACCCATCCCGGAACGCTGAGGAACATCAATGCCGCAAGGCAAAGAAGGAACTGCGCCAGTTCTTCCAATTTGAGGAGGTTCTTCATGGACGAATTTGTCTTGATGACCCCGCCGAACCATGACATGCCACCCTTCGGCAGGCTCAGGGTGACACTGCGTGCTCACCACTCGATCCCCACCGGGCAATGGTCGCTGCCCAGGATCTCGTTGAGGATGAAGGCGTCCTTGATCTTCGTCTCGAAGCCCTTGCTCACCAGCACATAGTCGATGCGCCAACCCACGTTCTTCTCGCGGGCACCGAAGCGTTGGCTCCACCAACTGTACTTCACCACTTCGGGGTATTTGTGGCGGAAGGTGTCCGTGAAGCCCGAGCCCAGCAATGCGGCGATGCCGTCGATCTCGCTCTGCATGTAGCCGGCCGTCTTGTTGTAGTTCGGTTTCGGCCGCGCGATGTCGATGGGCTGGTGCGCCACGTTGAGATCACCGGTGAAGATGACCGGGAGATCGCCTTGGGCCAGGTTCACCAGATGCCCGCGCAGCGCCGCATCCCAAGTGCCGCGGTAGCCCAAGCGCTTCAGGTCCTGACCGCTGTTGGGCACGTAGGTGTTCACCACGATGAAGTCCTGGAAACGCGCGGTGATGACCCGGCCTTCCTTGTTATGCTCGTCCCCGCCGGGGATCCCGAACGCAACCTCCAACGGTTTTTCGCGGCTCAGGATAGCGGTGCCCGAATAGCCCGGCTTCTCGGCTGAATCCGCCGTGAGGTGATAACCCTCGACGTCCTTCAGGGCCTCGGCCACCTGCGCCGGTGTGGCCTTGGTCTCCTGGAAACAGACGATGTCGGCATTGATCAGCTTCAAGGAAGTGGCCAGGCCCTTGCTGGCACTGGCGCGGATGCCGTTGACGTTGAACGAGATCAGTTTCATGCGCCAAATGTCCGCTCCGGCAAGGGAAGAAACAATGCCCGTGCAGCGCCATACCTCCACATGTTGAGCATCGGCCGCCACAGTGCACCTGGACCGGGCCCGCGCCAAGCGCGGTTTCCCGGCCCGGCATGGGGCATGATGAAGGATGCACCCAAACCTCCCGATCATGGCCACTACCACATCCGCCGCCAAGACCAACGGTACCGTCCGCAACACCACCAACAAGCGCCACACCTTGCGCTGGACCGGCGACGAACGCAAGCGCATCACCGAGTCGCTGAACGTGCTCTTGGCGAACTACCAGGTGCACTACCAGAAACTGCGCAACTACCACTGGAACGTCACCGGCGGGGATTTCTTCGATATCCATGAGAACCTGGAGCTGCAATACACGCAGGCCCAGGAGAACATCGACCTCATCGCGGAGCGCGTGCGCGTGTTCCGGGAGCGTCCGTTGAGCACCTATGCCGAATACCTGGCCACCAGCACCCTGAAGGAGGACCCATCCGTACCG
>DASWWQ010000252.1:0-16897 GCA_036405935.1 Flavobacteriales bacterium
GAGCAGGGCACCGACTTCCAGGCCGTGGTGACGGTGCAGAATCCCGGCCTGAACGGCTACTACGCCCAGCTCGCCCTCACGCAGGTATTCCCCAGTGGGTGGGAGATCCGCAACAGCCGTTTGGAAGGCACGGAGAGCGCGCAGCGGAACAGCTACTTCACCTATCAGGACATCCGCGACGACCGCGTGCACACCTACTTCGACCTTTCGTCGGGCATGCAGGTCACCTATCGGGTGTTGCTGAACGCCGCCTATACGGGCCGCTACTACCTGCCCGCCACGCAGTGCTCCGCGATGTACGACAACACGATCAACGCCCGCAATACCGGCCAGTGGGTGAACGTGGTCCGGCCCGGTGCGGTGGCCGAACGTTGAACCCCGTGATCGGAACAGGAACGACCCGCCGGATGCGCATCCGGGCGGGTCGTTCCGTTCTCCTCGGCACGATCGTTGATCTTTGCCGCACCATGAAGCTCTTCCGTACCCTTCTGCTGGTGGCCCTGCTACCGCTCGCCGGGCTTGTCCGCGCGCAAGCACCGAACGTCATCTACAGCTACGCCATCGGTGATTGGCGAAACGGTCCCGTGGTGGTGATCTCCCCGCTCTTCGAGACCACCGAGGCCTTCACCACCCCGCAGCTCATCGCCCGGGTGAAACGGGACTACCCAGCCTTCAAGGACATCACCGATATCGATATCCAGCGTTTCGCCACCGTGGAGGAAGGCGAGGAATCACGCCGCATCCTGAAAGCGAAGTACGGGGTGCGCAAGCTCGAGGTGAACATGCTGGAGGAACCCGCCAAGGAGAAGGGCGAGGTCCCTGCGCATCAGGAATAGTGGACGATCACCCGCAGGATCACTTGCGGATGAAGAAGCGATCGGTCTCCGATCGACCGATCGTAAGCACTTCCTTCCGATATCGCACATACAGCAGCTCGTCGTCCGCAGCTTCACCGGCGCGTGTGCGCCCGGATAATTGCAACCTGCCCTCTTCGGGCATCCGCCACTCCCCCGTTTCTTTGATGGCCTGGTTGGACCATGTGTAGGTATGGTCCGCGTTGAACTGGAAGATCTCGCAGCCTTCGCAGTTCTTCTTCACATTGTTCACCCGACCGAACTTGTCGTGGAAGGTGCTCTTCATCCGGGTCATGGTCCATTCACCGACGAGTTCCTGCTCCGTCTGGGCGAAAAGAGGAAAGCTCAGCAGCAGCAGCAGCAACGACAGCAGTGAAAGGCGGGTTGTTCCCATGCGTCCAATTTATGGACTGCGGAATACAGGTCACGACCTACTCCTTCTTGATCTGCTTGCGGTTGTCCTCCGGTTCGCGATCGAAGAAAAGATGGTCGGGATCGATGGTGACGGCGTTGGGTCTGCCCTTCACCTGGAACGTGACCATGTTCCGGCCTGAACGCATGCGTACACGCTGGCTGGCCAGAGGTACGTCGTTCAGTTCCTTGTCCTTGCCGAAGGTGGGCCAACGCTCCACGGCCACATCGATCCAATCGTTCATGGGGACGTCGGTCTCGCGGCCCAGTGAATCCGCATGCACCTTCGCCGCCGTGAGGGTGGCCGTGACCGTCCACACGCTGTCCGCACCCATGGTGCTGGTGATCGAGTCCACGCGGTTGTTGTAGAGCGTGATGTACTTCAGGTCGTCCTCCAGCAGGTAGGTCAGGCTGTCGGGTGTCACCTTGCGCACGGCCCGGTAGTAGTCCAGCGCGGTGGGCCATGGCGGTTCGGCATATCCGAAGGAATCCACCAACGCGCGGAAGGCCTTGTTCAAGGTGTCCTCCCCCACGAACTCCCGCATGTTGTACAGCATCACGCTGCCCTTGTTGTAGTGGATGTAGCCCTGGTTCTCCACTTCCATCAACGGTTTCTCCCCGATGGATTCCGAGCCCCGTGCCTCCTGGTACTTGTCGCCCTCGTACTTCAGGAACTTCCGCATGTGGGCGCGTCCGTACTCCTTCTCCATCACCATCAGCGCACTGTACTGGGCCATGCTTTCGCTCAGCAGGGTGCTGCCCTGCATGTCGGCACCGATCACCTGGTGCGCCCACCACTGGTGCCCCATCTCGTGCGCCACCACGTAGAACACCATATCGATGTCCTCCTTCGCCGTGAGGTCCGTGATGAAACCGATGCTCTCGGAGTACGGCATGGTTCCGGGGAACGCCTGCGCGAAGGTGCCATGGATGCGGCTGAACTCGATGATCCGCGCCTGCTTCTGGGGATAGGGCCCGAAGTTCTCGGCGTAGTACTCCAACGACTTCCGCATGGAGTTCATCATGCGCGGCACGTTGACGGCGTGCTCCTTCTGGTAGTAGACCTCCAGGTCCACTGCCTGCCCGGTGCCCGACGCGGGGTTCCACTTCTCGCGCACCACCTCGTACCGCGCGCTGAGGAACGAATAGAAGTTGAGCGCCGGATGGTCGAGTTCATAGTGGAAGTAGCGCTTGCCATCGGCCTCCCATTCCTTGCGCAACGATCCGGGCGCGATGGCGATCTGGTCCTTCGCGGTGCTGATGGTGGTGCGCACGTTCACCCAATCGCTGTTCTCCATCAGGTAGTTGTTCATGCGCTCGTGCGGATCCTCGCTGAGCTTGGGCATACGATCGTTGGGCGGTAGCCCATGCTTGCGGCGGTCGGCCTTGTCGGTGATCTCCATGGCCGAGGAGTAGCCGATGCCGGGCAGCAGTTCCATGTTGTTGAAGAAGGTGCCGTTCGGTACCAGGCCCGGGAAGGTGACCTCGTTCTCCACCCCCTTCTGCTTCCAGCCGCCCTTCATGCCGATGGCGATCTCCGCTCCCGGTGCCAGTGGCGTGCGCAACCGGTACATGCGCTGGTCCAGTTCCTCATCGTTGAGCACCAGCTCGGCGCCGGGGATCTCCAGCTGCAGGTCCATCCGATGCGGCACATTGAAGTACAACGTATCGATCGCCACCGCAGCCTTGTTCCTCAGTTTCACATCCGCCGTGTAGCGGATAGCGCGTGCCTCCGGATCCAGATCGATCGTGTAGGTGATGTCCGTGTAATGCGGCTGCGGCATTCCCTCGTACTTCTTGTACTCCTTCTCGTAGCGCACCTGCTGGTCCTCCGCCTCATCGGCGGTGACGTAGGTGTTCTGCACCTTGGTCTGGTGGAAGCCCGCGGCCGCCAAGCCCAGGAAACCCGGTATCAACCATTGCGCAAGCTTCCGGCTCTCCTTGAAGCGCTGCTTCGCCGAACGCATGCGCCAGCCGGCCTCCGTGTCGTTGCCCTGCACCAGGAACAGGTAGGCCACGTAGAGCAGGATGCCCGCGAACACGATCCAATAGATCCGGAAGAACAGCCAGTGCTTGAAGCTGGCACCGAAGCCGCTCATGTCCGAATAGTCAAGGCCGGGCGAACCGAAGAGGATCACCAGGTTCGACTCCACGTCCAGCATGCGCCAGACGAAGATGTTCAGCACCACCACCAGGATGAACACGAAGAAGCCGAGGTACTTGTTGTTCACCAGCACGTGCACCAGGAGGGCCAGCACCGACCAGCAGGTGAACTGGATGATACCGGGCACGATGAAGTAGGTCAGGTACACCATCGGCTGCAGGCGGGTGTAGCCGTTCAGCAACTGCGTGACCATTCCGGCCACGGTGGCGAAGAGGTGGACGAAGACGACCACGCCGATCAATGCGCACAGCTTGGCCAACAGGTTCGAACGTCCCGGAAGCGGCAAGGCATTGATGACCCCATCGATGCGCGCGTCACGTTCCTTCCAGATCAATTGCCCGGCGTAGAAGGTGACCACGATGAGCAGGTAGATGAACAGCGACCCGCGCATCACGTCCACCACGGCATAGGTCACCGGGTAGGTGGTGTTGCCGTACATGCTGGTGACGAAGGCCAACGTGGTGAAGAGCTGGACAAAGCCCAGTGTCATGATGATGATGAACGGCGTGCTCGTCAACATGCCCTTCAGGTCCATGCCGAAGAGCGAACGGAAACGCGCACGGTCGGACCGGCCATCCTGGTGCAGTTGCACGGAAGGCACCGGCACAACGGAAGGAGCGGCCGGACGGTCCAACGGTACCGCGGCGGCCTTCGTGCTGCGTTCGGTGAACGAGAATCGGAAGTAGGATCCGATGAAGATGACGGCGGCCACACCGATCCAGAGCAGACGGTTCCAGAGCAGCACTCCGTCCATGGGCAGCAGCAGGGCGTTCTTGTCATCCACCGTCCAATACTTGGTCACCAAGGAAATGGCGGAGGTGCCCCAAGGATCGAGCATGGCGCCCAGGAACTCGTTGTCCAGGTCCGCCATGAAACTCCCGGCGATGGAGTACCCGACGAAAAGGGCGATGGCCGTGATGAACGAGGCCATGGTGGAACGCATGAGCACGGCCGCGGCGAAGATGATGGCCGCGGTGAAGAGGATGTTGGGCAGCCCGATGACGAGGAAGGCCTGGAGCTGCGGAAGCCAAGGCATCGGTCCCACCCGCAGTTCATCCACCCAAGGCATGGCACAGCCGATCCAGATGCCGAGCGTGACGCCGACCAGAGGCAAGGAGGCCACGAACGTGCTGCCGAGGAACTTCCCGATGAGATAGCCCGCCTTGGACACCGGCGTGGAGAACACGATCTGGGCGGTGTTGTTCGCGAAATCACGGATCGCCGTGCCGTTCACGAAGGCCGTGACCATCAGGATGGCCAGGAAGGACATCACCCCGTACCACTGATAGGCCACATAAGGCGCGTTCTTGTAAACGTTCCCTACACCACCTCCGATGCTCACGTTGTCGCTGGCCGTGGCACCGAACGTGAGCAAGGCCAGGATCAGGAGGAACATGTACACCATCGGCTGTCGCAGCCAATAGCGGACCTCGAAAAGGAAGAAGCGCGCGATCATGCCACGGCTTGGGTTTGCGCGCGGTTGCTCGCGGCGATGTGGCCGAAGAACACGTCCTCCAGGTTCGGCTGCACGGAGGTGAAGCCCGGAGCGGGTTGTACATCCCCCATCAGATGGATGATCGGCTTGCCGCCCACGAGCTTGTTGCTGATCAGCTTGCCCGAGGCCTGGTAACCCTCCAGTTCGCTCTTCTCGATGCTCTTCTCCCACACCTTGCCCTGCAAGGCTCGCAGACCATCGGCGGGCGATCCGGCGTAGAGCAACCGACCCTTGTTGATGATGGCCATGTTGTTGCACAGCTCCTGCACGTCCTGCACGATGTGCGTGCTCAGGATCACCACCACGTTCTCGCCGATCTCCGTCAACAGGTTGTAGAACCGGTTGCGTTCGCCGGGATCGAGGCCGGCCGTGGGTTCATCCACGATGATGAGCTTCGGTGATCCGATGAGGCATTGCGCGATCCCGAACCGCTGCTTCATGCCGCCGCTGTATCCGCTCAAGCGGCGCTTGCGATGTTCCCAGAGGTTCACCCGATGCAAGAGCGCCTCCACCAGCTCCTTGCGTTCGCCCTTGTTCGTCACACCCTTCAACAGCGCGATGTGGTCCAACATCTCGTAGGCGTCCACCTTCGGGTACACGCCGAACTCCTGGGGCAGATAACCCAGCACGCGCCGCAGACGATCCTTCTCCTGCAGCACGTCGATGTCGCCCAGCTTCACGGTGCCCGCGTCGGCCTCCTGCAGGGTGGCCACGATGCGCATCAGGCTGCTCTTGCCCGCACCGTTCGGACCCAGCAGGCCGAACATGCCCGTAGGGATGTGGAGGCTGACATCGTCCAGCGCTTTCACGCCATTGCCATAGGTCTTGCTGAGGCCGTTGATCACGAGTTCCATGCGAGGGGTCGGTTGGTCCAGCGAAGATGCCCAAAGACGGTCGCATCCGCATGTCGATCACATGGACGGTCGCCCGGACCGGATCGCCGGTAGGGCAACCAACGGTCGCGCGGCCGGCCTCCACCGCTGCCGGTCGCCGATCAACGCCCGAAGTACCGGTTCACCGCCTCCGTGCGGTTCTGCACGTGCATCTTCTCGTAGATGCGGTGGATGTGCTGCTTGATCGTGCCTACCGTGATGCCCAAGCGGTCGCCGATCTCCTTGTACAGGAGGCCTTGGGCCAGGAGTTCGAGCACGCTGCGCTCCCGCTCGCTCAAGGCCACGTCGCTGAGGTTGTTCCGTTCCTGAACGGGCCGGAACTGCTGCACGAGCCGCCGTGCCACGGGTGCGCTCATCGGCGATCCCCCGGCGACGAGTTCTCGGATCGCCTCGAGGATCTGGTCCGGCGTGGAACTCTTGAGGATGTAGCCGTTGGCCCCGGCCTTCAAGGCTTCGAACACGCGGTGGTCGTCATCGTGCACGGTGTACATGAGGAACTGGGCCTCGGTGCACCGATCACGCAATTGCCGCACACAATCGATGCCGCTGGCACCCGGAAGGTTGATGTCCATGACCACCACATCGGGACAGCTTCCACCCAACCGTAGCAACGCATCCTCCGCGGTGCTGTGCACGGTGAAGGCCTGCATGTCCGGTTCGAAGATGAAGAGGGAACGCAGGGTCTCGCGGATGACCGTATCGTCCTCCACGATGCTTACACGGATGGGCTTGTCGCTCATGGGTGGCGAAGGTGTCGGTGCTGGGCCCGCCCGGCAATAGAACTTTGGTTACCATGGAGCGGGACATCCACCCGGATGCGTGTTCCCGGACGTTCACCCGAGCTGCCCGCGCCACTGGCAGCGACCAAGGTGCCACCGAGCACATCGATCCGTTTGCGCATGTTGCGCAGGCCGTTGCCCACGCTATGCTGCGTTCGCGACGGCAGGCCCAGGCCATCGTCCTCCACCTTCACCGAAAGACCATCGGACCATTGCATCACCAGCCGTACATGCGATGCATCGGCATGCTTCACCACGTTGTGCAGCGCCTCCTTCACCACGAGGAAGATGTTCCGTCGCTGTTCACTCGTGAGCTGGAGGTCGGGCCAACGGTCGGTGGTGATGACCTCCGGCACCAGTCCGTGCTGCTCGCAGTACAGGCGCATGTAGTTGGTGGTGTACACCACAAGGTCCTCCACGCTGGCTTGGTCCGTGGTCAGGGCCCAGATGATCTGGCGCATGCTGCCGATGAGCTCGCCCGCCGTGCTGGCCAGTCCGCTGAGCTGCTCGCGCTGCTGGGGATCCTTCTCCACGCGCAAGGCCATCTCGCTGCGCAACTTCAGGGCGCTGAGGCCCGCGCCCAGGTCGTCGTGCATGTCGCGACCCACCTGCTCACGCACCCGCAGTTCGGCGATCAACGCCTCCTGACGCAGCCCCTCCATCTCCATCTCCGCCAAGCGTTCCCGTTGCCGGCGCTTCTCCTTGTCGATGAAATAGATGGCCACCAAGGCCAACAAAAGGATCAGCGCTGCGGAGGTCCACGCCACCTTCAGCTGTCTTTCCCGTTCGATGGTCGCGGCGTCCTGCTCCGCCTGTTCCTTATGCAACCTCAACTCGGCATCCGCACGCAGCAGTTCGGCCTGTGTGGCCAAGGCGGTGCGCATGTTGCCCGCCGTGATGCTGCTGTCCAACCGATGCCACGCGGAATACTCCCGGAGCGCGGCGCGTGGATCGCCCAGTTCCTGGAACAGGATGGAGGCCCGCCGATGGAGATCGCGCAGCCCCGATGAACCGATCGCATCCGCGTACCGATCCGCATGGACCAGCCCGGAATCCAAGGCCGCACGGGCCGCCACCGGATCAGCTTTGGCGATATGCGCTTCGGCGATCAACGAAAGATCATCGAGGACCACATCCAGATCGAGCGCTTCCATCGCTTGCCGTTCCGAGATCCGTAAGGCCGCGAGCGCCTCGTCCGCGCGGCCTTCGCGCAGGGCCACCCGCCCGAGCATCGTATGCGCGATGGCCTGCGCCCGCTTGTCGCCCCATTGCGTGGCGAAGGCGAGCGACCGTTCGGCATGATAGGCCGCGCTGTCCACTTCACCCAACAGGAAGAAGGCATTGGCCAGATTGCCGTGGATATGGAAGATGCCGGTCACCGGCCAAGGAGCAACGGCCGGACCGGGGTGCCGGGAGAGCGCCTCGCGGAACAGCGTGATCGACGTGCGGCTGTCGGCGATGTTCTCGTGCAACAGACCGCGCAGGTTCAACACATTCGACACCAGCAGGCTATCGCCCAATGCCCTCGCGAGCACCATGCCGCGGTCCAGGTCATCGAGCGCCGGATTGAAGAGTCCTTGGTAGTAGAGCACCTCGGCCCGGTTGGCCAGGAAGAAATACTCGGTCAAGGTGTCCTTGCGCCCCTGCGCGATGCGCATGCCCTCGTTGATCCAGAAGAGCGAACTGTCCGCATGGAAACCGTCCATGTGCCGCAAGGCCCGCACCATGCAGGTGTCCATTGCTGCTTCCGCCGGCCGGATGGACTGTGCGTCCGCCGTCGGAACGATCAGCATCAAGGTGGAGAGACCGAGCATGCGCATGCCTCCGCAAAGTAGCAAGACGGACCTGCGCCCATGGCCCGAGGCCATCATCCCCGGCCCCGTTCACCCTTCCGGCGGAACCGGGGCCCGATCATCGTTCTATCTTGTCCGCATGAACATCGACCGTCTGAACAGGAGCGTTGTGAAGGCCGTGCTGGTGGGCCTTTGCCTATCGGCCAGTGTGCGGGCCCTCCCCCATGAGGGCATGTGGCTTCCCACGTTGTTGAAGTCCATCGAAGGCACCATGCGCACGGAAGGACTCGAGCTGACCGCCGAGGACCTCTACAGCGTGAACAACAGCAGCCTGAAGGACGCCATCGTGCTCTTCGGCGGGGGCTGCACCGCGGAGGTGATCAGCACACAAGGCCTGATCCTGACCAACCACCACTGCGGTTACGGTGCCATCCAGCGGCACAGCTCGTTGGAGCACGACTACCTGAAGAACGGTTTCATGGCCGCCACGTTGGCCGATGAACTGCCCAGCAGCGGGATCACCGCCACCTTCATCGTGCGCATGGAGGATGTCACCGAACGCGTATTGGCCGGGATCGCTCCCGATGCCACGGAGGCGGAGCGCAATGCCGCCGCCAACCGCAACGGCGAGGCGATCGCGAAGCAGATCACCGGCGCGGGCGAGAGCGCCGTGGTGCGGGCGTTCAACTACGGCAACAGCTGGTACCTGATCGTGAGCCGGACCTTCCGCGATGTACGCATGGTGTGCGCGCCGCCCAGCAGCATCGGCAAGTTCGGCGGCGATACCGACAATTGGATGTGGCCGCGGCACACGGGAGACTTCAGCGTGTTCCGGATCTACGCCGGTGCGGACAACCAACCCGCCGACTACGCCGAGGGCAATAAGCCCTTCGTTCCACAGCGGAGCCTCAGCATCGATATGAAAGGTGTGCAGGCCGGCGACTTCAGCATGATCTACGGTTTCCCCGGCAGCACCCAACGCTACCTCACCAGCGATGCCGTGGACCAAGTGGTGGCCACCAACGATCCCCTGCGCATCGCCATGCGCGAGGCCAGCCTCAACGTGATCGATGCCGCCATGCGCGCCGATGACCTCACCCGGATCCAGTACGCGAGCAAACAGAGCGGCATCAGCAACAGCTACAAGAAGTGGATCGGTGAAGTGCGCGGCCTGAAGGAACTCGACGCGGTCCGCGCCAAACAGGCCCATGAAGCGGAGTTCCGCAAGCGTGCCGCCAACGATCCGCGTTATGCCGGGGTGTTGGACGAGCTCCATCGCCTCCATACCGAGAACGCCCCCTACACCAAGGCCCGCGACAACTTCAGCGAGTTCTTCTACGGCGGATCCGAACTGTTGCGCTTCGCCTACGGTTTCGACCAACTGGTGAACGACCATAAGGCGTTGATGGAGGCCGGTACCGTTCAGAAGGAAGTGGACCGCCTCACCGCAGCGGCCAAAGCCCATTTCAAGAACTACAACACCACGGTGGACCGCAACGTGTTCAAGGCCCTGATCCCGTTGTACCGGACGAACAATGCCGGTGCATGGGAACCGGAGGCCTTCAGGACCATCGCGGTGAGATACAAGGGTGACAATGCCGCGTACACCGATGCGCTCTACGCCGGCACCGTGTTCGCCGACAGCACGAAGGTGTTCGCGTTGCTGAGGAAGATGAACGCGAGAACGGCCGCCAAGCTGCGCCAGGATCCCGCGCTGCTGTTGGCCCGTGAGCTCGTGGCCGACTTCCAGCAACGTCTGCGTCCGAAGAGCGTGGAGCTGAACGAACGGATCAACGCCGCCATGCGCATCTATGTGGAGGGCCAAACGAAACTCTTCCCGGAGAAGACCTTCTGGCCCGACGCCAACAGCACCTTGCGCCTGAGCTACGGCAAGGTGGAAGGCAGCGAACCCCGCGACGGCGTGATCTACGAACCCTTCACCACCCTGCGCGGGGTGATGGAGAAGTACAAGCCCGAGGACCCCGAGTTCGAGCTGCCCGAACGCTGGCTGGCCGTGTACAAGGCCGGTGACTTCGCGCCCTACGGCAAGGATGCCGACATGCCGGTCTGCTTCACTTCCTCCTTGCACACCACCGGCGGCAACAGCGGCAGTCCCGTACTGAACGCACGTGGTGAACTCATCGGGCTCAACTTCGACCGCACCTGGGAAAGCACCATGAGCGACATCCTCTTCGACCCGAACAAATGCCGCAACATCGCTGTTGATATCCGGTACGTACTGCTGGTGATCGACAAGGTCTGCGCCGGGAAGCGCCTCGTGGATGAAATGACCTTGGTGAAGCACGACACGCCCGTACAGGAACCCCTCCCCATCCGATGAGCTGGAAGAACACCGACAACGCACTGCAGCGCAGTTTCAGGTTCAAGGACTTCAGCGAAGCGTTCGCCTTCATGAGCCGCGTGGCCCTGATCGCGGAGAAGATGGACCATCACCCCACGTGGACGAACACCTACAACACGGTGGACATCACGTTGCGTACGCATGATGCCGGCGACACCGTGACGGAGAAGGACCACCGGCTCGCTGCGGCCATCGACAAGCTGGTCTGAGACCGCGATCGCAACGGTCCGGAAATGGAAAGGCCCGCCGATGAGCGGGCCTTTCGCTTGGATGCTGTGTTGATCAACCGACCTTCTGCACATCCGCTTTGATGCGGAGGATGGTCTGGCTGGGCTCGGTGTTGGCGGTAACGGTGACCGTCTTGGTCTGCGCGCCTTCCTGCTTGCCGGGTTTGTACTGCACCTTGATGTCGGCGGTGGCACCGGGAGCGATCGGCGTCTTGGGATAGTCGGGCACCGTGCAACCGCAGCTGCCCTGCGCGTTGGAGATGATCATCGGCTCGCTGCCCGTGTTGGTGAACTTGAAGGTGTAGTTGTTCTCCGAATCCTGCTTCACCTTGCCGAAATCGTGCTCCATGTTGGCGAAGGATACCGTGGTGGTCGGACCGGCCGGCACCGCATCGGCCGGAGGCGGTGTGGTGGGCGCGGTCAGCGGGTCGAAGGTGTTCTTGGGTGCCGCGTTCGCAGGTGGCGTGGCCGGAGGGGCCGTACGGGCCATTTCCGTGGAGGAAGCGCCGGCGCCGCTGCGCTGGCCGATGGTCTGCACGATGAGCGTGCCCGCGATCACCACGAGCAATGCGATCTTGATGTTCTCCTTCATGGGGTTGTTGGTTGCGAGGTCGATGTTCCGTGGAACGCCGGCGAAAATAGCATCAGGCCCCTTCCGGCATCAACCACTTGGCAAGCCGTTAACATCATCGAGCCTCAGTACGAGGCCAGCTTCAGCCGCTGGAAGGTGCCATCGTCCAGCACTTCCAAGGCCCGCTGGTAGCTCTGGTCCACTGGATTGTCCGGATTGATGGTCTGCCAATACGCCGAGGTATCCCAGAGGTCGCGGGCGATCAAGGCCTTCACCCGTAGGTCGATCAACGACTTGGAGGCCGCCAACCCTTCTGCATCGGGCTCCACGCCCTCCTTCTTGGCGAATGCCACCAGCGCATCGGTCAGTGCCTGGTCGCTGTTGAAGCCGGACCGGAACTTGGTAACCGTAGGGAACCGCTGCAAAAGCTGGCCCCGATGCTCGTCCACATAGGTGATGGCGAAGGTGTTCAGCACGCCTTTGCGCACCAGCTTACCGAAATAGTCCGAGCTCAACGAGGTATCGATCGGCACGAAGACATCCGGCATGATGCCACCGCCTCCGTACACCACCCGCTTGTTCATGGTGTAGAAACGGGCCGTATCCTGGAAATGGATGCTGTCCGCACTGCTCAGTTCACCCTTCCGCAGACGCTCCAAACGCTCGTGTGCGTAAGCTTCCTTGCCATCGGCGTAGGACTTCTGGATGCAGCGGCCGGCCGGCGTGTAGTAGCGCGATACCGTGAGGCGTACCGCACTGCCGTCGGGCAGCATCACGGGGCGTTGCACGAGGCCTTTCCCGAAGGAGCGGCGGCCCACCACCAGCCCACGGTCCCAATCCTGCATGGCCCCGCTGACGATCTCGCTGGCGGAAGCACTGCCCTCGTCCACCATCACCACCAAGCGGCCCTTCTCGAACTTGCCTTCGCCCGTGGCATAGGTGTTCTCCCGCGGCGTTGAACGGCCTTCGGTGTACACGATCAATTTGCGGTCGGCCAAAAATTCATCGGCCATCTCGATGGCCGACCGCAGGTAGCCCCCGCCGTTGCCCTGCAGATCCAGGACGAGGTCCTGCATGCCCTCCTTCTTCAACAGATCGAGCTTCTCCCGGAATTCCTTGGTGGTGGTGGCGCTGAAACGGCTCACCTTGATGTAGCCCACGGTGGGCGCGGCCATGTATGCCGCCTCCACGCTGTAGATGGGGATCTTGTCACGCGTGATGGTGAACTCCAAGGGGGCGGGTTCGCTGCGGCGGAGGATACCCACGTTAACCTTCGTTCCCTTCTTGCCGCGCAGGTACTTCATCACATCGGCGTTCTTGATGCCGATGCCCGCCACGATGGTGCTGTCGATGCGGATGATCCGGTCACCGGCGCGGATACCCAAGCGCTCGCTCGGACCGCCCGCGATGGCGTCCACCACGTAGAGCGTGTCGCGCACGATGTTGAACTGGATGCCCACCCCTTCGAAATTGCCCTTGAGCGGCTCGTTCACCTCTTCCAGGTCCTCCTTCGGGATGTAGATGCTGTGGGGGTCGAGTTCCTCCAACATGCTTACGATGGCGCGGTCCACCAGTTTGTCGTCATCCACGCTGTCCACGTACATGTTCTCGATCTGGTACAGCAGGGCCTGCAGCTTGCCCGCAGCGGGCGAGGACTGGCCCCACAGGGCGATGGACAGGGCGAAAACGGCGATGGAAAGGGATATCCTCATGGGTGGAGCAACGGTTCCGATGTGAATGTAACGGGGTGGAAGCCCGTGGGGTTCGCCCGCCTTGTTAACGATCGCCAACAGCGGATCAAAGGCCGAAGAAGAACGAGGAACCGGTGCGGAGCTTGTCCTTCCGGTACCGCTCGCTGCGCGAGAGCTTGCCGTCCTGGTAGTACTTCCACTTGCCGCTCTTCAGACCGTCCTTGTAGCGGCCCAGGATGCCCTCGGAGCGGAAGGCCCAGCGACCGTCCCGCTTGCCGTTGCGGTATTGGCCCTTCACCGTGATCTCGCCCGTGGGGCCGTACTCCGTCCAATCCCCGTGCAGCGACCCCCAGCCGTAGACCGCGAAGATCATCCGCGCTCCATCGGGGTAATAGGCACGGAACACCCCCGAGGGTCTGCCCCGCTTGAAGTCCATGCGCACGGCCATACGTGTGGTATCGAAGGCATAGTGGCCGACGTGGATGAACCGCTCCACGGTCTGCAGGGGCGGATACACCACCGCATGGGCGTGGATGGAGCCATCCGCTCCGGTCACATACAGCGAATCCGGTTGTGCATGCAGGGCGAAGGCACCGGCGAAGGCGGATACCAGGAGGAGGTCACGGAGCATCGGGCAACGAGGAGGAGGCGCGGCCGCGGACCACCCGGAACGGATGCCTCAACGCGCGGCCTTGCGCGTCGGTCAAAGTTAGGATGTGCGCTCCTTCGGCCGGTGCAAGTGCCATACGGTGATCACCCACGGTACTGCCCATGAAGTCCCCGTCAAGGTCCCAATGGACCGTTGTCCGCTGATCGCGATGCGCCACTTCGATCACGGCCTGCCCTACGGTACCGTCCAACCGTACGGGGATAAGCAGGGCCGCACCGCGATCGGGATAGAGTACTTCCATCGGTCCTTCATCACTTCCGCCATCACGCAACGGTGGCAAGGGCCGGTAACCGGCGACCCGCAGGGCGTAGTACCGTTCCATCGCGGGGGGCAGGCTGAACCAAGGGACCAACCGCCCCTCACCCGCCGGCACACGCACCGAACCCGTGGCATCCACCCGGATGGAACGGTGGTAGGGACACACGGCCGTGCGCAGCCCTTCGGGCGGTATCCACGTGGTGTCGGCATGCACACAATCGATCCCCGCACGATGCCCGCTCTCGCGGCAGATCACGGCGCGACGCATCTCATCATAGGGTGCTTCGAACCCGGTGCCCCTCGGAAGCAGGGCGAAGAGGTCGAAGAGCAAAGGAGCGGCGGCCAACGTTCCCGTCAATCCGGGCCGTCCCTCGCCACTGGCATTGCCCGTCCACACGGCCACCGCGTACCGGTCGGTGACCCCGATGGCCCAGGCGTCCCGGTGCCCGAAACTGGTCCCTGTTTTCCAGCTGATCCGTTGCCCCCCCACGAACCGCGACCAGCCCTGCTCCTCCGCCGGTCGAGCCACATCGGCCAAGGCCTGCAACGTGCAGTGGATCGCGGAGGCGCTCAAGGGCGGTGGAGCCTCGGACGGCCGATCGGAAGGCTGCACCGTATCGGCCAACAGAACGATCGGTGGATGGACGATGTCCGCATGATAGCCCACACCACCCCTCCCATGGTCGACCAGGATACGCGCCATGTTCGCATAGGCCCCGCACAGTTCCCACAACGTGCTCTCCGCTCCGCCCACCACCAAGGATAGTCCGTAATGGTCCGCAGGGCAATCGATGGAACGCAGGCCCAGTGCCCGCAAGGTGACCAGCGTACGTTCGATGCCGTGCTGGCGCAGGGCACGCACCGCAGGGATGTTCAGGGAACGGGCCAAGGCCTGTTCCGCAGGAACAGCACCGTTGTACTGCTCGTCGAAATTTCGCGGGGCGAAGCCTTCATAACGCGTGGGCACATCGGCCACCAACATACGGGGCAGCAGTTCACCGCTCTGCAGCATATCGGCGAAGAGGAACGGTTTCAGCAGACTACCCGTGCTCCTCCGTGCCCGGATGATGTCCACCTCACCCGCCCGATCGCTGCCCGCCGAAGGCAGATTGCCCACATAGGCCAGCACGCGTCCGGTGGACACCTCCATCACCAGAGCGGCGGCGTTGTGCACCTCGTTGGCACGCAGCCGTTCGCCGTACCGGTCCACGGCTTCCGTGCAGCGCCGTTGCAGAGCGGCATCGAGCGTGGTGCGCAGCAGTTCGCCTGTTCGGCCCTGGCCCCGGAAGGTGGTGAGCAGGTGCGGTGCGGTGCGCGGGAGATCGTGCGGGGTACCCGGCAGCGGTTCCTCCAACGCCAAGGACCATTCGATACTATCGATGGCGCCGATCCGCAACAACCGAGAGAGCAGACGGTCGCGTTTCGTGCGCAAGGCTTCCTGTCGCTTCCCGGGGAAGATCACCGCAGGTGCATTGGGCAGCACGGCCAAGGTGGCGCTCTCGGCCCAACTGAGCCCTTGTGCCGGCCGGCCGAACCATCGCCAGGCCGCCGCCTCCAGCCCTACCACGTTCCCGCCGAACGGGGCATTGCCGGCGTGCAGCGCCAGGATCTCCGCCTTGGAATACCGGAGTTCGAGGCGCAGGGCCAGCAGGATCTCCTTCAATTTGGCCCAGTACGTCCGTTCCCCCGGACCGCCGCTGAGCCGTGCCACCTGCATGGTGATCGTGCTTCCACCCCGCACCACACGGCCTGCGGCCCGGTTCTGCTGCCACGCCCGATACAGGGAAGGGAGGCGAACGCCCCAATGGCGATGGAACCGGCGATCCTCGAACTGCACCAAGCAGGTGGCGAAGCGCTCGGGCACCGCTCCTCCTGGCGGGAATCGCCATTGTCCGTCCGTGGCCACCGTGGCCGTGATCAGCTCACCCCGCCGGTCCAACAATACCGTGGAGGTGGGACTGCTGAAGAGGGGATCCATCGGCCCCCACTTCGCCCAGGCGAACACCGCGAACAATGCCAGTAGCGCTCCGAGGAACGCCTTGCGGCGCGGGGTCCGTAGCAGAAAGTGCCGGGAAGGACGAAGCATGGAGGCGCCGAAGTTCGGGAGCGATGGATCGTCGTCGAGCACCCGACCTGTTCCGTCGAACGCAGGAAGCGGAAGGATCGGTATCCGATCCGGTTGGGCTTAATTTGCCACCCCTTGTTGCGCCCATGAAAAACAATTTCTGCTTGGCCCTTCTGGCCTTGTCGCTCCCCTTCCACGCCTCCGCCCAGGTAGGCAACGGTGCCGTCCCTGCCGCGCTCCGCCTGTCCTTGGAGCGGACGGAGCTCCCCACGGTGCACGCCGATGCCTTCGATGCCGCACGCGTGGCATCGGAGGATGCAGCCTCCGCGTTGGACCGCGTCCGCCCCGCCTATGCCCGGTTCCTGGCCCTGCGCCATGGTGGCCTCCAACATGGCGTCTGGACCGAGCTTCCCAACGGAGACCGCGTTTGGCGTCTTCGTGTTTCCAGCGAAGGAGCCTTGGCCACCGAACTGCACTTCAGCGAATTCCGCTTGCCGGCCGGTGCAGCCCTCTTCGTCTATACCGAGGATGCGTCGGAGGTCCTCGGCGGATATGAGGCCTCCACCGCCCTGCCCGACGGCACCTTCAGCACGGGACTCCTCCCGGGCTCCACCTGCATCGTGGAGTACGATGAGCCCGCAGCGGTGACCGGACAAGGCCGCAT
>DASWWQ010000253.1:0-9249 GCA_036405935.1 Flavobacteriales bacterium
TAAATGGGACCGTGCCCCGCTGACGCAGGACAGCATCGGGCACACCATCCAGAACTCGCGTACCATCAACCTCAACGGCCAGCTGAATTTCGTGAGCCTTTACAACAAGGTGAAGTACTTCAAGAAGATCAACGACAAGGCGCGCGCCAGCGGACGTCCACAGCAGAGCAAGGCCAACACGTCCAACAAATCCGGCAAGGACGGAGAGAAGAAGGAGGAGGAGGAGAAGACCGGTGGCAAGATCGACCCCCTCGCCGGCCTGGCCCGCGTGATCATGGCCGTACGCACCGGTACCATCACCTACACGCAGACCAATGGTATGCTGCTGCCCGGTTGGGACCGCCGCACGAACATCGTGGGCTTGGACGACTTCGGTGCTCCGGGGTGGGGCTTCATCCTGGGGCAGCAGGACCAGTCGCTGAACGGGGAGTTCGTCCGCGACTTCGCCCGAACCGCGGCCGGCAACGGATGGCTGGTGCAGACCCCGAGCATCTTCACCCCGCGCACCCACACGCGGAACGAGACCATCAACGGCCGCTTGAACCTGGAACCGTTCAAGGGCATGCGCATCGACCTGGTGGCCATGCGCACCATCAGCGAGAACCGCAGCTCCTTCTTCCGCTGGAACGATAGCCTGGGCACCTACGTGGACGATAGCCCCCGGGAGTACGGCAACTTCAGCGTGAGCATGATCAACTGGCGCACGGCCTTCAGCACGGACGACGAGAACTTCGTGAACGCGATCTTCTCCGACCTGTTGGCCTTCCGCTCGACGATCAGCGAGCGTCAAGGCCGTGAGCGCGGTCAACCGGGTCCGCCCGAAGGGTTGCCCCCCGACAGCATCTACTGGACCGGCTTCGGTTCCACCAGCCAGGATGTGGTGATCCCCGCCTTCCTGGCCGCTTACACCGGAAAGGATCCCGGCAAGGTGACGCTGAACCCCTTCAAACTATTGCCGATGCCCAACTGGGACATCACCTATGATGGTCTCACCAAGCTCGAATTGTTCAAGAAGCTGTTCCGCACCTTCACCGTGGGGCATAGCTACCGGAGCACCTTCAGCATCGGTTCCTACCAGACCAACCTGCTCTACCAGGAAGGCCAGGACATCACGGACATCAGTGGCAACTTCCTGCCCGAGCGCCAGATCAGCACGGTGACCATCGCCGAGGTGATGCGGCCCTTCATCAACTTCGATGCTACCCTGCACAACAGTCTGTTGGCCAAGTTCGAGTACAACCGCGACCGCAACCTGAGCCTGAGCCTCACCAACTACCAGGTGACCGAGGTGCGTGGCAAGGAGTTCGTGATCGGCAGCGGTTACCGTTTCAAGAACGTGAAGTTCCCCTTCGAGTTCGGAGGCAAGACCCCCAAGAGCGACCTGAACCTGCGGGTGGACCTCAGCTGGCGCCAGAACAGCACGGTGATCCGCAAGATGGAGGAACTCCAGAACCAGGTGACGGCCGGCCAGGACATCATCTCCATCAAGACGAGTGCGGACTACGTGATCGACCAGCGCCTGAACATCCGCGCCTTCTACGAGCGCGTGATCAACACCCCGGTGATCAGCACCAGCTTCCCCACCGCGAACACGAGCATCGGTATCAGCTTGCGGTTCACGCTGGCCTCGCAATAGCGCGGTAACGCCCAAAGCCTATTTTCGCCGCGCGGGGCGTAGGCCCCGTTGCTGACACCACGCCCAATACGACCCAATACGTCCGTTCCCATGAACATCCCTGCTGAACTGAAGTACACGAAGGACCACGAATGGCTGCGCATCGAAGGCGATGAGGCCGTGGTGGGCATCACCGATTTCGCGCAGGGCGAACTGGGGGATATCGTGTTCGTGGACATCAACACCGAAGGCCAGGACGTGGACGAACACGTGGTGTTCGGCACCGTGGAAGCGGTGAAGACCGTGAGCGACCTCTTCATGCCCGTGTCCGGCAAGGTGCTGGAAGTGAACCCCGGTCTCGCCGACGATCCCGCCGCGGTGAACAAGGACCCGTACGGTGCCGGTTGGATGGTGCGCATCCAGCTCAAGGACAGGTCGTCCGTGGACGCATTGCTCGACGCAGCGGCCTACAAGGCCCTCGTGGGCTGATCTTCCCCCCATGTCGCCCAGCGCGGTTGAAGGCGGCATCTGGCGCCGGTTGCGCTGGGCGCTCCTCTGCGCGTTGGTGATCCTCGGGCTTTGCCTGATGCCCGGTAGCCGACTGCCGGAATGGAACTGGTTCGCGTTGCTCGACCTCGACAAGCTGGTGCATGCGGGCATGTTCTTCACGCTGGCCGTGCTGCTGGCGCAGACCTTCCACGGTCAGGGCATGCTACGCTGGATCCTCTGGGCGGTGGTGATCAGCGCGACGTACGGACTGGCCACGGAATACCTGCAAGGCCTGGAAGCGCTGGGCCGCCGCACGGACCTCAACGACATGATCGCGAACACCATCGGCGCATTGATCGCCGGATGGTATGCGCATTGGCGCGTTCGGAAGCAGGCGCACATCGTGCCGCTGGCCTTCCTGCGCTGAGCCGGATATCTTTGGTTCCATGCCCATCGCAACGAAGCCCGACGTGTTCACGGCACCGACCATCGATCAGATGGGCATCGAGGAGCGTGTGGCGCGGATCAAGGCGCGCAGCATCAAGGAGGCGTCGAAGCTGCAGGGCATGAAGCTTGCCCTGAGCATGATCGACCTCACCACGCTCGAAGGGGCCGACACGCCGCACAAGGTGCAGCAGCTCTGCTACAAGGCGATGCATCCCCACGATGCACTGCCCGGTCTGCCCACGGTGGCCGCGATCTGCGTGTATCCTTCCCTGGTGAAGGTGGCGAAGAAGGCGCTCGGCGACAGCGGTGTGAAGGTGGCTTCCGTTTCCACGGCCTTCCCCAGCGGGCAGGCACCGCGCAACGTGAAGATCGCCGACACGAAATTCGCGGTGAATGAAGGCGCCGACGAGATCGACATGGTGATCAGTCGCGGGAAGTTCCACAGCGGCGATCACCACTTCGTGTTCGACGAGATCGCGGCGATCAAGGAGGCCTGCGGCGATGCGCGGTTGAAGGTGATCCTGGAAACGGGTGAACTCGGCACGTACGACAAGGTGCGCTTGGCGAGCGACATCGCCATCGCGGCCGGTGCGGACTTCATCAAGACCAGCACGGGCAAGATCAACCCGGCCGCCACCATGGAAGTGACGTTGGTGATGTTGCATGCGATCCGTGACCACTACCTGAGGACCGGGAAGATGATCGCGATGAAGCCGGCGGGCGGCATCCGCAAGAGCAAGGAAGCGTTGCATTACCTGATGATGGTGAAGGAGGAGCTCGGTCCGGAGTGGCTGGATCCGCACTGGTTCCGTTTCGGTGCCAGCAGCCTGGCCAACGACATCCTGATGCAACTACAGAAGGCGGCCGACGGGCACTACCAGAGTGCCGACTACTTCAGCAACGACTGATCACGGACGCTATCTTATTGGACGGCGGATCGACGATGTATCCGTCGATCCATGTACCTCAATTGCCATAGCTGGTTCAGCCTCAAGTACGGGGTGATGAAGCCCGCCGCGCTGCTGGAGGAAGCGGCGAAAGCGGGTGTGCGCACGTTCGCACTCACCGACATCCATTGTTCGGCGGGTATCCCCGACCTGGTGCGCGATGCGGATCAATACGGCATCCGCCCCGTAGCGGGCATCGAGTTCCGCCAGGGCGCCCGCTTGCTGTACATCGGCGTGGCCAGGAACAACAGGGGTTTCCGGCAACTGAACGAACTGCTCAGCCCGCACCTGTTGGATGACGCACCGCTGCCCGAGCGGTCCCCCGAGCTGGAGGACGTCTTCTTCATCCATCCCTTCAGCACGGCGCCGGTGCAGCTGCGGCCGAACGAGCGCGTGGGCATCAAGCCATCCGAGCTCACGCGATTGCCGTTCAGTCCTTGGGCGCGGCGAATGAAGGACCTGGTGGCGCTGCTACCGGTGACCTTCCGTAGCAAGGCCGACTTCAACACGCACCGACTGCTGCGCACCGTGGCGAAGAACACCGTGTTGTCCATGCTGCCGGCGAATGAGCTCGCGCATCCGGATGAAGTGTTCCGTAGTGCGGCCGAGGTGCGGGCGCTGTACCGCGATTTCCCGATGCTGGTGGACAACGCTGAACGGATGCTGGACCAATGCGGCATCACCTTCGATGGCAGCGACAAGACCCGCAAGGCCTTCCTGTCCACCACGGCGGAGGATCGTGAGAAGCTGCATCGCGACACGTTGGAGGGACTGCGTTACCGCTACGGGGAGGCGAGGCCGGAGGTGCTCGCGCGCATGCGTCATGAACTGAAGGTGATCGAGGACATGGGCTTCATCAGCTACTTCCTCATCAACCAGGACATCGTGAACCACGCGCGCAGCAAGGGTTTCTTCCACGTGGGCCGGGGCAGCGGCGCGAACAGCTTGGTGGCGTACTGCCTGCGCATCACCGATGTGGACCCGATGGAGCTCGATCTCTACTTCGAGCGCTTCATCAATCCCGCGCGCAGGAAACCGCCCGACTTCGACATCGACTTCAGTTGGAAGGACCGCGATGCGATCTTCACGTACGTCTTCGGCAAGTACAACACTGGGGGCGTCATCCATGCGGCGCAGATCGCCACGTACACCACGTTCCAATGGCGCGGTGCCATCCGGGAGCTGGGCAAGGCGATGGGTCTGCCACCGGGCGAGATCGAGGCGTTGAGCGCGGGGGAGAGCGGCTACTACCGCGAGCGCCGGCAGCCCGATGGCGCGAAGGGGCGGTTGGACAAGGTGGCGGCGGCCGTGGTGCGTTATGGCGAACGCCTGCTGGGCATGCCGCACCAGTTCGGCATCCACGCTGGCGGGGTGGTGATCACCGAGGAACCGGTGACGCATTTCACCGCGTTGCATCGGCCGCCCAAGGGGTTCCCGGTGACGCAGATCAGCATGTTGGAATGCGAGGACCTTGGATTGCACAAGTTCGATCTGCTGAGCCAGCGGGGGCTGGGCCATATCCGCGATGCGGTGGAACTCGTGAATGCAGCCCCAAGCCCCAAGCTCCCGGCCTCAAGCGATACCGAGCTTGTGGCTTGTGGCTTGGAGCTTGGGGCGGCGCCGGCCAGCGCGAAGGTGGACATCCACGACATCCAGCGTTTCAAGACCGATCCGGCCATCAAGGAGTTGATCCGCAAGGGCGATACGATCGGCTGCTTCTATGTGGAAAGTCCGGCGATGCGGATGCTGTTGAAGAAGCTGCAGGTGGACGATTACCTCGGTCTGGTGGCCGCCAGCAGCATCATCCGTCCGGGGGTGGCGGAGAGCGGCATGATGCGCGAGTACCTGCTGCGGCATCATGATCCCGAGCGACGGAAGAATGCACCGAAGCGCTTGCTGGAGATCATGCCGGAGACCTACGGGGTGATGGTGTACCAGGAGGATGTGATCAAGGTGGTGGTGCAGTACGGCGGATTGGATCTCTCGGAGGCGGACCAGGTGCGGCGCGGCATGAACATCCGTTATCGCGACCGTCCCGAGTTCAAGCAGGTGGAGCGGAAGTTCTTCGACAACTGCAAGGCCTCCGGTCATCCGGCGGAGGAGGCGCAGGACATCTGGCGGCAGATCGAGAGCTTCGCCAGCTTCAGCTTCGCGAAGGGCCACAGCGCCAGCTACGCGGTGGAGAGCTACCAGAGCCTTTACCTGAAGGCCTACCATCCGTTGGAGTTCCTGGTGGGTGTGGCCAACAACTTCGGTGGATTCTACCATACGGAGTTCTACCTGCACGAGGCCGAACGGGCGGGTGCCGTGATCGAAGCGCCGTGCATCAACGCGAGCGAAGAGCTGTGTACGTTGATGCGGGATGGTGAATGGCGAATGGAGCATGCTGCCTGTCACGCTGAGCCCGCCGAAGCGCAGCAGCACGTGCCACTCGCTATGGCGAACCCTACCGGTGCACCCCGCATCTTCCTCGGCCTCGGTAATGTGAAGAGCCTGACCGCGGAAACCGTGCAGAGCGTCCTTCTCGAACGCCGCCAGCACGGTCCTTTCACCGACCTGCAGGACCTGCTGCGACGCGTGCCGTTGCATGTGGAGCAGGCGCGTATCCTGGTGCGGGTGGGGGCTTTGCGCTTCACCGGGCGCTGCAAGCCGCAGTTGTTGTGGGACCTTGTGCTGATGCATCGCGGCAAGGCGGATGCTTCGTCCGACGGTGATCTGTTCACCACCCGCGTGGAAGAGCCTCGACTGCCCCCCTTGAGCGACGACCCCATCGCCGATGCGCACGACGAACTGGAGCTGCTCGGTTTTCCCTTGTGCGACCCGTTCACGTTGGTGGAGTACGAGAATGGTGAAGGGGAGAGGGTGAATGGTGAATGGAAGGGAGACGACCGATCGGCCCCATTCACCAACTCCCATTCGCCATTCACCTCAGCCCCTCCTTTCATCCTCAAGCGCGACATGCACGAGCACATCGGCAAGCGGGTGACGATGCTCGGCTATCTGATCCATGTGAAGACCACCGACACGCACCAAGGTCAGCGGATGACCTTCGGCTCCTTCATCGATCCGGCGGGTGATTTCTGGGACAGCACGCAGTTCCCCGATGTGGCGGCACGCAACACCTTCCAAGGGCGTGGGGTGTATCGCTTCACGGGTGTGGTGGAGGAGGAGTTCGGCCACGTGGCCCTGCGCACCGAACGTTTCGGGAAGCTGCGCTGGAAGCCCGATCCGCGGTACGGGGAGAAGTAGAACGATCGGACGATCAGAGGATCGGACAATTGGAAGATCAGATGATGAGGAGGTGCCGACATTCAATTTTCCGATCATCTGATCTTCTCATTATCTGATCGGGTTACGCCCGTCGGTTCGCCAGCAACAGCGGCGCCAAGCCGTTGAAAGGGTTGTCGCCACGGCCGATGCTGTGGGCGTCCATCCCACTGGCACGCATCACGGTGCGATCACCGAAACGTTTGCGGATCCGGTCCATCGCCTGGTAGAGTCCCATGGCCTCCTCGGTGTCCGTGAAGGCATCCATCTGGTGGCCACCGCCCACGAGGTGACTGAAGCGCACACCCACCAGGCGGATGCGTTGGCGGCGGTCGTACAGTTTGTTGAAGAGCTCGTGCACCAGCGGCAGGATCAGGTGGTCGCAGGCCGTGTAGGGGATGCGTTGCTGGCGGTCGTGCGTCTCCATGTCGGCATAGCGCACCTTCACGTTGATGCAGCCGCTGAGCTTATCACCGCCGCGCAGTTGGAAGGCGAGGCTCTCGGCCATGGCGGTGAGGATGCCTCGGACCTTCACCAGGTCCAGCGTGTCGTTCTCGAAGGTGCGTTCGGTGCTGATGCTCTTGCGCTCGTGCCAGGCCACCACCGGGCTGGGGTCGATGCCGTTGGCCTTGCGCCAGAGCACGGGCCCGTGTTCGCCGAGCAGTCGGTGCAGCGTGTTCATCGGCATGTCCTGCAACGTGGCGATGCCCGAGACGCCCATGCTGCGCAGCAGGTGCGCGGTCTTCTGGCCCACGCCGGGGATGCGCTCGATGGGCTTGGGGGCGAGGTAGGTCCTCTCCGTGCCGCGTTCGATGCGTTTGGTGCCGTTGGGCTTCGCGTCGGTGGTGGCCACCTTGCTCACCGTCTTGTTGATGCTCAGTCCGAAGCTGTTGGGCAGGTGCGTCTCCTTGGTGATGTGCGCACGCAGTTCGGTGGCCAGCTTCTCCGCGCCGAAGAACCTCTCGGTGCCGGTGAAGTCCACGTAGAACTCGTCCACGCTGGTCTTCTCGAAGAGCGGCACCCGTTCGCGGATGATCTGCGTCACCTCATCGCTCTTGTTCATGTACTCGCCGCTGTTGCCGCGCACGATGATGGCCTCGGGGCACAGCATCTTGGCGGTGCGCATGGGCATGGCGCTGCGCACGCCGAAGGCCCGGGCCTCGTAGCTGCAGCTGGCCACCACGCCACGGTCGCTGTCGGCCCCCACGATCACCGGTTTGCCGATGAGCGAGGTGTTGTGGATCCGCTCCACGCTCACGAAGAAGCTGTCGAGGTCCAGGTGCAGGATGGTGCGTTGGTCGGGGGCGAGCATGGGGCAGGGATCGACGGGTTCGGTGTCGATCGCCGGAGAATAAGATAGGGCGGAACGAGACTCCCTTGTCCGGCGTCCGGTATTCGGCCAGGCTAGCACTCACGCGCACAAGGGTTCGGATGGGATCCTCGGCCTGGCCTTTTTGGGAAGCTCGTGTTGGAGCAGGTCCTTCAGCTGCACCTTCTACCTTCGCTCACGATGGCAACCAGGAAGAAAGCGATCGATTGGGCACTCGCCCCCGCTCCCGAATCCGCTGATCACGTCCGGATCGATCAGCAGTACGAGCTCTTCATCAACGGCAAGTGGCAGAAGCCCAGGAGCGGCAAGTACTTCGATACCATCAACCCCGCCAACGAGAAGGTCCTTTCGCGCATCGCTGAGGCCAACGCCGCCGACGTGGATGCCGCCGCGAAGGCCGCACGCAAGGCCTACGACAGCGTGTGGAGCAAGATGCCCGCGAGCGAACGCGCGAAGTACATCTACCGCATCGCGCGGCTGCTACAGGAGAAGGCCCGCGAGTTCGCCGTCATCGAGAGCATGGACGGCGGCAAGGCCATCCGCGAAAGCCGCGATGTGGACGTGCCCCTCGCCGCCGCGCACTTCTTCTATTACGCCGGTTGGGCCGACAAGCTCCACTACGCGTTCCCCGGCAAACAGACCTCACCGCTCGGTGTCGCCGGACAGGTCATCCCCTGGAACTTCCCGCTGCTCATGGCCGCGTGGAAGCTTGCGCCTGCGCTCGCCTGCGGCAACACCGTGGTGCTGAAGCCCGCCGAGACCACACCGCTCACCGCGCTCAAGCTCGCCGAACTTCTGCAGGAGGCCGAGCTCCCCGATGGCGTCGTCAACATCGTCACCGGTGCGGGTGCCACGGGCGCGGCGGTGGTGAACCATCCCGATGTGAACAAGGTCGCCTTCACCGGCAGCACCGGCGTGGGCAAGCTCATCCAACGCGCCACCGCAGGTAGCGGCAAGAAGCTCACCCTCGAGCTCGGCGGCAAAGCGGCCAACATCATCTTCGCCGATGCCGCCATCGACCAGGCCGTGGAAGGCATCATCAACGGCATCTACTTCAACCAGGGCCATGTGTGCTGCGCCGGCAGCCGCCTCTTCGTGGAGGAAGGCGTATACGACGAGGTCATCCGCAAGCTCAAGCACCGCATGCGCTCGCT
>DASWWQ010000254.1:0-16806 GCA_036405935.1 Flavobacteriales bacterium
GCCAAGTGGAAAGCCCGACACGCAGTGTCCGGCTTTTTCATTTTCCGGCCGAGCCAAGCGGAGCTTGAGCGAGGATGGGAAAGTGAAAAAGCCGGGAGCGCAGCGACGGGGCTTGGAACTTGAAGCCTCCCCCTACCGGGAAAGCCCGCCTCGGGCAATCCCTCTCTCTCCGCCAAGTGGAAAGCCCGACACGCAGTGTCCGGCTTTTTCATTTTCCGGCCGAGCCAAGCGGAGCTTGAGCGAGGATGGGAAAGTGAAAAAGCCGGGAGCGCAGCGACGGGGCTTGGAACTTGAAGCCTCCCCCCACCGGGAAAGCCCCCCTCGGGCGATCGGACCACTTTTTCGCGATCCCGGCTCGATGCCGGAATGACACTGGCGGAAACCCCGCTTCGGGCGATCCCGCTCTCCGCCAAGTGGAAAGCCCCGCAACCCGAAGGCACCCCTTGCCGTAGGAAGCAGCACAACTCTCCGGACCATGCGCCAGTTGAACCCCATCAAGATCAGCATCGATGCCATCGAGCGGCTGCTCATGTTCGACTATGACCCGCAGACGGAGGATGCCCTGTTCGACATCTGCGATGCGCAAGGGCACATCCTGAAGACCGGCGATATCAAAGGCCCGGTGACCAAGGTCCGGTTGCACGATGTGTTCGGCGATCGGCTGATCCTGATGGTACTGGATGGGGAAAGCTCCTCGGTGAGCCCCATCGAAATGCGCATGGCGGGCTGATGCGTAGCACCATTGCCGGTGAAACGCCCCTCTTCAGGGCGAGCACCATCGTGGCCACGGCCCTGAGCCCCGATCCATCGGGAGACCTGTCCCATAACGTGGTGGTGGACCATTCCGGGCCCGCAACGGCGGAGGTCGTCTACACCTTCCGGCCCAAGCCGTAGCCGACCACTAGCCGAAGAGGTGCCCGAGCACCTCGTCCACTCTTCCCACCGGTATCGCTTCGATACCCTTGGGTACGGAAAGTCCCTTGGTGCCCTTCGGGACGAAGACCTTGGCGAAGCCCAATTTGGCGGCCTCGGCCAGTCGTTGTTCGATACGGGTCACCGGACGGATCTCGCCGGTCAACCCCACTTCACCCGTGAAACAAGCGTCCATGGGCACGGCGATATCGGCGTTGCTGCTGAGCACCGCCACCACCACGGCCAGATCGATGGCGGGTTCCTCCACGCGGAAACCACCGGCCAGGTTGAGGAACACATCCTTCTGGCCAAGCCGGAAACCGCAGCGTTTCTCCAGCACGGCCAGCAACATGTTCATGCGGCGCAGATCGAAGCCGGTCGCGCTGCGCTGCGGGGTGCCGTAGACCGCGGTGCTCACCAAGGCCTGCACCTCGATCAGCAGGGGCCGCATGCCCTCCAAGGTAGCGGCCACACAGACCCCGCTCGGCCGGTCCGTGCGGTCGCCGAGCAGCACTTGGCTGGGATCATCGACCACGGAAAGTCCGGCGCCCCGCATCTCATAGATGCCCAGTTCGTTGGTGCTGCCGAACCGGTTCTTCAACGGCCGGAGCAACCGGTAGGCGTGATCCCGATCGCCCTCGAACTGCAGCACGCAGTCCACCATGTGCTCGAGGACCTTCGGCCCGGCGATGGAACCATCCTTGGTGATGTGGCCGATCAGCGCGATGGGCGTCGCGGTCGTCTTCGCGAAGCGCATCAGTTCGCTGGTGCATTCGCGCACCTGTCCCACGCTGCCCGGGCTGGCATCCAGCACGGCGGAATGCAGGGTCTGGATACTGTCGATCACCACCAGTCCGGGCTGCAGCTCCTCGATACGCTTGAAGATGTTCTGCGTGTTCGTTTCCGTAAGGACGTAGCAATCACCGGGCAGTTCGCCGTCCTGTTCCTTGAGGCGATCGGCGCGCATGCGCACTTGTTGTTCGCTCTCCTCCCCGCTCACGTAGAGCGTACGCAACCCTCGGGTGCGCAGGGCGGTCTGCAACATCAGCGTGCTCTTGCCGATGCCGGGGTCACCCCCGACGAGCACCAGGGATCCCGGCACCAGTCCACCGCCCAGCACCCGATCCAATTCGGTATCGCCCAACGTGATGCGGGGCCCACCGTCCAAGGCGATATCGCCGATGGCCACCGGACGCGGATTGCGATGCTTGATGGCCTCGGGCGTACCACGCCGTTCCTCGACCCGATCGCGTACCTCTTCCACCATGGTGTTCCACGACCTGCATTGGGCGCATTGGCCCATCCACTGCGCGGAGCTGGCGCCGCAGTTCTGGCATACATAGGCCGAGCGGACCTTGGCCATCGGCTAGGCGGTGGTGCGGATGCGCTCCACCAGACGCGTCGTGGAGAAGCCGTCCACCAGTTGCAGGGAGCGTACCTCACCGCCGTAGGAGCGGACGTATTCGTTGCCCACGATCTGCTCGGGGGCCCAATCGCCACCTTTTACCAGCACATCGGGGCCCAGCACTTGGATCACTTCCAACGGGGTGTCCTGATCGAAGACCACCACGGCGTCCACGCAGCGCAGGGCGCTGAGCACGGCGGCGCGGCTGGCCTCATCGTTCAGGGGCCGGTCATCACCCTTGCCCAGACGTTTCACACTGGCATCGCTGTTCAGGCCCACCACGAGGCGATCGCCCAATGTCGCGGCTTCTTCCAGATAGGCCACATGGCCCCGATGCAGGATGTCGAACACGCCGTTGGTGAAGACCACACGTGCGCCCTTCAACCGCCAGCCGTGCACGATGCGTTGCAGGGGAACCAGGTCCAACAGGTGTTGCACGCGGGAGGGTGCTTCGCTCATGGGGAGGGTCTTTTCAGGGCGAGCAAAAGTAGCGACACCCCACCCAGCACGATGATCACCAGCGTCTGCACCAGCCACAGCAGCCAGCCCACGGCCAAGGCATCGGGCTGGATCGACCCACCACCTTCGGGGAGACCCATGTACACGGTGATGATGAGGCCCACGAAAGCCGGGTACACGCCGATGCCGCCCTGCACCAGAACGATACCGATGGCCCCGGCCACGAAAGCGGCCAGCACTCCGGCCAAGGGCACTTCCGCCGTGCTGGGCAGGCAGAACAGTCCGCACTGGAACATCGCGAAATAGCAGGCCCAGATCAGCAGCGAATGGGCGATGAATGCGCCTTTGTGGGGTGTGCGCAGCACGGTGGTGAGCCCGGCGCTGAATCCGCGCAGCAGATCCATCAGGCGTGCCCTCCAACGTTCGTTGCGGTACACCATCACCGCAGCCACGCCGCCCCCGATCACGAGTACCGCGAGGACCAGCATCCAGAGCAGGTCCGATCCGGTATCGGTGGTGGCCTGTTCGGCACGGAAGGCGGCGATGCGTTCCTTGAACAGATCGATCTTGTCCAGCTGCATCAACAGGGTCACCAGTGCAATGAGCAGCAGCACGGCCACGTCCACCACCCTTTCGGCGAGCGTGGTGCCGAAGCCCTGTTCGAAGGGGACCTTCTCCGTGCGCTGCAGGGAAGCCGGTCTACTGGCCTCGCCGGCGCGCGGGATGAAGAGGTTCATGAAGTAGCCGATCATCACCGCGTGATAGCGGTTCCAGAAACCGGTGCGATGACCCAGCGGTTCCAGCAGGTAGCCCCAGCGCCAAGCGCGGACGGCATGGCTGCACCAGCCGATGACGGTGGCGATCAGGAGCCACTCGGGGTCGGCCTGCCGGAAGGCGATGAACAGCTGCTCGCGCTGCTCGGCGTTGAGGGCGTCGTAGAAGTACAGGACCAGATAGACCCCGATGGCCAAAGGCACCGCCACCTTCAGGAAGGCGATGACGGCCCTCTTCACGACTGCAGCTTGTTGGTGCGTTCGTTGGGGAAGATCACCTTGGGTTTGAAGCTGCGGGCCTCCTCCAAGGTCATGTGCGCGTAGGAGGCCACGATCACCACGTCGCCGATGTTGGCACGCAGGGCGGCCGGTCCGTTGAGGCAGACCTCGCCCGTGCCCCGCTCACCGAGGATCACATAGGTCTCGAGCCGGTTGCCGTTGTTCACGTTCAGCACCTGCACCTTCTCGCCCTCCACCAGTCCGCTCGCATCCACGAGGTCCTGGTCCAGGGTGATGCTTCCGATGTAGTCCACATTGGCCTCCGTTACCGTGATCCGGTGGATCTTGCAGCGGAGTACTTCGATCGTCATGTTCTGGGGGGATGGGCAGCGCCGGCTGCGGATGGGGGTCGACCCGAGGAGCGGTCAACGGGGGCGCAAAATTACCTGCGCAACGTGATATTGTCGATCAAGCGGACCGGGCCCACTTGGGCGGCCACCAAGGCTACGGCCTCCTCCAGTCCCTGCCAGTCCCTCAAGGGCTGGAGCGTATCGGGATGGGCCACGGAGAAATAGTCCACGACCACGCCTTCTTCGGCCTCCAGCACATCCAACCCGGCCTTCCGGGTGGCTTCCACGGAACTCCGGAATGCGATCGCCCCGGCCGCTGCCAACGCACGGGACAGCGCCAAGGCCGAGCGGAGTTCCGTAGCGGACAGCCGCTGGTTCCGGGAACTGAGGGCCAAGCCTTCCTCGCTTCGTACGGTCGGTTGGCCGATGATCCGGATCGGCCAACGATGCTTCCGCGCCACATGGCGAAGCACGGTCAGTTGTTGACGGTCCTTTTCCCCGAACAGCGCCACATCGGGCCTCACATAATGGAAAAGCCGCTCCACCACGTTGGCCACTCCTTGGAAATGGCCGGGCCGGGAGGCACCCTCCAGCACCAGGTCCAGTTGACCCAGATCGTACTGCAACGGGCTGAAATCGGCGAAAAGTCCCTCCCGCTCAGGCATGAAGAGCAGATCACACCCGGCCGCACGGAGCAGGGCGCTGTCCTGTTCAGGCTGCCGGGGATACTTCTCCAGGTCCTTCGGGTCGTTGAACTGAAGGGGATTCACGAAAATGCTCACGGCCACGGCATCCGCGTGCTCCCGAGCGGCCCGCACCAACGCGATATGGCCCTCGTGCAAGGCTCCCATGGTGGGCACGAAAGCCACCGAGCGCCCCAGAAGTCGCTGATCCGCTGTCCATTGCGCGGCCTGCGCGGGGTCGGTTGAAAGGTGCACGGGGCAGCGGTGAAGGCCTTGGAGATCGGGCCAAACTAACAGTACAGGGTTGAAGGACCCCTATTTTGTCTATACTTTTGTGGCCCTAATTCCTTCCCCTCCCCGATGAGCTTGAAGAACGCGAAGGTCCTCACCATCTCACAGTACATCCAACCGTTCACGGACAGCAATGAGATGGGGAAGGCCGCCCGTCAACTGCCGCAAGGCATCCTGGACCGGGGCAATGAGATCCGGGTGTTCATGCCGAAGTTCGGCTGCATCAACGAGCGCCGCCATCAACTGCACGAGGTGATCCGCCTCAGCGGGATGAACCTGATCATCGACGATACGGACCATGCGCTGCTGATCAAGGTGGCGAGCGTGCCCAGTGCGCGCATGCAGGTCTACTTCATCGACAACGAGGAGTACTTCAAGCGCAAGGCCCTCACCCATGATGAAGAGGGCGCCTTCTACCCGGACAACGATGAACGGGCGCTCTTCTTCTGCCGCGGTGTGCTGGAAACCGTTCGAAAGCTGGGTTGGAAACCGGACATCATCCATTGCCACGGCTGGATGACCGCCTTCATCCCCCTGTACGTCAAACATTTCTTCAACGACGACCCCCACTTCGAGAACGCCAAGCTCGTTTACACCGTGTATGACGAGAAGGCGGAGCCCTTGGACAAGGACCTGGCGAAGAAGTTGACCCAGGAGGGCTTCGGTAAGGAACTGTTGAAGGGATTGAACAAACCCACCACGGACGACCTCCACAAGTTCGCCATGGGCCTGTGCGATGCGGCCACCAAGGGCAGCGCCAAGCTGACCCGCACCATGGAGAACGCCATGAAAGCCTATGAAAAACCGGTGCTCGCATACGCGGACGATGCCACCCGCGTTGATGCCCATGCCGAATTCTACCAAGGCGTGCTCGAGGAAGCACTGGTCTGAACTTGAAGACGCACATCACCACCTTCGCGGCACGGCCCACTCGTTGGGCCGTACTGCTTTCCGGCCTTATCGTGCTCATCGGTGGCTGCCGCAAGCCCGAGGATGACCTGGGACTGGACCTGCTGGACCCCGCGGACACCTTGGGCCTCACCCGAACGGACACCCTGTCCCTCATCGCTTGGTCGCGGCCCCAGGATTCCATCCCGACCAGCGTCGGCGGTTACGGCCTGTTCGGCAGCTATGTGGACCCCCAGTTCGGCAAGCTCACGGCCGGCGTGGTCACCCAAGTACGCTTCGATGGCACCAATGTGGGACCGGCCAATCCGAACTGGGTCTGCGACTCCCTGGTCCTCTCCATGGTGTACTTCACCCCGGCCCCGCTCTACGGCGACCTCGACCCGCAGACCATTGCGGTGTACCGATTGGACGAGTCCCTGAGCACCGATAGCATCTACTACAGCGATCGGCCGACGTTGGCACAGAACCTGAACCTCGTGGCCAATGCCCCCTTGGTACGTGCACCGGTGACGGATGATGGTCCGATCATCGGCGGTGACTCCTTGCCCGCACAGCTGCGTATCCCGCTGGATCCCGCGCTGGGAGCGGAGTTCCTCTCCCAATTCGGGCAGGCACCGATGAGCAATACCACCAGCTTCCTGGAATACTTCAAGGGCTTGTACATCGTACCGGAGAACGCGGGGCAGGCAACAGGCGAGGGCGGGATCTGCATCTTCAACCTCACCAACGACAACAGCAGGCTCACCCTGTACTACCATGACAGTTCGGTGGGCACGCCCCTGAGCTTCAACTACACCTTGCGGTCGTCGGTACGCTACAGCACCGTGACGTTCGACCGTGCGGGTACACCATCCGAGATCGCATTGGCCGATACCACCACCGGGCAGATGCAAGTGCTCCTGCAAGCCCTGGGTGGCATCCGGAGCGAAGTGCGGATCCCCTATCTGGATCACTACATCGGCACGCCCTACCAAGCGATCGCCAAGGCGGAGTTGATCCTGCCAGTGGCCGACCACGATGAGGCCTATACCCCACCGGGTGAACTGTTCGCCTTCCGGAAGAACTCCACCGGTGGGGACCTCTACATACCGGACCAGGTCCTTTCCTCCTCCAGCTTCCGCGGGGCCTTGTACGATGAGGACGAGCAGGCATACCGGGTGAACATCACCCGCTACGTGCAGAACGTGATGAACGGGAACTACGCCAACACGGGTCTGGGCCTGGTGGCGCAGCGGAACCCGACCCAGGGGGCCGCGAGCTACGTCTTCGTGAACAGGGCTGTGTTGAACGGTCCTGAACACCCCGATCGGCCCATGCGCTTGGAGGTTACCTTCACCACCTACTGAAGAAGCATGTGCGGCATCGTTGGATACGTCGGTAGCAAGGAAGCATATCCACTACTGATCAGCGGATTACGCCGCTTGGAGTACCGGGGATACGATAGTGCCGGTGTGGCCCTGTTGAAGGACGGCCGCTTGAACGTGCACAAGTGCAAGGGGAAGGTGAGCGACCTCGAAGCACATGTGGACGGCCAAGCGAAGAGCGGCACCATGGGCATGGGGCACACGCGCTGGGCCACGCATGGCCCGCCGAACGACGTGAACGCCCATCCGCACCTGAGCACCAGCGGTAACCTGGCGCTGATCCACAACGGCATCATCGAGAACTACGCACCGCTGAAGGAGGAGTTGTTGAAACGCGGCCATGTGTTCCACAGCGAGACCGATACGGAGGTGCTGGTGAACCTGATCGACGACATGCGCCGCACCGAGGGGGTGGACCTGCCGGAAGCCGTGCGCTTGGCGCTGGAGAACGTGGTGGGAGCCTACGCCATCGTGGTGATGGACCAGCGCTCACCGGACACCATGGTGGCCGCCCGCAAGAGCAGTCCCCTGGTGATCGGCATCGGCGAAGGTGAATACTTCATCGCCAGCGACGCCACGCCCATCGTGGAGCACACGAAGAACGTGGTCTACCTGGGCGACCAGGAGATCGCCATCATCGACCGGGTGACCGGACTGAAGATCCGCAACATCCAGAACCAGGAGAAGACGCCCTTGGTGCATGAACTGAAGATGCAGCTGGAGGCCATCGAGAAGGGCGGTTACGATCACTTCATGCTGAAGGAGATCCATGAGCAACCCCGGAGCATCCGTGACTCGTTGCGGGGCCGGCTGAACCTGGCCTTGGGTGAGGTGATGCTGGGAGGGGTGAAGGAACACGAGCAGAAGTTCGTGAACGCGAAGCGCATCCTGATCGTGGGCTGTGGTACCAGCTGGCATGCCGGCTCGGTGGGCGAATACCTCTTCGAGGAATTCACCCGGATCCCGGTGGAGGTGGAATACGCGAGCGAGTTCCGCTATCGCAACCCCATCATCCACGAGGACGACATCGTCATCGCCATCAGCCAGAGCGGTGAAACAGCGGACACCTTGGCGGCCATCGAATTGGCGAAGGCCAGGGGTGCCACCATCATCGGCATCTGCAACGTGGTGGGCAGCAGCATCGCCCGCGTGAGCCATGCGGGCTCCTACACGCATGCCGGCCCGGAGATCGGGGTGGCCAGCACCAAGGCGTTCACCGCGCAGGTGACCGTACTGACGTTGATGGCCCTGATGATCGGGCGCAAGAAGGGCACCATCAGCGAAAGCCGTTTCCACCAACTGCTCAACGAACTGGACGCCATCCCCGCGAAGGTGGAGCAGGTGCTGAAGAACGAGGCCCAGATCGAGTACATCGCCGACATCTACAAGGATGCCCGGAACGCCCTCTACCTGGGTCGTGGCTATTCCTTCCCTGTGGCCTTGGAAGGGGCCTTGAAGCTCAAGGAGATCAGCTACATCCACGCCGAGGGGTACCCTGCCGCGGAAATGAAGCACGGGCCGATCGCCCTGATCGACGAGGAGATGCCGGTGTTCGTCATCGCCACCAAGGGAGCGAGCTACGAGAAGGTGGTGAGCAACATCCAGGAGGTGAAGGCGCGCAAGGGCAAGATCATCGCCATCGTCACCGAGGGGGATACGGTGGTCAAGGGGCTGGCCGATCACGTGATCGAGATCCCGGAAACACCGGACGCCTTGGTTCCGCTGTTGAGCGTGGTGCCCTTGCAGCTGATCAGCTACCACATCGCCGTGATGCTGGACCGCAACGTGGACCAGCCGCGGAATCTCGCCAAGAGCGTTACGGTGGAGTAGTGCCTCCGGACGAACCTTCGGCCCACATCAGGATATTCCCATCGTTGCGGTAGGGGTCCAGGTCCTTGCTGAATAGGATATGACCCAGGTCGATCAAGGCCAGCACGCCGAAACCGCCGAACGTCAACCCATAGACGATGGGCACCTTGGTGCTTGTGCCCAGATAGAGGCGGTGCGCCCCGAAGATGCCCAACGTGACGGCCAAGGTGGTGGCCACCAACCGTTGGGGCTCCTTCTTCTCCAAGGCAGGAAGGGAGCGGGCCAGTTCCAGCAGTTGGGAGGTCGTCAGCACTGGGGTGTGCGGACCCGCAGCGCGGAGCGGGCTCCAGCAGAGGCAGAGCAGAAGGGCCAAGGCACCGATGCGCATGGGAACAAAGCTAAACGGGCGGCTTCTCCAAGCCGCCCGTTCGCAATTGCAGGAAGTATTGACTATTTGCCCTCGGTGTAGCGCTTCGCCACGGCGTTCCAATCCACCACGTTCCACCAAGCGGCCACATAGTCGGGGCGACGGTTCTGGTAGTGGAGGTAGTAGGCATGCTCCCACACATCCAGTCCGAGGATCGGGGTTCCGCCGCAGCCGGTGTTGGGCATCAAGGGGTTGTCCTGGTTGGGAGTGGAGCAGACCTCCACCTTGCCGCCCTTGTGCACGCAGAGCCACGCCCAGCCGCTCCCGAAGCGCGTGGCGGCGGCATTGGCGAACTTCTCCTTGAAAGCGTCGAAGGAACCGAAGGCCGCATCAATGGCGCTGGCCAGCTCACCGGAGGGCTTCCCACCGGCGTTGGGGGCCATCACGGTCCAGAAAAGGCTGTGGTTATAGTGGCCGCCGCCGTTGTTGCGGACCGCGGCGTTGTTCATGTCCAGACCGGTCATGAGGTCCTCGATGGACCTGTTCTCCAGTGGTGTGCCTTCGATGGCCTTGTTCAGATTGGTGACGTAGGCGTTGTGGTGCTTGCCATGGTGGATCTCCATGGTGCGCGCGTCGATATGGGGTTCCAGCGCCGCGGGGGCGTAGGGAAGTTCCGGGAGTTTGAAGGCCATGATGTGTCGATCGTTTGGTGATGTTCCTCGAAAGCGGGTGCAAGTTAGTCGGGGTCAGAGCGTTGGGTATTTGACGGATCGGAAATAACAATACATTTGCCGCCACTTTCACCAACCAACAAACACGGATATGATCAGGAAGTTCGCGCTGCTCGCCACGGGGGCAGCTCTGCTCGTCGCTTGCGGCGGTGCAAACGAAGAGGCTGCTGCTGCTAAAGCAAAGGCCACCCAGGACAGCATTGCAGCTGTTGAGAAAGCCGCTCAGGAGGAAGCCATCCGCCTGCAAAAGGCCGACAGCGCCCTGAAGGCCGCTGCCGACACGCTGACCAAGGCGGTTGACGCCACGACGGATGCCGCTGGGCAAGCCGTTGAGGAAGCCAAGAAGGCTGCTCACTAAGAGAGCCGGTACATTGAATGTGAAAGGGGACCTTCCGGTCCCCTTTTCCTTTTCCCACATCCACCCGCTCGTCAGAACTCCTTGCGTGCCGCGCGATACAGGGGATCCTTGGTCAGGATCACGCGGTAGTATCCCACATCCCCCCACAGGTTGCGCGCCACCCCGGCCTTCACCCGATCGGCGATCAATGCCTTGGAATGCCGGAATCCGGCTGGATCGAGGGGCACGCCGTCCTTGGCCGCCTGCTCCACCAAACGCTCCAGCTGCTCGGGACTCACCTGGAAGGATCGTTCGAAGGCCTCCGGCGAACCCATGGCCTTCAGCCGGCCCCGTTGGCCATCGGCCAGATCGAAAGCGAAACGATTGATCGCCCCGGTGAAGAAGAGCTCGCTGAGGTAGGGGGAACGTTCCGCGGTGTCGGCGGGCACGAAAACATCCGGCATGATCCCACCTCCCCCGAAGACCTTGCGCCCCCCCACGGTGGTGTAGACGCGGTTGGAGTCCACATGCACGCTGTCCGCATGCAGCAGCTCGCCATGGTCGTAGCGTTGCTCCAGATCATCGCGGTAGTCGATGCCCTCTCCATAGGGGCGTTGGATGCTGCGGCCGCTAGGGGTGTAGTACCGGGCCGTGGTGAGCCGCACCGCACTGTTGTCCGGCAGGGGGATATGCTCCTGCACAAGCCCCTTGCCGAAGGACCGACGGCCTACGATGCGCCCACGGTCGTTGTCCTGCACGGCACCGGCCACGATCTCGCTGGCCGAGGCGGATCCCTCATCGATCAGCACCACCAAGGGCATGTCCATCAACGATCCCCGACCGGCCGCATGGAAGTCCTTGCGCGGCGAGGATCGGCCCTCGGTGTACACGATGCTGCGTCCCTTGGGTAGTAGCTCCTCACAGATGCCGATGGCGGCGTTGAGATAACCGCCTCCGTTGCCCCGGAGGTCGAGCACCAACCGTTGCATGCCTTGTGCCAGCAGGTCCTGCGCGGCCTTCACGAATTCCTCATGTGTGGTTCGGGCGAAACGCGTCAGTCGGATGTAGCCGGTGCCATCGGGTTCCAGGAGAGCGGCGGCCACACTGTTGATCGGTATCTCCCCCCGTTCGATCACCACATCGAAGGGTTTGGCGGTGCCGCGCACGATGGCCACGGTGACCTTGCTTCCTCCGGGGCCGCGCAGGGCCTTCATCACATCCTCGTTGGCCACCTTCACTCCGGCCAGCGGCTTGCCGTCCGCGCTGATGATACGGTCGCCTGCGCGGATGCCCAAGGCAGCGCTGGGTCCGCCTTCCACCGGGCTGATCACCACGATGGTGTCGCGTTGGATCGCGAACTCCACTCCGATGCCCATGAAGCTGCCCTCCAGCGGTTCCTGGGCCTGCTGCAGTTCGGCGGCGCTGATGTAGTAACTGTGCGGATCGAGCCGCTGCAGCATGTCCTGGAGCACCTCGTCCACGAGCTCGGCGGAGCGCACGGTATCCACGTACTGGCGATCCACCAGGTCCAGCACCTGTTCCAGCTTCTCCCCCGGCCCTTCGCCGCGCATGAAGGAGAAGAGGCCGGTACCGTCGGTCTGCGGGGCCGGGGCCGTGCGCACACCCAACAGATAACCACCGGCCAAGGCCGCCCCCAACAAAAGGGGCGTCAACAGCACGAGAACAGGGCGGGGTCGTTCCATCTGGCGTTCAAAGGTCGGCCAACCGGTGGATGTCCACATGGCCCTTATCGAGCAGTTCGAGGCCGCTAGGGTCCTTATAGGGATCACGATACACCACGCGCTTGATACCCGCTTGGAGGATGAGCTTGCTGCACTCCTTGCAAGGGGAATGCGTGAGATAGAGCGTAGCGCCCTTGGCGTCGTTGGTGCTGCGTGCGACCTTCATGATGGCGTTGGCCTCGGCGTGCAGAACGTACCAGTGCGTGGCCCCGTTGTCGTCTTCACAATCGTTGGGAAAACCGGTGGGTGTGCCGTTGTAGCCATCGCTGATGATCATGCCTTCCTTGACGATCAAGGCCCCCACTTTCTTGCGCGTGCAATGGCTGAGCTTGGCCCATTCGGCGGCCATACGCATATACGCCGTGTCGTAGCGGAGCTGCTTGGCGGGATCGGCGTGCTTGGACATGGTGCCGGAAGCAGGTGCGGCCGCACTGATGCGGCCGCTTTGCTGTGTACCCAGGGCGGGACTCGAACCCGCACGACTTGCATCACTGGTGTTTGAGACCAGCGCGTCTACCGATTCCGCCACCTGGGTAGGTGCCCTCGATGCATGTACGGGAGGCCGGACGGCATCGGGGCCGCGAAGATAACGGTGCGGACGGACTGCGCAGCCGATGATCACTGCTTCACGAAACGGGCTGACCGCGATCGACCTTCCCCATGGACACGCACGAGGTACGGACCGGCAGGCAGGCACCCCACGTCGAGCACATCCGCCGCACCGCTGCGGTTCCGCCGCAACACCACCGAACCATGGGCGTCCAACACTTCGCACCATGCGGCGTTGGAACGCCCGGGCCAACGGACCGTCAGCTGATCGTGCACCGGATTGGGGAACAGCCCGATCTCCTCGGCGACGACCGATGCCGGTCCGGTTCCCAGAAGGAGGTCCGCACAGGACCCGGTGTCGTCCATCAGGCCATGGACGGTGCTTGCAAAGGCCCGGATACTGTCCGCACGCACGCGAAGCGCCTCCAAGCTGGCCTGCGGACCACCGCTGCCGGCGCGGGCGAAGATGTAGGCCACGAGCAACTCCTGCTCAGCCCCGGGGCCGAAGGTGAAAGGACCGATGGAGCCGATGGCCCGGCGATCACCGGGGGCATTGCCCGAGCCCGCTTCGGTCCAAGGTGGCATCGCGATACCTCCGGTCCCGATGCCCAAGGGGTCGCTATCGCCCGGGAACAGGAAGCGCGCCGGCACGGCTTCCGGATCGGTGGAATATCCATTGCCTCCGTAGGTCATCACGGCATCGTCCCTCCAGATGCCCCGCAAGTAGTTGTAGTATTCCTGGGGCGAACCGGGGTCGCCCATGGCCGGCTCCAAGGCCGCGTTGCCGAAGGCGCCGCAATAGGCCAGCCCAAGCCGTTCGTTGTCCACCGTTCCGTCATCGAAACCCATCCCGTTGAATCCTTGGGGAGTGATGGTATCCGCGTTGTCCGCTCCATCCGGATCCATCCGTGGTCCCCTCAGCACCATCAGGCCGAATGCCGGCGGTTGGGCTCCGTACGTGGGAGCGCCCCCTCCCGTATCGTTGTTGGTCGAATTGAGCACCATCATCAGGTTCCTGGACGCATCACATTGCAGATGGTCATCACCTGAATAGCCCAGGTCGAAGTCGTTGAACAAGCCGAGGTAGGCATCGTTCAGGGCGACCCCTCCACGATTGTGGATCCGGTACCGGACGAAGACCGTCTGCGCCACGGCCGGGTCGGCGGACGAATAGGCGAACGGCGTCATGTGTACCTCCACCCCGATCGGCGCACCTCCGCTTTCGGTATGCGTGGCTAGGCGATCGTTGTAGATGGCGAACAGCGCCTGATCACCGGGCACGCAGGGAGCATCACCGGCCGTGGGATCGTAGAGCCCGTCACCATTGAAGTCGACGAAAGGGGCCAGGAAAGCGGCTTGCCCGGCATCCTGATCCCCGTGCGCGGGCCAGTCCAAGAAGACCTGGGGTATCGCGTAGTTCGGGAAGGATTGCTCCACATCGCACCCCGGGTCGTTGAGGCAGGTGAAATACTCGAGGTGATGCAACACATCGGTGCGGAACACGGTCCAAAGGCGGTCGTAGGCATCCGACTGCTCCTGGGTGATGGTGCCCCCCGCACCCAAGGGTCCGGGGAAGAAGTCGTTGCCTTCCTGCCCGAACCGTTCCGCGGCCAGATGCAGGGTCGAATTCGCATCCATACCGCCGATCCAGATGCTCCCCGCGAACAAGGTCGAAGGACCGTTCGAATCAGGCTGCGCCGGAACCTGGAAGAAGGGCTGACCCGGTGGGGTCTGATTGCTGATCATTCCATTGGAATGGAAGAGCGCACGGACCTGGTTCACATCCAGCGCGCCTTGGGCCGAAAGGAGCGTGACGTCCAGAAGAGCGATGAGGGCAACCGTGTAGCGGTCTGACATGGGGGTGGGTTTTGATACTTCCAATTTGAAGCATCCAACCATCGATCACATCATGGCAACCGAGGAACGGTGGGCCATTCCGAAGGCACCGGTGAGAACGGTGCAGGGACGGACGATCGTCGTGCCCGTGCCTTGGCCCACTTATCGGATCCGGCTCAGAGCAACTTCAACAACCCGCGCAGATCCACCTTCTCGCCCACGATACGCGGCAGCTCGCTGATCCTCACGCGCTCCTGCTGCATGGTGTCGCGATCACGGATGGTCACTGCGTCATCGTTCAGCGTATCGTGGTCCACGGTGATGCAATAGGGTGTACCGATGGCATCCTGACGGCGGTAGCGTTTGCCGATGCTGTCCTTGTCGTCGTACTGGCAATTGTGGTCGAGCTTCAGCGTGTCGATGATGGCGCGGGCCTTCTCCGGCAATCCGTCCTTCTTGATCAAGGGCAGCACGGCCACCTTCACCGGTGCCAAGGGCGCAGGGATGCGTAGCACCACGCGCTCCTCCCCGTTCTCGAGCTTCTCCTCGTCGTAGCCGGCGGAAAGCATCGCGAGGAACATGCGGTCCAGACCGATGGAGGTTTCCAGCACGTAGGGCACGTAGCTCTCGTTGGTCTCCGTGTCGAAGTAGCGGAGCTTCTTGCCGCTGAACTGCTCGTGATTGCCGAGGTCGAAGTCCGTGCGGCTGTGGATGCCCTCGAGCTCCTTGAACCCGAAGGAGAACTTGAACTCGATGTCGCAGGCCGCATCGGCGTAGTGGGCCAGCTTGATGTGGTCGTGGAAGCGGTAATTGTCCGCCGGCAGTCCGAGCGCGCGGTGCCAGGCCATGCGCTTCGCCTTCCAGGTGTCGTACCACTCCTGCTGCGTGCCGGGCTTGATGAAGAACTGCATCTCCATCTGTTCGAACTCGCGCATGCGGAACACGAACTGGCGCGCCACGATCTCGTTGCGGAAGGCCTTTCCGGTCTGCGCGATGCCGAAGGGGATCTTCATGCGCGCGCTCTTCTGCACGTTGAGGAAGTTCACGAAGATCCCTTGGGCCGTCTCGGGGCGCAGGTAGATGGTGCTGCTCTCACCGCTCACGCTGCCGAGCTCGGTGGCGAACATCAGGTTGAACTGGCGCACATCCGTCCAGTTGGCGGTGCCGCTGATGGGGCATTTGATCTCCTCATCGAGGATCAGCTGACGCAGGGCCACCAGGTCGTTCGCCTCCAGTGCGGACCTCATGCGGCCCTCCACCGCGTCGATGCGTTCCTGTGCACGCTTCACGTTGGGGTTGGTGGCGAGGAACTGCTCCTCGTTGAAGGCGTCGCCGAACTTCTTCTTCGCCTTCTCCACCTCCTTGGCGATCTTGTCCGCGTACTTGGCCATATGCTCCTCGAGGAGCACGTCGGCGCGGTAGCGCTTCTTGCTGTCCTTGTTGTCGATCAGCGGATCGTTGAAGGCGTCCACGTGGCCGCTGGCCTTCCAGGTGGTGGGGTGCATGAAGATGGCCGCATCGATGCCCACGATGTTCTCGTTGAGCTTGGTCATGGCCTCCCACCAGTAACGGCGGATGTTGTTCTTCAGCTCGACACCGTACGGGCCGTAATCGTACGTGGCGCTCAGGCCATCGTAGATCTCGCTGCTGGGGAACACGAAACCATACTCCTTGGCATGGCCGATCAGGGTCTTGAGACGGTCCTCTTGATTGCTCATGGTGTTGTTCGCGGTCGCCTTGGAAACCTCTGACGGCGCGGGGCGCGAAGGTAGTGGCAGCGATCATGCGGGTGCAGCACGGATGGCGCAAAGCAAACGGAGATCGATAGGGTCCTCGGGGTGAGCTACGGGCTTGAGGTGGAATGGATCACCCCATGCGCGTACCAGCTCAGTGACGAGCGTGGCCCCGCCGCGATGGTTAAGGTCCTCGAAGTGTACCCGGACGGCTACTACTGCGCCGTCGTCCAGTTCCCCGACACGCATATCGTCATGGGTATGCGCATCACACGGACCCCTTGATCCGGCAGCACCGATCGGGAACGGCGCGCTCACATCCTGAACGGATGTGAGC
>DASWWQ010000255.1:0-5163 GCA_036405935.1 Flavobacteriales bacterium
GAACGCTGGCCGGACAGATCGTGATGGAGGGTTATCTGGATCTGCGGATCCGCCCCTGGTTGCGCCGACTGATCACCCGACTGATCGCCATCGTGCCCGCCGTGGTGTGCATCGTCTGGTTCGGGGACGATAGCCTGGGGCGCCTGCTCGTCTTCAGCCAGGTGGTGCTCAGCTTGCAGCTGGGCTTCGCGGTGATCCCCTTGATCCACTTCAACAGCGACCGGCGCACCATGGGGGAACACACCATCCCTCTTTGGGCACGGCTGCTGGCCTGGGCCTGTGCCGCGATCATCGTCATCCTCAACGCAGGACTGGTGCTGGAGGAAACGCGCGGTTGGATCGCGGAGCACGGCTGGGGCATCGGTGCCATCGCGATGCTCGTGGTGCTGGTGCTGGCGCTCGCCCTGCTGCTGTACATCACGCTGGCGCCCTTCATCCGCCGGGCACGGGAAGCGAAGGAACACCTGCATGAGGCCGCGCCGCGTCTGGAACTGGCCTCCACCAAGCCCTACACGCACATCGCCATCACGGTGGATTTCAGCGACAACGACCGGCGGACCATCGCAGCGGCCTTGGCGCAGGGCGGCACCCGGGCGAACTACCTGTTGCTGCACATCACCGAATCCGCCGCGGCCCGCTACCTCGGCGCCGAGAGCGGCGACCGCGAGACCTTCGGCGACGAGGCCAACCTGAAGAGCTACGTCGAGCAGCTCACTGCCCAAGGCTACACCGCCGCGGCACGGATCGGCCACGGACACGCGCCCATGGCCATCGCGGGATTGGTGAACGAAAGCGGCTGCGATCTGCTGGTGATGGGCGCGCACGGTCACCGCGGCCTGAAGGACATCCTCCTCGGCACCACGGTGGATGCGGTACGCCACCGGGTGAAGGTGCCTGTGTTCATCGTGCAGTAGGATCCCTCATCTTTCCGGCATGGACATGGACCTCGAAGGGTTGGCGCGCCTCGCTTGGGAACACGCCGGCAATTCCGCCTCCGCCATCGCGGGCGCCTTGGGCCTCGGCCTGTTGGTGACGATCGTCGTGATCATCGTTTACGGCAAGCTGGGTGTCTTCCGCCGCCAGCCTTGGCGGGCCTACCACTGGGCGGTGAAGCTGTGGATCCCGTACCTGCTCGTTATCGGCATGCTGTTCGCCTTCAAGCTGGGCGCCTTGCGTGCGATCAGGTCGGCGCTGACCTCGGCGAACAAGGCCACGGTGGATGCCCTCTACGATCACGCCATCTCGCCTTACATCGGCGACGCCCAGGCCCGGCAGGTGCTGCTGGCGCGTTTGCAGGGTGCGGTGAACACCACGCAGGAGCTCGGCAACGCCATCACCGCGGCGCTGCAGGAAAGGATCACCCCGAAGGACCCGGACGCCGGTGTCACCCAGAAGATCGGGGCCCTGCTGGCCGGCAAGGTCATCGAACACTACGAGGCCGACATCACGGCTGCGGTGGTCTACGGGATCTACCTGAAGTCCGATGACTATCTCGCACTGCACCGCTCCGGACGGCCGATGGACTACCACCGTTTCAAGCAGGGTGTGGACGAGCTGCAGAAGATCGACCTGGTGGCCATGGAAGCCTCGATCCGCGAGAACCTGTCCACCCTCACGGGGTCGCTCATCGAGCGCCAATACCGCAGCATGTTCAAGGGCACGCTGATCCTGGGGCTCCTGCTGCTATTGCTTCCGCTGGCCGAATGGGGCATCTACCGTTGGGTGATGTATCGGCGCGCCTTACAGGAAGTCACGGGTCCTGAGGAAGGCGTGGCCCCGCCGGAGGGTTAGTTTCGCGCCCCCATGTCCGCCCCAACCATCGAGGTCAAGAACCGTCGTGCTTCGTTCGAGTACTTCCTGCTCGATGCGTACGAGTGCGGCATGATCCTGACCGGCTCCGAGATCAAGAGCATCCGCGCGGGCGGCGCCACCATCACCGATGCCTTCTGCACCTTCGAGGGCAAGGACCTGGTGGTGCGGAACATGCAGATCAATCCTTACGGCACCAACATCCATTTCGTTCACGAACCCCGGCGCGACCGCAAGCTGCTGTTGCACGCCACGGAGCTGAACAAGCTGAAGCGGAAGCTGAAGGACCAAGGGGTCACCATCGTTCCCGTGCGCTTGTACATCGGGAAGAGCGGCTACGCCAAGCTGGAGGTGTCGCTGGCCAAGGGCAAGAAGACCTTCGACAAGCGCGACAGCATCAAGGAGCGTGATGTGAAACGCGACATGGACCGTGAACGCTGAACCGAGCGCACCGGTCTCCGTCACCAAGGCGCCCTTCCTCCCCGGAACGCTTTCCGAGAAACGCATCTTCCTGGTCCTCCTGGGCTTGGCCACCTTGCTGCGTTGCTGGGACCTGGCACATCTGCCGTACACGCACGACGAGATCAGCGCCCTGCTGCGGATGTACCCTTCGCTTTCGGAAACGATCGCCCGTGGGGTGATCGAACTCGATACCCATCCCCCCGGTGTGCAGGTGTTCGAATGGTCCTGGACCCAACTCTTCGGCATGGCCGAATGGGTGGTGAAACTGCCCTTCATCCTCTGCTCGCTGGCCGCCTTGTTCCTGTTGTACCGTTTCGCCTACGCACGGGTCGGTGGCCCGGTGGCCCTGATCGCCACGGCGTGGATGGCCACCCTGCAATACACCGTGATGTACGGCCAGATCGCCCGGCCCTACGCCATGGGCTTCTTCACCATAGCCTTGCTGGCCGACCAGCTCACCCGCTACCTCGAGCGGCCTTCGCGCGCCACCCTGATCGGCACCGTGTCGGCCGCCGTGCTCAGTGGCTATGTCCACCATTTCAGCTTGATGCTGGCCGCGCTCATGATGTTGACCGGACTGCTGCAAGCGCATGGCAAGGTCAGGCGCAACCTGCTGATCGGCTGTGCGGCGGGTGCGGTGCTCTTCCTTCCGAACATCCCGATCCTGTTGCACCAGCTCGGCCATGGCGGCCTGCAGGATTGGCTGCAGCCTCCGGGCCCGGATTGGATACCCTCGTACCTCTGGTGGATCGCGCATTGCTCCGTGCTGATGGCCGTCGTCTGGTCGGTTTCGATCATCACGGCCCTGATGCTACGGCTCAAGCACCGGCACGGATCGCGATACCTGTGGACCATCGCCGGGGTCTGGGGAATGGGTCCGCTGTTGATCGGCTACCTGTATTCGGTGCACCGCGCACCGGTTCTGCAGTATTCCATGCTGCTGTTCTCCTTCCCCTTCCTGCTGATCCCCGTTCTTGCCGGTCTTCGGCATCTTCCTGGACGCTGGCTGGTCCCGACGATCGCGACGATCGTGGTCTGCAGCGTGGCCACGCTCGTGCATACCCGCCAGCACTACACCGCAACCTATCGTTCCCGTTACGAGACGATCGTACGCGGGATCCTCGAGGCCCGGACCACGGACCGGCTCGCACTGGTGGAATGCCCGGAACGCGTGGTGCGTTTCTACCTGCAGCATTGGCACGCGGATACCGATGCAGCCTATGTGAACACCACAGGCCTCGATGCCGCCGCGTTCAACGCCCTTCTCGCGGGTGAACGCGCCGAACTCTTCTACGGCACCACGGCCGGTGCTTCTCCGGAGCATCTGGTGCTGGCACAACGGGCGTACCCCTTCCTGCTGCAGCGACAGGACCGGATCGAAGGTCGTTCCTTCGTGTTCCGCTCATCACCCGATCGTTCGGCGATCGATGATATCGCCTTCGAACGTGCAGCGACCCCGCAAGCCGTTGACGGCCAAGGCTGGCGGACCGAAGGGCTTCCCCTGTTGAAGGATACGGCTTCCGGTCCCTACCCTTCCGCCCGCCGCTGGGACCTGGGCGGGCTCGACTTCGCCACGCAGTTCGAAATGTCCCTGGACAGTCTGGCTCCGGGACCGAACGACCTGATCGAAGGATTCTGCGACGGTGAGGGCGATGCCCTTCGGATGGTGATCGAACTGAACAGCGGCGACAGCACTTTGGTCTATCGCGCCTCCGATGCAGCGGGCCACGGTCGTTCGCGCGCCGCGGTCGCGATCGACCTTTCGGACGTACCCCGCCGGGCGAAGGATATCCGGGTGAAGGCCTATCTGTGGAATGCCGGAAGTCCACCTGCACAGGTCTCCTCCGTGGCCATCCGGGTGCGCGAGGGCAACACCTGGCAGTACGGGGCCACCGCGCCGATCCCCGGCCCGAACCGCTACCCTTGAAAAAGGAACGGCCCCCTTACGGAGGCCGTTCCCTTGGAAGAAGGATCGATCAGAGCTTCAGCGTGACACCGAGGCCCAACGTCTGCTTGATCTGTGTTTCCGGTCCGGTGTAGGGCACGCCTTCGCTATCGAACTTGGCCACCGGCGTATCGTGATCGTAGATGACGAGTGTACCGAGCGTAGCCGCGAACCAGTTGTTCACCTTGAAGGTGAAGAGCGTTTCCCAGTTGATGTCGATGTTCTGGGGATTGCGCAGATAGTTGCTGAAGAAGTCGGCCCGGGTGAGGAAGGTGATGTTCTTGGCGACCTCCTTCTGGTACTGGGTGCGCACGTAGCCGCCGAGTTCCATTTCCGTGGTGTTCCCGTATTCCACCCCGTACACCCGATCGCCCTCGGTGAGCCCTTCGAACAACTTCTCGTCGTTCACGAAGATCAGGCGAGCCGTGATGGGCGACACGAAGAAGGTGAAGTTCTCGTTCGGCTTGTAGTCCAGACCGAGACCGAACACCAGGTAACCAGGGGCCAGGAAGTTGGAGATGCGCTGCGAGTTCGTCGCGGCATCGAAACCCTCGGTGAACTGCGTGCGGAACTGCGCCAGTGCGGCCAGGTACCACTTGTCCTTCAGCTCGTACCCGTACTTGCTGTTCAGTTCGAGCCGATCATCGGTCTTCACGGCGTTGCGGCCTTCCTGGGCCAGGCCTCCGAAGGCCAGCGCCACGGAGTTGTCCCAGGCATGGCGTCCCTTCTTCTTGTTGGCGAAGGCGTTCAACTGCACGATGCCCGATACGGAGCTCAGACCCCCGGCGGCCCAATTGCGCAGGGCCACTTGCGTCATGTTCAGCTGGAGGACGCCGCCGCGGGTCCAGACCTTGGCGGTGGTATCGGCCGCAGCCCGGGCCTGCATGGCCGTGGCCGTGGCCTCACGGGCCTTGGGATCGACATCGGATTGGGCCCGGGCGTGGACC
>DASWWQ010000256.1:0-11675 GCA_036405935.1 Flavobacteriales bacterium
TGATGGTGAACTTCAGCAACAGCGCCGGAACGGACACGGTGTACTACCGTGAACAGGGTCCTTGGCAGCGGTTCAGCGGTGTCTACGGTACGTCGAACAAACAATTGCACGTGCCCCTTTCGGGTGATCGGCTCACGGTCACGCACAACGGCTTCGTGCGCCAGTTCAATGACCAATTGCAGGAAGTGGCCTTCTGGGATGGTGTGGCCGGGCAATCGCTCCAGCCCGCAGCAGCGGTGGCGCGCAGCGGTGGCGGCTCCTGGGTGGCCAGCAGCGGTCATGGGTTGGCCCGCCTCGGTATGGGAGGCCCGGGGGAAGCCTTCTATCCCAATGGTCCGAAGAACAGCAGCGTGTACCGCATGGGTTCGTCCGGCGGTGAGGTGTATGTGGGCACCGGCGGAGTGGCCAACAACTGGGGCAACTACTTCCTGAAATACGGCGTGCACCGGTTCAAGGAGAACACCTGGTCCACCACCGATCGGAGCAACGACCCGCTGTTCGCCACGGGCGCCAACACCTTCGGTGGCACGGTGAACGACATGATGGGCGTGGCTGTGGATCCGGACGACCCCGACCATGTCTTCGTGGGAAGCTGGGACGAGGGTGTCGTGGAGCTGCGCAACGGTTCGGTGGTGCAGATCCACAACCCCACCAACAGTTCATTGCAGTACATTCCGATATCAGCAGCGGAAGGAGCCGTGCAGGTAGCCGGTCTCACCTTCGATCGGGACGACAACCTGTGGGTGACCAACAGCAACTGTACGTCGCCGATCAGCGTTCGGCAGAAGAACGGTACGTGGCGGGCCTTCAATCCGGGCAGTGCGGTGTCGGGCAATACCCTGCTCAGCGACATCGTGGTGGATGACAACGGTTATAAATGGATGGTGCGCCCACGAGGCTCGGGTCTGCTGGTGTTCGATGACGGAGGTACGCTCGGCGATACGGGTGACGACCGCTATAAGGCCTTGAATACCAGCGAAGGATCCGGCAAACTGCCCTCCGCGGATGTCTTCTCCGTTGCGGTGGACCAGGATGGGGAGGTATGGGTGGGCACCGGCAAGGGTGTGGCGGTGTTCTACAACCCCTTCTCGGTGTTCGACAACAGCGGAGGGGATGCACAGCAGGTGCTGCTGGAACAGGATGGCAACTACCAGCTCCTGTTGGAGACGGAATCCGTGAGTGCCATTGCCGTGGATGGCGGCGATCGCAAATGGCTCGGCACGCAGAACGCCGGCGTGTTCCTCGTGTCCGCGGACGGCACCGAGCTACTGGAGCACTTCACGGCGGACAACAGTCCGCTCCCTGGCAACAACATCGTGAGCATCGCCATCGATGGGGTCACGGGTGAGGTCTTCCTTGGCACGGACCAAGGCATCGTGAGCTTCCGGGGAACCGCCACCGAGGGAGGTGAGGATGCCGAATGCGCCAGCGTGTTCCCCAACCCGGTGCGTGAGACCTACACGGGTCCGGTGGCCATTACGGGGCTGATGCGCGATAGCGATGTGCGCGTAACGGACGTCGCCGGCAACCTCGTGTATCGCACCACCTCTCTGGGAGGGCAGGCGATCTGGCCGGCCACCGACCTGAACGGTCAGCGGGTGAGCACGGGAGTGTATCTGATCCTGGCCTCCGACGCCAGCGGCACCTACAGCTGCAACACCAAGGTGGTGGTGGTGCGCTGATCCCTGAACGCCGTGCAACAACTGCACACCACGCGCGCCATCGTGCTCCGTTGCATCCGGCACGGTGATCGAACGTCGGTGCTGAAGGCCTTCACCGAGCAGTTCGGCGCGCGCTCATACCTGGTACGCATGGGCGCCAAGGGGGGGACTCGCCCCGGACTTCTGGAGCCCTTGGCGCGGCTGGAGTTGGTGGCCACCGATTCGGCCGACCAGGGGATGCAGCACTTGCGCGAAGTGCGCGCGGATCGACCCTATCTGCGGCTGTCGACCGATCCCGTGCGGGGGGCACTGGCGTTGTTCACGCAAGAGGTGCTGCATCAGGGGCTGGGACAGCACGGTCCGGACCCGGCGCTCTTCCGTTCGGTGCTCTCCGCCCTGGAAGTATTGGACACCGAGGAGGAGATCACCTACTACCCCCAGTTCCTCCTGCTGCAACTGGCCCTGCATATGGGCTTTTTCCCTTCGGCGGCGGAGGGCGATGAGCGTTGGTTCGACCCGATCGAGGGGGTATTCCTTTCCTTACCCGCACCGCATGTCCACGGCTTCGATACGGAGGTCAGCGCAGGGCTGCAGCAGATGATCGACCACTGGCCCCTGATGCCCGATGCCCAGGTCATGTCCACCGCCACACGTCGGGCGCTGCTGGATGGCTTGTTGGCCTTCTTCCGGTTCCATGTACCCGGCTTCGGAGAGCTTCGTTCACCCGCGATCCTGCATGCGGTGCTGCACTGAGGCGCGGCCCGTTCCATGCGGTTAATTTCGCCGGAGTTCCGGCCGGGCCCTCCCGAAGGATGGTGCCCGAGCGGATCCCCAGGAAAGCCCATGCAGACCATCGCCAACCCTTCGCCGCCCCAAGCGGCCAAGGACCCCCATGTCCTCGAAGCCCACGGCCAGCAACGCATGGACGAGTACCACTGGATGCGCCTGAGCGAGGAACAGCGCAATGCCGCCGAGCCCGATGCCCATACGGCAAGGGTCATGGCGCATCTGCAGGCGGAGAACGCATACTCCGATGCGGTCATGGCTCCCATCAAGGACATCCAGGAGTCGCTGTTCGCCGAGATGAAGGCGCGCATCAAGGAGACCGACATGAGCGTGCCCTATCGCGAGAACGGCTATTGGTACAGCTTCCGGTACGAGGAGGGCAAGGAGTACCCGATCCACATGCGGGGCAAGGCTTTGCCCGATGGAAGTGCGCCGAACGACTTCGAACTGCTGCTTGATGAGAACAAGCTGGCCGAGGGACACACCTTCTTCGACCTGAACGACCTGGAGGTGAGCCCGGACAACCGATTGATGGTCTACAGCCAGGACACCGTCGGACGGCGGCAGTACGAGATCCGGTTCCGCGATATCGCCACCGGTATGGACCTGCCGGACCGGATCACCAACACCAGTGGCGGCGGTGCCTTCGCGGACAGCAACACCTTCTTCTACGCACGCAAGGACAGGACCCTGCGCAGCTACAGGATCTTCCGCCACATCCTGGGTACGGACGAGAAGAGCGATGTGGTGGTGTACCATGAGAAGGACCCTGCCTACAGTTGCGATGTGTACCGCAGCCGCTCGGAACGTTTCGTGGTGATCAGTACCGACAGCACGATGAGCAGCGAGGAGTGGTTGCTGCCGGTGAGCGACCCGCTGGGTGCCTTCAAGGTCTTCGCCACGCGTGAGGAGGAGCACGAGTACAGCATCCAGCATGTGCCGGGCTTCGCCCCGGATGGATCACCGGCCCCCGGGAAGTTCTACATAGTCACCAATTGGGAGGCCCGCAACTTCCGCTTGATGGAATGCCCGGAGAACGCCACGGACAAGGCCTCCTGGAAGGAGGTGATCCCGCATCGCGAGGACGTGATGCTGGAGGACGTGGACCTGTTCAAGGGTCATATGGTGGTCAGCGAGCGACGGGAGGGTCTGGTCCATCTGCGCATCCAGGACCTGGCCTCGGGACAGGAGCGCGAGATCGCCTTCAACGACCCGGCCTATGTGGCCTACAGCGGCACCAATCCCGAATGGGACAGTACCGGGTTCCGCTATGGCTATGCATCGCTCACCACCCCCAGCAGTGTGTACGAGCAGGATCTGGTCACAGGGATGACCGTCCTGCTCAAACAACAGGAGGTGATCGGCGAATTCGACCCGCGCAACTACCACAGTGAACGCATCGAGGCCACGGCGAAGGACGGCACGCGCATACCGATCAGTCTCGTGTATCGGAAAGGAACGCCACGCAACGGCACCGCGCCCTTGTTGCTCTATGGTTATGGCTCCTACGGCATCAATGTGGAGCCCAATTTCAGTAGCGCTCGGTTGAGCCTGCTGGACCGCGGTTTCATCTTCGCCATCGCCCATATCCGTGGTGGAGAGGAGCTGGGGCGGGCCTGGTATGAGAACGGCCGCATGGAACATAAGATGAACACCTTCACGGACTTCATCGCGTGCGGAGAGCATCTCAAGGCCCAAGGCTATGCGGACCCGGCTCGCCTGTATTGCATGGGTGGCAGTGCCGGGGGCCTTCTGGTGGGCGCGGTCCTGAACATGCGTCCCGACCTCTGGGGCGGTGCGGTGGCGGAGGTGCCTTTCGTCGATGTGGTCACCACGATGCTCGATGACAGCATTCCTCTGACCACCGGTGAATACGATGAATGGGGTGACCCCAATGAGCGGGAGGCGTACGATCGGATGCTCGCCTATTCGCCCTACGACAATGTGAAGCCCCAGCGATATCCGGCCCTATTGGTCACCACGGGCTATCATGACAGCCAAGTGCAGTACTGGGAACCCGCCAAGTGGGTGGCCCGGTTGCGCGAGCACCAGCAAGGGGATGCGCCAATCCTGATGCACACGAACATGGAAGCCGGCCACGGTGGCGCAAGCGGGCGTTTCGAAAGGCTGAAGGAAGTGGCGCGGATCTATGCCTTCCTGCTGCAACGGGCCGGTCTGGCCCGGGGGTGAGGATCAGCTGGCGAGGCGTTCGGCGTAGACGATCTCCGTAGGCTCCATGGGCACCACCTCGATGGGGCGGAGGGGGTCGTGCAAGGAGCGTTCATAATCGCGGATGCTGGAGAAGAAGAGGCGCTTGGCATCGCCGGTCTCCACTTCCCAGATCACACCGAAGACTTCCTTGCCCGAGCGCAGCTTGAAACGGCAATGCGAATGGGCGAAACGACGGATGTCGGGAGTTTCCATGGCCAAGGGAGGGTTACCGCAATGTAGCGGCGGGTTCGCCCGAGGCCTTCTTCACGTTTTCAACAAAGCGGCCTCGGACCGGGGATAGAACGCGAGGACCAAGCACGGTAGTACTTGGTCCTCAAGCCGGAGCGCAAGCGCTCTCCCCGGTGGAAAGATCAGCTCTTCTGCACGGACACCTTCAGCTTCTTGCCGATGGGCAGGGTGCGGGTGTCCTTCGCGTCGTTCAAACGCTTGATCTCGTCCACGCTCGCGCCGGGATAGCGCTGGGCGATGCCCCAGAGCGTATCGCCCTTCTGGATGGTGTGGTAGATGTAATCGGGGGCCTCCTCCTTCTCGGCCGTGGCCGGGGCGGTGGTGCTGGCGGCACTCTCGGGATCACCGCGCCGGATCACCAGCTTCTGACCCACCGCGATGCGGTCGTGCCGAAGGTGGTTGAGCTTGCGCAGGTTCTGCACGGACGTGCCATGCTTGCGCGCAATGGTTCCCAAGGATTCACCCCGGCGCACCGTATGGGTCTTGGTGGGCTTCCCCGTGGTGGCCTCCTTGCGGTCCGCCGATGCCGTGGCGGCACCGGGTGCGGGCAGGCTCAGGTCGGGCTGATAGCTGTAGGCGATGGTGGCCTCGTTCCGGATGAAGCTCGCCACCAGGTCGCGCGGCAGGTAGATGGTGGCCGGCTGCTGCATGTCGGGCACGACACCCAGCTTGTACACCGGGTTCAGGTCGCGGATCTCCTGGGCATTGCCGCCGATGATGGTGGCCAACTGGTCCAGCGACAAGGGGTGGCACACCTGAACGGTATCCACCTCGTAGGCGCAGTAGTTCGGGATCACGGGGTAGATGTTGTGGTCCGCTGCGTGGTTGAAGATGTAGTTCACCGCGATGAAGGCGGGCACGTAGCCGCGGGTCTCGCGGGGCAGATGGTCGTAGATGGCCCAGTAGTCCAAGGTGCCACCGGCGCGGCGGACGGCCTTGTTCACGTTGCCGGGGCCGCAGTTGTAGGCGGCCAAGGCCAGTTCCCAACTGCCGAAGATGCGATGCAGATCACGCAGGTAGCGGCAGGCGGCATCGGTGCTTTTGTAGATGTCGCAACGCTCGTCCACGTAGCTGTCGGAACGCAGACCGTACATCTTGCCGGTACCGATCATGAACTGCCACAGGCCCACCGCTGCCGCACGGGACTTGGCTCCGGGATACAGCGCGCTTTCCACCACGGCCAGGTACTTGAGCTCCTGGGGCATGTTGTAGCGGTCCAAGGCTTCCTCGAAGACCGGGAAGTACAGCTGTGCCAGCCCCATCATGCGGGCGGTCTGTTCGCGCTTCCGCTGGGAGTACATGTCGATGTAGCCCTGCACCTGGTTGTTGTAGGTCAGCTTGCACGGCGAGATCTCGTCCAGCGTGGTCAATCGGCGGCGATACACATCGGGCGTGTAGGTGGGCACCTCCTCGGGCCGGAATCCGTGCACATTCAGGGCCTCGGCGTCGGTAACGAAGGGATCGTTCTTCAGCCAAGGGAGCATGCTCAGCTTGTCCAGTTGTTCCAGGACCGGGTCGTCCGCCGGAACGGGATCCTGGGCGAAAGCGCCGATGGGAAGCAGGGCGGCGAGGAGGAGCAGTGCGCGGGTTTGGGCCATCGTAGTACGAAGTTCGGGGAAATGGGAATCCGGCAATGCAGGCATTGCGCGTCCGGTTCAACGATCGATCGTGGACGGAGGTTATACCGCCGTAGGAAGGCTAACGCTCAAACGCCGAACAAATGATGGGCCCAAGCCAACAATTGTTCATCGTGGAAAGGCTTGGCCATCAACTGGATGCCGAACGGGAGCCCGTTGGAATGGGTGCCGGTGGGCAAGGAAACGGCCGGAGTGCCCGCCAAGTTGGCCTGTACCGTGAAAATGTCCTGCAGGTACATGCTCACCGGGTCGCTGATCTCCTGATGGCCGAAGGCCGTGGTGGGGCAGGTGGGGGTCAGCACCAGGTCGAAACGCTCGAAGGCCTGGAGTGCGTTGTCGCGGATCAGGCGCCGGACCCGCATGCCTTGGCCGTAGTAGGCGTCGTAGTAGCCGGCGCTGAGCACGAAGGTGCCGAGGAGGATACGCCGCTGCACCTCGGGGCCGAAGCCTTCGGTCCGGCTCCGTCGATAGGTGTCGTCCACTCCCTTGGCCTCGGGGCTGCGACGCCCATAGCGGATGCCGTCGAAGCGGGCCAGGTTGCTGCTGGCCTCTGCGGTGGCCAGGATGTAATAGGTCGGCACCAAGTGGTCCAGCAGGGGGAGTTCGATGGCCTCCACCGTATGTCCATCGGCCTTCAGACGCTCCAGCTGGGCCATCACATGGGCCTTGATCTCGGGATCGAGACCCTCGCGTTCCACGCAGTCGCGGTAGTAGGCGATCCGCAACGGCCGGGGCGCCCCGGCCATGCCCAAGGGCTTATGGCTGCTGGTGTTGTCCAAGGGATCCACACCGGCGATCACGCGGTGGACGGCCTCCACATCCTCGCAGTTGTGGGCGAACGGTCCGATCTGGTCGAAGCTGCTGGCGAAGGCGATCAGCCCATAGCGGCTCACCCGTCCGTAGGTGGGCTTGAAGCCGACGGTCCCCGTGAAACTGGCCGGTTGGCGGATGGAGCCACCGGTATCACTGCCCAAGGCGATGTGGCAAAGCCGGGCGGCGACCGAAGCGGCGGCCCCACCGGAGGACCCGCCGGGCACCTTCCCGGGGGCCAAGGGGTTCTTCACCGGGCCGTAGGCGCTGTTCTCGTTGCTGCTGCCCATGGCGAACTCATCGCAGTTGGTGCGCCCGATGATCACGGCGTCGGCGGCCAGGAGGCGTTCGATCACCGTGGCGCTGTAGGGGCTAACGAAGCCTTCCAGGATGCGGGAGCTGGCCGATACGCGATGGTCCTTGTAGCAGAGGTTGTCCTTGATGCTGACGATGGCCCCGGCCAGCGGACCAGCGGTGCCGGCCTGTCGTTTGGCATCCACCTCGGCGGCCTTGGCCAGTGCGCTCGCGTCGAAGAGCTCGAGGAAGATGTTGAGGTCCGCTGCTGCACGCGCGCGTTCCAAGGCGGCCCGGGTGAGGTCCACCACGGTGGAACCGGCGGCCAAAGCGGCGCGGACTTCGCGCAGGGTGTGCGGAAAGGACATGCGGACGGGAAGAGCGGACTACTTCGTGTTGTCCGTGGCGTTGGGATCCTCCTTCTGGGCGTCCTTGAACTCACGCATGCCACGACCGAGGCCGCGCATCAGTTCAGGGATCTTCTTGCCTCCGAACAGCAGCAGCAGTACCGCTACGATCAGGATGATCTCCGTTGCTCCGAATTTTCCCATGGCGATCGACCGTCGATCCGGCCCTGATGGGTGGAACGCGGCCCGGCAAAGGTAGCCCGATCGGGCCTCGGGATCACTGATAGATCCACTGGGCGGGATCCACCTTGGTCAGCTGCCCCTCGTTGGTGATCTTCCAGATCTCGATATGGGCCGTGCTGGCGCCGTCCTCGGTGAGCACGGTGCCGATCTTCTGCTTGGTATCCACCTTCTGGCCCTTGCTCACTGTGGCGTCCAGCAGATTGCTGTAGACGGTGCGGTAGGCGCCGTGGCTCAGCACCACGGCCTTGCCCGCTCCGGGGATCACGATGATGCTGGTGACCTCTCCGCGGAAGATCGAGCGCACGCTGGTGCCCTTCTCGGTGGTGATGTCGATGCCGGCCAGGTCGATCTCGATGCCCGGTAGCACGGGATGCGGCTGGCGCCCGAACCGTCCGGTGATCACCCCCTTTTCCACCGGCCATGGGAGTTTGCCCTTGTTCTTTTCGAAGTCGGAATTCAACTCGCGCGCTTCGGGGGTGAGGGACAGTTCCACCTTGCCGCTTCCGGCCTTGGCGGTGGAGCCCTTCGTGGTGTTCTTCGGCTTGGTGTTCTTCGCCAGGTCCGATTCGATGGCCTTGCGGATGGCGGATGCAAGGTCCGAGCGTTGTTTTTCCTGTTTGCGCAGGGTCTCCTTCAACCGCCCTTCCTCCTTCTTCAGTCCGGAGAGCACGTTCTGCTGGGCGCCGTGGTCGGCCGAGAGTTTCCGTCGCTCCTCCACCTGTCCGCCGAGCAGCCTCACCTTGTCGTTGCGCCGGGCCTCCAGGTCCTTGGCCTTCTGCGTCAGGCTGAGCTGCGTCTCCGCGATCAACTCGGCCTGTTGGCGGCGTTGGGTGGCCAGTTGTTCCAGATAGCGGCTGCGGCGGAAGGCCTGGGCGAAGCTCTCCGCGGCGAAGATGTAGCTGAGCCGGTCGTAGGCGTTGCGGTTCATGTAGGCGTACTGCAGCATCCGCGCGTACTCCTCCTTCAGTTTCACCAGGTCCTCCTCCATGGCCCGGATCGCGGCCTGCGTCTCGGTGATCTCCTGGTCCACCTTGAAGACCTCGCTGTTCATGGTGTTGATCAGCTCCTGGCGCTGGGCGATCTGGGCCTTCAGCAGTTCCAGTTGCTGTTGGGTGCTTTTCTGTTCCTTCTGGGCCTGACCGATCAAGGCGCTGGTGGTCTTGATCTGCTTGTCCAAGGCGTCCCGTTTCTTCTCCAGGTCCTTGCGGCTCTGGGCGGCGGCGGGAAGGGCGAAGAGGAGCAACGCCAGAAGCAGGCATGTGCTCACATGTCCATGTGCCCATGCGAGCATACGCGCAAGACCGTTCGTTCTCTCGATGCTGTTGCCCTCAAGGCCCCTGTCCACGTGAACGGATGACCACAGGGGCACATGCACCAGCCGTCTACTCCATGGGAGTGAACTTCTCGGGGATACGGAAGTTGAGCTGCAGCGGTCCATCCAGTGCGATGCGGTCCAGCACCAAGGTGGCCGTGACCTTGCGCGTGGGATCCGACAAAGTAAGCGCGACGCGCGCGGGCAGGGAGTGCCCATTCACGTCCGTTCGCTCCTGATAACCCACATAGGCTTGTTGATCACGGGCCAGGTCGGAGATCAGCACGGCGCTGATGGTGTAACGATCGGGGTCGATCCAGTATTTGTAGACCACCGCGTCCTTGCGGCCTGCGCGGCGCAGTGTGCGCTCGAGCTTGCGCTCCTTCATGTCCCGATCGTTGGGAAGCGTGTCTCCCGGCGCGAGGTCCTCGGCCGCGCGCACGAACCGGCGCTTCTCCTTGCTCGTGAGCGTGTACTGCCCGGCCTCGCGGTCGCTGCGGTACTTCTCGTTCGGATCCAGGCCCACGGGAAGGCCCAACAAGGCCTGCTGGAAGAGGTCGAGATCGGGCTGGAGCCCGAACTTCAGCTTGGCTTGCGCGGTGTCCCCGATCCAATAGGTGTCGTGGAGCTTGTCCAATACCTTCACCGAATCCGGCGTGAGCAGGGCGCGCGCCACTTCGATGCCCAACGCCGGCACCACGCTGAGCCACACCGCGCTATCCATGCGACAACGGACCAAGGCCTTGAAGCTCTTGTGTCCATCGGGGAGGTCGATGTCCACGTCGGCCTTGGCACTATAGTGTTCCACGTCGGCGATGCGCCGGGCCATCAGGCTATCGATCAGGCGCTCGGCGCTGCGCGCTGGAAGGTCACGTGTGGGATCGTTCTGTACCAGGGTGGTGTTGCGGCGGCTCTTGCAGGCCCCGAGCAGGAGCATGCTGGCAGCAGCGAGCACCAAGGGTCTGCCGATCATTCGACCAGACGCCCTTCGCCCACCTTGCGGTCGATCAGGTCACTGGCGTCACCGGCGGCCTTGGCTTTTTTCCACTGCTCCACTGCTCCTTGGGCATCGCCCAGCTTGAAGAGGATATCCCCGTAGTGTTCCAGGAGCACCCCTTCAGGCGGTCCAGCGGCCAGGGCCTTCTCCTGCCAAATGCGTGCATCGGCATACTTGCCCTGTTTGTAGAGCACCCAAGCGTACGTATCCAGGTAGGTGGAAACCCCTGGAGCCATGTCCACGGTCCTGCGGCTCATGGTCTCGGCCTTGTCCAGGTGCTCACCCCGCTCGCTGAGGTAGTAGGCGTAGTTGTTCAGCACGGAAATGTCGTTGGCGTTCAACGCAAGTGCACGCTCATAGGCGCGATCGCTGTCCTGGAACTGTTCGGCCGAGTTGTAGGCATCGCCCAAGGAACTCCAGAACTGGGCCAGCAAGGGCTCATTGTCCACCACCAGGTCGCGGCCGGTGAGGAGGGCTTCGATGGCTTCCTGGTGCTTCTTCAGCTGGGACAGTGCAATGCCGTTGTAGAGATGGAACTCGGGCTGGGTGGGGAAGAGTTCGATGGCCTGTTCCGCATCGGCATGGGTGGCGGCGTAGTCGGCCAGTTGCATGTCCAGTTGGAGCAGGGCGCTCCAAATGGGGTATTTGTCCTGCTCGAAGACCAAGGCCTGACGGAAAGCCTCGCGGGCTTCGGCATGGCGTCCTTCGCGCAACAGGAAATCGCCTTCGATCGAAAAGGGTTTGCCGCTCTGGGGGTGGGCCTTCTTGAGCACCGCGATGAGGGCATGGCTCTCCTCCACGATCCGCGCGGAAGGCGGAGCTCCAGCATCCTGGGTCATCTGGTAGAAGCCCAGCAGCAATTGCATCTTGGGGTCCACGTCCAGGTCGGGATCGGCGAAGGCCTCGCGCAATTGTTCGAAGGCCTCCTCCTGTTTGCCGAGGTCGTAGTAGTACTGCGCCAGGGAGATGCGCGTCATGCTGTCATCGGGGTCCTGGACCAAGGCCAGCTTGTACATCTCCAAGGCCTTGTCCTGATCACCGAGTTCGTCGTAGACCTGGGCCAGCATGCCATAGTACTGCGTTTCCGTGGGTTGCTCGCGGATGGCGCGCTCCAGCAAGCCCTTGGCC
>DASWWQ010000257.1:0-3668 GCA_036405935.1 Flavobacteriales bacterium
CGCGTCTACGCGGAGGATCCTACCAACAACTTCCTGCCCGACATCGGTACGCTCACCACCTACCGTCCGCCGCAGGGCTTGGGTGTCCGGGTGGATGATGGCTTCGAGGAGGGCATGACCATCCCGATCTTCTATGATCCCATGATCGCGAAGCTGATCACCTACGGAGCTACGCGCGAAGAGGCGATCCAGCGCATGGAACGCGCCATCGACGACTATGCCATCGCCGGCGTGGAGACCACGCTTTCCTTCTGTCGTTTCGTGATGGGGCACCCCGCCTTCCGATCGGGCAAGTACGATACGCATTTCGTCCGCGATCATTTCCGGCCGGAACTGCTGGCCGGCCAGGATGCCGCTGAAGGGGAGGCCGGTGCCTTGGTGGCGGCCCGCCTCTTCCAGCAGCGCGAAGAGGCCACCGTGCCCATGCCGGCAACGGAAGGTCCTTCCGCTTGGCGTCTGCGGCGGGGATAAGCTCCGTGCGCCGCAACAATGTGCCGGCGCGCTGCGTATGATGCGGTGCTAACTTCGTCCTGTCCCTCAGGACGTTCCGGCCGGATGATGCCCTTCCGCCCCTTCCTTCTTGCCTGCCTCGCCTGCGTGGCCGGCAGCTCCGTGGCCCAAAGCCAGGAGTACACCGGACCCATGCTGGTGCCTGTGATCGTGGAGGAGGGCGATACCATCCCGATCTACATGCTGGGCGATGTCCGTATCGAAGCGGTGATGACGGCCAGGATGCGTCGCCAGGCCGAACGCCTCGATCGGCTGACCCGTAACGTGGTGAAGGTCTATCCCTACGCCCGGGTCACTGCACAGTTGCTGGGTGAATATGAGCACGACCTGGCGGCATTGGACCAACAGAAGGACAAGGATCTATATGTCAAGCTGGCCGAGGCCGAACTGCGCGCGGAGTTCGAGGAGGAGGTGAAGAACCTCACCATGAGCCAAGGACGTGTGTTGATCAAGCTCATCGATCGGGAGACCGGCCACACCGGCTACGAACTGGTGAAGCAGCTCCGCGGTTCGTTCCAAGCTTGGATGTGGCAGGGCGTGGCGCGCATGTTCGGCAACGACCTCAAGGACGATTACGACCCCGAGGGCGACGATGCCTTGGTGGAATCCGTGGTGCGCCGCATCCAGAACGGCGAGCTGGTCACCGCCGAACGCTCCGCCCGCACGGAGAAGGCCCAGGCCCGGTTGGAGAAACGCAAGGCCCGCCTCTATCGCAAGTACGGTATCAGCACGCCGGTGCTTGCGGAGTGATCACCCCAAGGGCTTGATCAGCACGTGGTCGTCCATGACGTATCCGTTGCCGATATCGAGCACTTCGTCGCGAAGCCGGCTGAAGCCGTGGTGCAGGTAGAACTCCTTGGCGCGGTTATGCTTGTTCACGTTCAACTCCAGCGCGGCGCCCCCTTGCTCCCGGCATTCCGTTTCCACGGCCTTCAACAGCGCCCGGCCCAGCCCCGTACCCTGGGTGTTGGGCAGCACGTAGAGCTTATGTAGTCGGAAGCGGTCGGACCGGGTAGGGTGGGGGCCGAAGCTCGCGAAGCCGACGGCCTCTTCGGGTGCTGCAGCCAGCAGGAAGGCGTGGCCTTTCGCGGTCATCTGCTCCCGGAGCGCCTCGGCACTGTACATCAGCGCCAGCATGTGGTCCAACTGGCCGGGGGGGAGGATCTTCCCGTACGTCTCCGGCCAAGTAGCGAAGGCGATGTCCCGGATCAGGGGAATGTCCGACAACGTGGCTGGCCGGATACGGAACTCGGCAGGACCCATGGCCGGGTTCAGCGGAAGGCCGGTGCCACCATCAGGTCCTTGCTACCGGCGCTGTAGGTGTAGAAACCCTCGCCGCTTTTCACACCCAGCTTGCCGGCGGTCACCATCTGCACCAGTAGGGGACAGGGAGCGTACTTCGGGTTGCCGAAACCCTCGTGGAGCACCCGGAGGATCGCCAGGCAGGTGTCCAGACCGATGAAGTCCGCCAACTGCAGCGGCCCCATCGGGTGTGCCATGCCGAGCTTCATCACGGTATCGATCTCCGCCACACCGCCCACGCCTTGGAAGAGCGTTTCGATGGCCTCGTTGATCATCGGCATCAGGATCCGGTTGGCCACGAAGCCGGCGTAGTCGTTCACCTCCACCGGCACCTTGCCGATGGCCGTGCTCAGTTCCATCACCTTGCGGGTCACCTCGTCGGTGGTGTTGTAGCCGCGGATCACCTCCACCAGCTTCATCACCGGTACGGGGTTCATGAAGTGCATGCCGATCACCTCTGTAGGGCGCTTGGTCACGGCCGCGATACGGGTGATGCTGATGCTGCTGGTGTTCGTGGCCAGGATGCAGCCGGCGGGTGCAGCAGCGTCGAGGTCCTTGAAGATGCGCAGCTTGAGGTCCACGTTCTCGGTGGCGGCCTCCACCACCAGTTCGGCGTTCTTCACCCCCGCCGAAAGGTCGGTCTGCGTGGCGATGTTCTTCAAGGTCGCGGCCTTGGCCTCCTCGGTCAGGGTGCCCTTGGCCACTTGGCGGTCCAGGTTCTTGGCGATGGTGGCCAGCCCCTTGTCCAGCGAGGCCTGTGCGATGTCGATCAGGGTGACGGTATGGCCCGCTTGGGCGAAGACGTGCGCGATGCCGTTGCCCATCTGGCCGGCGCCGATTACGGAGATGTTCATGCGTGGGAACGTGAGGCGGCGAAGCTAGCGGTCCGTGGTCAGTTACCGGTCTTTGGTTGTGCGGGGAGAGGCGGCAAGCCTGCTCAACGCTCAAGGGGCGACCGCCCCTTTACTTCCCGTCGCCCTTGAGGATGATGAGCACCGTGTACGCCAGGATCTTCAGGTCCACGGCCAGGCTCATGTTCTCGATGTAGAGGATGTCGTACTTCAGGCGACGCACCATCTGCTCCACGTTCTCCGCATAACCGAACTTCACCTGGCCCCAGCTGGTGATCCCAGGGCGCACTTTGTGCAGATGGCGGTAGTGGGGCGCCACCTGCATGATGCGGTCGATGAAGTGTTGGCGCTCCGGCCTAGGTCCCACCAGGCTCATCTCTCCGATCAGCACGTTCCAGAACTGCGGCAGTTCGTCCATGCGTGTGCGGCGCAGGAAACGTCCGATGGGGGTGATCCGGGGATCCTCCTCACTGCTCAATTGCGGGCCGGCCTTCTCCGCATCGGCGTACATGCTGCGGAACTTGATGATGCGGAAGGGTTTGCCCCGCAGGCCGATGCGCTCCTGCCGGAAGAAGATGGGACCCGGGGAGGAGAACCTCACCAGCACCGCGAACACCACCATCACCGGGGCGAGCAGCAACAAGGCCACCGCACTGAAGCACACATCGACCGAACGTTTCACCGCGAACTGCCAGGCCGGCATGATCTGCGGATTCACCTCGATCAAGGGGGCGCCGAAGATGCTCGTCATCTTCACGCTGCCGGCCATGATGTCGTACATGTCCGGTATGATCTTGATGCGGACCTGGCTGCCCTCCAGCTCGTTGATGATCCGGCTGATGTGCTCGTGCTCGCCGCTTTCCACCGCGATGATGGCCTCCTCCACGCCGTGTTCCGGGATCAGCCGGTGCAGCTCGTGCCACTTGCCCAACCGCGGAAGCCCCTCGGCCGCCAATTGCTGATCGCCGCCGTTCACGCTCACGAAACCGATGAAGCGGTTGCCCG
>DASWWQ010000258.1:0-20746 GCA_036405935.1 Flavobacteriales bacterium
CATCGGTAGGCCGGCGAGTCCGCATAGGACGCATGTTCTGCGAAGGCCCATGGTTCAATGGGGCAGGCGTTCGCGCAGCAGTCCGTATACCCAGGTGCCGGCCAATGCGCTGAGGAAGGTGACGAGCACCACCGTGAAGCCCGCGCCCATCTGCGCGAACAACGGTCCCGGGCATGCACCGGTGATGGCCCAGCCCAGGCCGAAGATCAGCCCGCCCAGGATCTGCCCCTTGTTGAAGCTCTTCGCCGGTATGTGGATCGGCTCACCGTGGATGGTCCGGGCCTTCGTGCGCTTGAGCAATTGCACGCTGATGAGCCCGACGGCAACGGCCGTTCCGATCACGCCGTACATATGGAAGCTCTCGAAACGGAACATCTCCTGGATGCGGAACCAGCTGATGATCTCGGCCTTCACGAAGACGATGCCGAAGAGCACGCCCCAGGCCGCATACTTGAAGTTGTACCACCACGGGTGCTGCAGTGCGCTTTCGTTGACGCACATGGCGTCGAGCTCGCGTTGCCGGAGATCCGATGCGGCAGAGGAGGGGAGGTCCGATCGTTCCGCCATCATAGGTCCAGGAGGTGTGGTAGGATGAACCAGGTCATCAGGATACCGCCTGCCATGAAGCAGCAGGTGGCGATGAGGCTGGGCCATTGCAGGTTGCTCAGGCCCATGATGGCATGACCGCTCGTGCATCCACCGGCGTAGCGTGTGCCGAAGCCGACGAGGAAACCACCGATCACGAAGAACACCAGACCCCGCAGGGTGAAGAGCTGCTCCCAACTGAAGATCTCGGGGGGCAGGAGATGACCGGTCTCCGTGATACCCTTCGAGGCGAGGTAGGCGGCAGTGGGCTCCGCGAGCACCAAGGGGTTGGGATCGCTGAGGAAGGACGATGCCAACAACGCTCCCACCGCGATGCCGCCCACGAAGAAGAGGTTCCAGACCTCCTTCTTCCAGTCGTACCGGAAGAATTCGATGTTCGCGGGGAAGCAGGCCGCGCACAGGTGGCGCAACGAACTGCTGATGCCGAAGGTCTTGTTGCCCACGAGCAACAGATAGGGTACGGTGAGGCCGATGAGTGCACCGGCGATGTACCAGGGCCAAGGGGAGCGTAGCGCGTCGAGCAAGGTGGTCGGGTTGTTCCGGTCCTGGGGATGGTCTTCAAGGAAGGTCGGTCCGCATCGAGCGATGCGGGCATGACGAAGGAAGGGGCAAACGTAGAAGGGCCACGCGATAGGTCCGGTGACCGATGTCACCCATGCATTGCTCCCCTCGTGATCAAAGGGCCTTCAGGAGGTCTTCCCCGAACTCCTGCACCTGCCAACGGCGCATGCCCGGAATCGCGCCCAATGCCTCCCGATCACCCGGCAGCAGTCGCGCGATGTCCGCCAGCACATGATTGGGTGCGGTGATGCCGGGGCGCAGGCCATGCTCCGTGCTCAGGCGGTCCCGCGTGTTCTTCAACCGCTTCAACCGCTCCTCATAATCGTCATCCCGCTCCCAGCGTTTGGGGCGTGGAAGCCGGGGCCACTGCTCCTTGGGTACATCCAGCCCGCGCTGTACGGCGGCGAGGATGGCCTCCCCGTTGCGGGCGAGGGTGCTTTCGCCGAGGCCCTTGCGCCGGGCCAGGTCCGACAGATCCGAAGGCGGATCCTTGCTGAGGTCGATCAATGTATCGTTGCCGAGCACCATGAATGGCGCACGGTCCAGACGTTCGGCCAAGGGGTCGCGCCAGGCGTGGAGTTCGCGCAGCACGGCCAGTTGCCGGGGTTTCAGGGCCTTTGCGCCTTTGATCCGCAGGTAGGCCGGTTCCGTGTTCTCGGGTGTTTCGAAGGGGATCCGTACCAAGGCCTTGAACTCCTCCTCGGCCCACCCTCGGCGACCCTTCGCGCGCAGGTCACGGTCGAGTTCATCACGCAGGCGGATCAAGTAGGCCGTGTCCATGGCCGCGTACGCCAGCATGTCCGGAGGCAAGGGGCGCTTACCCCAATCGGCCTTCTGGAACTTCTTGTTGAGCGTGATGTCGAAGTACTTCCGCAGGAGCGCCGCCAGGCCCAGTTCGGGCTCGTTCAACAGCTCCGCCGTCACCATGGTGTCGAAGACGTTGGCCACGTGGAAGCCCCACATCTTCTTCAACATGCGGAGGTCGAAGTCCGCGTCGTGGATCACCCACTCCACGTTGGGGTCGGCCAACGTGGCGCCGAGGGGCGACATGTCCTCGATGGTCTTGGGGTCCAGCAGATAGTTGCGTTCGCGGTCGCTGAGCTGGATCAGGCAGATCTGCTCGTGGTACCGGTGGAAGCTGGAGGCCTCCGTATCGATGGCCATCACCGGGATGCCCCGAAGCTCGTCCAGGCAGCGCACCAAGGCGGCGGTGTCGGTGATGAGCGTGTAGCGGGGTTCCACGGGTGTTGCTAGGCCGGTAAAGATGGGGAACCCGGCCCGGGCCTCCCCTCTTCACCGGAGCTGCTTTTCCAACGATCGTGGCCCAACAAAAAAGCCGGGGGGGCCGAGCATAGGATATGTCCCGGTCCGTACATCGGACAAGGGCATGTCGCCCCTTCGTCCGAAGAATGATCAAGTATCTGAATGCCAGTTAGTTGCCGTTCCTTGAACGGAGCTGGACCGTGCTGTTCAGATGAAGCGGTCGCCATGGTCGGCGGTGGCATCGGCAACGAAGCGCTTGATCTGCTGCTCGTCGTGCTTGCGGCAGACCAACAGGGCGTCAGGGGTGCTGACCACGATATAGTCCTCCAGCCCTTGGAGCACCACCAAGCGTTCATCCTGCACATGCACCATGTTGCGGGCGCAGTCGTAGAGCCGCACGCGGTCACCGATGGCCGCGTTGTGCGCCTCATCCTTGGCCACATGGGTGTAGAGACTGCCCCAGGTGCCCAGGTCGCTCCAGCCGAAATCGCCGGGTACTACGAACACGTTATCGGCCTTCTCCAGCACCCCGTAATCGATGCTGATGCTCTGGACATCGCCGTAGATCCTCGCGATGAAGCCGCGTTCCTCCGGTGTGCCGTACAGGCCTGCGCCGGTGTCGAAGAGCTGTTCCATCTCCGGCAGGTGCTTGGTGAAGGCCTTGTTCACGCTCTTGAGGCTCCAGATGAAGATGCCGGAGTTCCAGAGGAAGTCCCCGCTCTCGAGGAACTTCAGCGCCGTGTCGTGGTCGGGTTTCTCGGTGAAGGTGCGCACCTTCTTGACCCGTGGATGCGCCGTGGCCTGCGGGTCGAACTGGATGTATCCGTAACCGGTGTCGGGCCGGTTGGGCATGATGCCGAGCGTCACCAGGCAATCGTCCTGGCCTGCCTTGTCCAGTGCGATCCGCACGGTGGCCTGGAACTCCTTGGGGTCCATCACCAGATGGTCGCTGGGGGCCACGATGATCCGGGCCTCGGGATCACGGGCGGCGATCACATGGTTGGCATAAGCGATGCACGGCGCCGTATTGCGGCGTCCGGGTTCCAGCAGGATCTGCTCGTCCTTCAGTTCGGGGAGCTGTTGCTTCACCAGCGGCGCGTACTGTGCGTTGGTCACCACAAGGATGTTCTCCGCCGGGCAGATGGGCAGGAAACGGTCGAAGGTCTGTTGGATCAGCGTGCGGCCCAGGCCGAGGAAATCCAGGAACTGCTTGGGTCGATCGGTGCGGCTCATCGGCCAGAAGCGGCTTCCGATGCCGCCGGCCATGATCACGCAATACGTATGCTTATCGTTCATCAGGGGTCGGTCTGGGCGCGGTGCTCAGGAGGCACGGCGTGCGGCCACGGCCTGTTGCAGTTGCACTTCGGCGGTGGGGTCGATGAAATAGACGCGCCGATCATTGAGGCAGCGGCAGCGGAAACGGGTCCGCATGCGGGGGCCTTTCACGAAGAGGCGTTGGTTGAAACGGAAGATGGTGTTCTCGGCCAGCTCCTCGAGGAAGGGCAGCGGATCGCGGTCGTAGCGGCGTAACGTGCGCATCAGGCCGTGGTCCGTGCAGCTGCTGCTGGGTGCATCGTGCAGATGATGTTCCAGCGCATGGAGCACATCCGCCGGGAACACCTCGCGGCTCATGAACGGGCGCATCAGCCGCTTGAACTCCATCTTCCACTCCTTGCCGTGCGGCTCGTGCCGGGCGTACTTCTGGAAGGTGCTGTAGTGCGCGAACTCGTGCACGAGCACCACGAGGAAGGCGTACTTGTTCAGTTCCTCGTTCACCGTGATGCGGTGCGGGAGGGTGCGTGTGCGCGTGCGGTAGTCGCCGAGCTTCGTTTGGCGGGTGCGGCTCACCCGGACCCATACGGGGTTGCGTTGCAACCATTGGAGCACGACCGGATAGGCTGCCGCGGGCAGGTGTGCACGCAGGCGCAGGATGTCAGTTGCGAACGGCATGGGAGGTTGCGGCTGGGGTCGGGTGGGCAAGGGACGGGTCCACGGCCACACGCACATCGTCGGTGACCTTCCTGGGCAGGGCGTTCCACTTCGGGCAGTCGCACTCCTTGTGCTTCTTGCGCGATCCATAGTGCGGACCGCTGGCGCAACCGGAGGCCACCGAAAGCACCACCGCCGCAAAGGCGAGGAGCACGAGGAGAGCGGATTTCCGGGGCTGCATCAGGGGCCGGGGCACGTGGTATGGGCAAATGTAAACGCGGCGAAATGCCGCATTCAGGCCCTACGGATAAAAGAATATCCGGGCAAGTCCGAGCACCTATTTTTGACCCTCCCGACCCCGCATGTCCGTCCTCTTCCATATCGGCCGCTATTTCCAGCTTTTGGGGGAGGTCTTCTCCAAACCCGAGCGTTTCGGCATCTATTGGAAACGGACCATCGAGGAGGTTGACTTGCTGGGTGTCAAGAGTTTAGGTATTGTGGCCCTGCTCTCCGTGTTCATGGGGGCGGTCATCACCATCCAGACCAAGACGAACATCGATTCGCCCCTGATCCCCCTCTATGTGGTGGGGTTCACGGCCCGGCAAAGCACCATCCTGGAGTTCAGCCCCACCATCATCTCGCTGATCCTGGCCGGTAAAGTGGGCTCCACCATCGCCGCTGAGATCGGTTCCATGCGGGTGAAGGAGCAGATCGACGCCCTGGACATCATGGGGGTCAATTCGGCCGGCTACCTCATCCTGCCCAAGATCATCGCCTGCGCGTTCATCAACCCGTTCCTGATCATCATCAGCATGTTCCTCAGCATCTTCGGGGGATACATGGCCGGTACGCTTTCGGGCCTGGTGAGCTCCGCCAGCTACATCGAGGGTATCCAGTTCGATTTCAACGGCTGGCACGTCACCTATGCGTTGATCAAGACCGTGGTCTTCGCCGTCATCATCGCCTCGGTATCGGCCTATCACGGCTACAACACCAGTGGGGGCACCCGCGAGGTGGGCATCAGCAGCACCAAGGCCGTGGTCTACAGCGATGTGGTGATCCTGATCATGAACTACCTGCTCACGCAGATGCTCCTGTTATGATCGAAGTGGTGCATCTGAGCAAGCGCTTCGGCAACACCACCGTGCTCACGGACATCAATGCCGTGTTCCACAAGGGCAAGGTGAACCAGGTGATCGGCAAGAGCGGGAGCGGCAAGAGCGTGCTGGCCAAGTGCATCGTGGGCCTCTACACCCCGGAGGAAGGGGAGGTGAAGTACGATGGTAAATCGTTCCATACGCTGGACAAGGAGGGCAAACGCCAGATCCGACAGGAGATCGGTATGCTGTTCCAGAGCAGCGCGCTTTTCGATTCGCTCACCGTGCTCGAGAACGTGATGTTCCCCCTGCGCATGTTCGCCACCATGGGGCCCAAGGAAATGGCGGAACGGGCACATTTCTGCCTGCAGCGGGTGAAGATCACCGACAAGGACCAGTTGTTCCCCAGCCAGATCAGCGGTGGCATGCAGAAACGCGTCGGCATCGCGCGTGCCATCGCCATGAACCCCAAGTATCTGTTCGTGGACGAGCCCAACAGCGGCCTCGATCCGCAGACCAGCATCGTGATCGACGAGCTGATCAAGGAGATCACCGAGGAGTACGACACCACCACCATCGTGATCACGCACGACATGAACTCGGTGATGGAGACGGGCCACAACATCCTCTTCATCCACGAAGGCAAGGCCTGGTGGAAGGGCTCGCTGGACGAGTTGCTGGAGAGCGAGAACAAGGAGCTCAACGACTTCATCTACGCCAGCGGCCTCATGCGCCAGGTGCGGAAGACGATGAAGGGACGCTAGTACGGAAGAACACCAACGAAGAAGGGGATGCCGTTCGGCATCCCCTTCTTCGTTGTGCGGATGGCCGCTCAGTGCGTCAATACCATCAGGCGCTTGGTGATACGGGTATCACCGGCCACCAGGGAGTAGAAGTACACTCCGGCGTTGAGGCCGGCGGTGTTCAGTTCCACGCGGTAGGCACCGGGAGCACGTTTGCCCTGGCCCAAGCGGCTGATCACCTTGCCGCTGAGGTCATGCAGCTCGATCACCACGTCCGCCGTGCGGGACAGATCATAGGGGATGGTCGTGGTGGCCGTGGCGGGGTTGGGGAAGTTCTGGCCCAGACCGAAGCCGTTCTGGCGATCGCTGTCGGCGATGCCGGTGCTGGGGTCGAAGCTCAAGCGTACCATGGGGCGGGTGGCCAGGATGTACCAGTTGGGCTCCTCCTCGTAGGGGCGCTGCAGCAGCGAGGTGATGGATTCGGCACGACCGCTGGTGGCCACTACCACCTCCTCACCACCACCGTAGCCACGTACGGCCACCACATATTCGAAACCGGCCTGCATCTCCAACGGGGTCAGGAAGGGCAGGTTGAACCACTTGGCTTGGCCGTTCGAGCTCAGCTGGTTGAGGGCGGTCACCTCGAAGATGTCCGTGTTGCCCACTTCCACGAAGGCGCCATCCTCGGCCACTTCGAACACCACCCCATCGAAGATGGCGTTGAGGTCCGTACCCGGGTTCTGGCCGGCCGCACGGGCCAAGGCCACTTGCATGCCATAGGCGGTGGCTTCGTTCTCGATCCAGAACAGGTTGCCGGCGCAGAAGTCCAAGGCGTTGTTCTGGTCATCCACGTTGCGGACGAAGTTGTCGCGGGCACCGTTGTCGTAGGCGTAGATGAAGGGGTCGATCTCGAAGGAACGCGTGGCGCTGTTGTCACCGGGGATGTCGTCCTCGGCATCCATCGTCAGGTCGATCTCCACCGTGTACTCCCCCGGGGTGGTAGGAGGGGTGAAGAACACGCGCAACGTGCTGTCCGTACCGTTGGGCGGGATGGAGGCAGCGGTGGCGCCTTCGTTGAAGATGCTGGTATTGGAGGGGTCCAACACCTCCACGTTCACCATGACGTTGGTGGCGGTGGTGGAACCTTCGTTCTGCACAGGGCTGCCCATGCTCAGTTCGCGGACCTGGCTTGCAGGGTAGATGGTGAACTCCAGCTCGTCCGTGCCGCTCACGTCGGGCAGGAAGCTGGCGAAGCGGGGACGCAGGAGCTCCACATCGTTCTCGGCGCTCTCCACGATCTGCACATCATCGATCTGCCAGTGGTAGTGCGTGCTGCTGGCCACGGTGGCGCCATCATGGGCGAAGCGGAAGGCCACCGTTTCGGGGTTGCCGCTGATGATGTTGTGCAGGTTGATGTACCGCGTGTAGGTGCCGGGGTCGTTGTTGGTCCATTGGTTCTCCGTGGCGGGGATGCGAACGGTCCAGGTGTTGCCGCCGTCGAGGCTGATATCGATGAAGTGCGGTGCATCGTTGTTGCAGCACCAACGCAGGCGCTGCGTATAACGCAGGTGCACATACGGTGTGGCGGTGAGGTCCAGCACGGGTGACACGAGACTGCCGTCCCAGGAGGTGCAGCTGGTGCAACCGTTGTTGCTGAAGTTGCTGTCGAAGATCATGAAACCGTTGTTCACCGTCGCGCTCTGGATGCGTTCGCCGGTGGAGCTGAAATCGCCGTTGGGGCCGTCGGTGTCGAACAGCCAGATGGCGCCATCGGGACCCGAGACGCCCCAGGAGCCGATACCGTTGTTGCCATCAAGACCGTTGGCGAAGTCCTCGGAGAACACCACGTCGCCCGGGCCACGGGCGTCATCGGAAACCACGGGGGCGGCCGGTGCGATGGGAAGGTTCGACTGGGTGCGGCCCGGTACTTCGAAGGTGATGGGGGCTCGCGAGGTCCCGATGCGCTGGGCATGCAGGCCGGTGGCGAGAAGCAGAGCGGCAGGTGCCGTGTAACGTAGGATCATTGTGCAGGATGTTTCCGTTCCGGCCGAAGCTAAGGCAAATGCGTCGGCCATCGATGAGCGGTCCGGCACGTTCCCAGCCATCGGTCACGTGTGCACAGGAAGCGGCGATGCTGGTCAGTGCACCACCGGCATGTAGTCCTCGATCGGAGGGCACGTGCACACCAGGTTGCGATCGCCGTAGGCATTGTCCACCCGGCTCACCGTGGGCCAATACTTCCATTGGCGCAGGCCTTCCACGGCGAACACGGCCTTCTCCCGCGAATAGGCATGTTCCCACTTGTCCGAAATGGTCTCGTCGCTGGTGTGCGGGGCCATCTTCAGCACGTTGTCCACACGGTCGGCCTTGCCGTTCTCCACTTCGGCGATCTCCTGGCGGATGGCGATCATGGCCTCGACGAAACGGTCCAGCTCATGCTTGCTCTCGCTCTCCGTGGGCTCCACCATCAGGGTGCCGGCCACGGGGAAGCTCACCGTGGGTGCATGGAAGCCGTAGTCCATCAACCGTTTGGCGATGTCCTCCACCTCGATGCCCGCCGTCCGCTTGAACTCGCGGCAGTCCAGGATCATCTCGTGGGCCACCATGCCTTCCTCGCCCGTGTAAAGGATCGGGTAGTGACCGTCCAGCTTGGTGCGCAGGTAGTTGGCGTTCAGGATGGCGTATTCCGTGGCGCTCTTCAGGCCCTCGGCGCCGAGCATCTTGATGTAACCGTAGCTGATCAGCAGGATCAATGCACTGCCCCAAGGAGCGGAACTGACCGCGGGCACGGCATGTTCACCGCCCGTGCGCACCAACGGATGGCCGGGCAGGAAGGGCTTCAGCTTGTCGTTCACACAGATGGGACCCATGCCGGGTCCGCCACCGCCGTGCGGGATGGCGAAGGTCTTGTGCAGGTTCAGGTGGCACACGTCGGCACCGATGTCACCGGGGCTCGTCAAGCCCACCTGGGCGTTCATGTTGGCGCCGTCCATGTACACCAGGCCACCATTGGCGTGGATGATGGAGGTGATCTCCTTGATCGCCCCCTCGTACACCCCATGCGTGCTCGGGTAGGTCACCATCAGGCAGCTCAGCCGGTCCTTGTACTGCTCGGCCTTGGCCTTCAGGTCGGCCACGTCCACATGCCCTTCGGCATCGGCCTTCACCACCACGATGTCCATGCCCACCATGGCCGCGCTGGCGGGGTTGGTGCCGTGCGCGCTGCTGGGGATCAGGGCCACGTTCCGTTGGTGATCGCCGCGGGCCTCGTGGTAGGCGCGGATCACGAGCAATCCGGCGTATTCGCCTTGTGCACCGCTGTTGGGTTGCAGGCTCACACCGGTGAAGCCCGTGCAGTCGGCCAGTGCGGTGCTCAGTTCAGCGAAGAGCTCCTGATAACCTTGGGCCTGTTCCACCGGTGCGAACGGATGGATGCCGGCCCATTCCGGCCAGCTCAGCGGCATCAAGGTGCTGGCGGCGTTGAGCTTCATGGTGCACGAACCCAGCGGGATCATGCCGTGCGTCAACGAAAAATCCTTGTTCTCCAACCGCTTCAGGTAGCGCATCAGTTCGCTTTCCGTCCGGTGGCTGTGGAATACGGGATGGGTGAGGAACTTCGAGCTGCGCTGGAGCGGGGCCGGGATCGCTGCGGTGGCGGCTCCGTTGCCGGCGGCCATCTGTTTGCCGGCGGCTTCCGCCAAGGCGGCGAGCACATCGTCCACATCCTGCGAGCGAACGGTCTCGTCCAAGGCGATGCTCACGCGATCACCGGCGAAGCGCAGATTGATCGAGCGGGCCTCGGCGGCCTTCCGTACCTGTTCGGCCGTTACGCCACTGGGCAGCGACAGCGTCACCGTGTCGAACCACGAGCTGTTCACCGGTGCGTAGCCCAAGGATCGGGCGCTATGGGCCAGTCGCGTGGTCAGCGCGTGGGTGCGCTTGGCGATACGTTCCAGTCCCTCCGGACCGTGGTACACCGCATAGGTGCTGGCCATCACGGCCAGCAGGGCCTGTGCCGTGCAGATGTTGCTGGTGGCCTTGTCGCGACGGATGTGCTGCTCGCGCGTCTGCAGCGCCATGCGCAGACCTTGTTTGCCGCGGCGGTCCTGGCTTACACCGATGATGCGGCCCGGGATCAGGCGCTTGAACTCGTCCGTGCACGTGAAGAAGGCGGCGTGGGGTCCACCATAGCCCAAGGGCACACCGAAGCGCTGGCTGTTGCCCACGCAGGCATCGGCGCCCCATTCGCCGGGAGGCGTCAGCAGCACCAACGAAAGCAGGTCCGCACAGACGGCCACCCGGATGCCGAGCTGTTTGACGCGCGCCGTCAGTTCACGGTAGTCCTCCACCGAGCCTTCGGCGGTAGGATATTGCAGAACGAGGCCGAAGTAGCTGCCATCGAACGCATGGGTCAAGGCATCGCCTTCCACCAGTTCGATGCCCAAGGGCACCGCACGGGTCTTCAGCACATCCTTGTTCTGGGGATAGAGGCCGCGGTCCACGAAGAATCTGTGTGCACCTTGTTGCTCCTTGGTGCGGGCGTGATGGAACATCAGCATGGCCTCGCCGGCCGCGGTGGCCTCGTCCAGCAGGCTGGCATTGGCGATGGGCAACCCCGTGAGGTCGCTGGCCACCGTCTGGAAATTCAGAAGCGCCTCCAAACGGCCTTGGGCGATCTCCGCTTGGTAGGGCGTATAGGCCGTGTACCATCCGGGGTTCTCGAAGATGTTGCGCTGGATGGGAGGGGGGGTGAGGGTGCCGCTGTAGCCCAAGCCGATGTAGCTGCGGAACACCTTGTTCTTCGCGCCCAAGCGGCGCATGTTGTCCAGATGCCCCCGCTCGGTCAGCGCTTCGCCGATGCCGATGGGCTTGGCGCGGCGGATGCCCTTGGGCACCGTGCGATCGATGAGTTCGGTGAGCGAGCCGACACCGATGGCCTCCAGCATGGTACGGGTCTCGGCGGCATCGGGTCCCAGGTGGCGTTCCTGGTAGGTCACATGGTCCATTCGCGAAGGGGAAAAAAGGTGCGCGAAGATAAGAGCACGCAGGGGTGTGGTTCCCAGCGCACCGATCACCCGGTACCGGGACTGCTTAGCGTTTCACGAAGCGTGTGGAAAGGCGACCGCCGTCGGTGAGCTCGGCCGTGAGCAGGTAGGCACCTGCCGGAAGTCCTTCCAAGGCCACGTCGATGCCGGCTACACCGATCACGGGTCGGGTGGAAAGCAGCGTACGACCATCCATGGCGGTGATCAGGATCCTTTGCGCCTTTGCACCCGGCGGAAGTGTGAGGACCAAACGATCGCCGGCCGGAACGGGATGTACCGATGCACGACCCCGGGACTGCTCGGCCACGGAGGTGGAGATCGCGATGGTGAATACCGCATCGTCGGTACGGATGGGCGGGTTGAAGTCGAAGAGGATGTCGGCGTTGTTCGCGATCACGGTGCCCAACGGAACATCCGCCAAGGGCTTGGTGCGGAAGCTCACCGCTCCGTGGCTCAGGGGTTCGTTCACGTTGCTGTCGGGCAGCAGGATGTTATCGAACACGAAACGCACCACGCCGTTCCCGCCGATGGACCAGGTGTACGGATGGGTGGCACCGATGGGCTGGAAGGCGGCGGTGGACAGGTGCGCGGCCAAGGTGTCCGTGATCACCACGGTGAAGGCCGTGTCGGTGCCCGTGTTCTGGAAGTTGATCGTGTAGTCCACCCACTCGTCCAGCGCCGGATGGTATACCCCGTCCTGCTGGCCGCTGCTGGTGTTCACCAGCTTGTTGTTGGGGTCGAAGGCTCCGCTGATCGTCCGCACGAAGGTGTGCGTGTTGTTCTGCAATTGGGATTCCGCTCCGTTGTGGGTCACGGAGACGGTCGCCGTTGCAGTGGTGCCGATCAGTTCCACATCCGCCGCAAGGGTCCCGTTGATGACGAAGTTCCATGCAGCGAACGGCGCCAAGCCTCCCGGAACCACCCAGGTGTAGGTGCTGCCGGACACGGTGGTGGGGGCCGGGGTCACCGTGCCTACGGTGATGTCGGCGGGAACGGTGCATTGGAGGGTGAATCCTTCGGAGTCCGTGGCGGAGTTGTTCGCTGCAAGGCCCATCACCTGTGCGGCAAAGCCCGGGCGCAGGACGCCGAACGAACCCGAGGTCCGCAGGTCGAGGTCGAAACGCAAAGGGTCCGTCAAGGCCATGGGCCACGAGCGGATCTCGGCGTCCAGCACCCCCATGGCGTAGGGCACATCGGTCAAGGTCAAGGGTACCAGCACCGCGTCGATGTCCGGGACGGACCCGCAGGACTCAACAAGGTCATCGCCGGAACCCATCGTCATCACGCTCACCGTTGCTTGCTCACCGGTCCCGGCCAGGAGCGGCATCACCAGCTGGTCGTTGATGGAACGGATGAAGCGGAAGCGTGGGGTCTGCACCCATTTCGACATCGGCCCCACACCATTCCCGGGTATGCGCAGGCTCCAGTGGCCCGGGGCGATCAGGTCGCCGTTCACATCCTCGGCCAACGATTCGAAGTCGTAGAACAGCACGTCATCCGCGTTGTCCACCCCCCGGCTCCAGATCACATCGCCAGCCGCATTCAACCGCACGATGGCGGATGTGTATGCGCCCTGTGCAAAGAGCACCAGGTCCCCGTTGCGCAATTCCAACAGGCTCGAAGGGATCACTTCGTTGTCATTGTCGAACATCTCGTACGCATGCGAGAAGAACAGCGTCGGATGCTGGTCCCAGATCGGCCCGAGCTCCTTGGTCCAAAGGATGTTCCCGTCGGCATCCGTGCGGTAAACTCGGCCGGGTCGGTTTTCTTCCATGTAGACGGTGTTGTAACCGAAGATGCCGCCGTTGCGCAGGGCGATGGCGTTGCAGCTGCCCGGCCACATCAGGTCGTCCTTGTACATGCGGCTCGACAGCGGAAGGCCGGCAGCGTCCAAATGCACATCGTAGGTGCCTTTGCAGCCCAGGATCACCCAGTGCAGTTCGCCCTCCTCCGTTTCGCTCACGGCGTTGGCGATGGCTGTGCGGTTCCCGCCTTGCGGTGACTCGGGAACGCCGCAGGAATCCGGGAACTGATAGATGCGTGCCCATTCCACCTCCCCGGTGCTGCCGATCTTGATGGCGAACTGGTTGAGATAGTCCGGTATGGGCCCCGTTCGGTGCATCACTTCACCGTACACCAGCCCTCCACCGTCCTGCGTGCCCAGGATGTTGCGGGGCATCAGACCGAAGGTGGAGTTCCTGGCGGCCACGATCCGGTTCCAGACCACGGATCCGTCCATATCGTTCTTGGTCACCAGGATGGTCCGCTGGTATACGCCGTCGTATGCGTAGGGTGAAGCCGGTTTCATGACCGTCACGAAACCATCGCCGCTTTCGGCGATCCCCTTGATGATCATCTTCTGTGTGGCAGGGTCCATGCCCAGATCGGTGATGGCGCACTGCCCCAGGGTGGCCGCTGCGATGGTCAGGGCCGAAAGCGTAGCAAGGATCCGCATTGGTGGTTCGTCAGGGATGCGAACATACCGGATCCGTCATCGCCGGTGGTCCCCGTCCGGGTCCGGGTCATCGGTCGATCCTGCTTTTGCCCATCTTCGTCGCCCTATGCGCCACCTCCTGCCGTTGTTCCTTGTCCTTGTGCCCATGCTCTCGGTCGCGCAGGATCGCATCAACCTGATGAACGGCCAGGTGCTCCAAGGGCGCGTGCTCGGACAGAGTTCCCTGGAGATCCGCTACCAGGTGCCCAAGGGTGCCCGCCTGCTGGACCGCACCGAACCCACCGAGAACGTCTTCAGTGTCACAGACAGCGTGGGTCGCGAGAAGGTCTGGTACTTCATGGACACGATCTTCGGTAACGACCTCACGGTGGACCAGATGCGTTGGTTCATCAACGGGGAGCGCGATGCCCGCAAGGGCTACAAGCCATGGGGACCGATGATCATCGGTTTCGTGGCCGGTGCGGCTCCGGTGATCGCGTTGGACATGGAGGTGAACTCGCTGTTGATCCCACCGGTCTATGCCGGCATCATGGCCTGGCCCCGTGTGCATGTGACGCGCGGATCCATCTCCGACCCCAACATGGAGGGTGATCCCTATTACGCGGAGGGATACAGCGCTGCCGCACGGCCGAAGCGCGTGGTGAAGAGCCTGTTGTCGTCGGCGCTCGGGGTGGCGGTCGGCTTGGCGGTGCGCCAGCTGATCATCAATCCGAACAACCCGGATACGTTCTGATCCATGGACGATCGGCTGCGGCATCCCCTGATGCGGTGGCTGGTCTACGGCCATGTCTGGGTGGCGCTCGCCGTGGTGGCACAGACCATCTGGACCATCCGTTTCCTGCCCCAAGGCGACGTGCTGTTGCGTTACGCGTGGGCTGCAGGTCTGGGGAGCTTCGCCGCGTACGGTGTCATGCGCATCGCCCGTGCCCGTGCCCCGGAGCACGATCGTTTCGCCAACCTTTCGTGGTACGCCGGCAATCGGACATTGACGATCATGCTCGTTGCGCTGGCGAGCATCGGTGCCGTGGTGCTGGCGTGGCCTTTCCGAAACGCGCTGTGGCCCCTGCTGCTTCCCGTGGTCTTGCTGGCCTTCTTCTATGTCACCCCTTTCACCTCGAGGAAGGGTACGGGTTACGGCCTGCGTTCCGTTCCCTTGCTGAAGGCCTTCCTGATCGCCGGCCTCTGGGTGGTGGTCACCGTGGCCATCCCCTTGCGCATCGACCCGGAAGGGCATTCGGTCCAGAGCATCGTAGCGATGAGCTGCATGCGCTTTCCCTTCATCCTGGCGCTGGCCATCGTATTCGACATCCGTGACCTGGCCACCGATCCGCCCGCCTTGCGAACCGTGCCCCAGTTGATCGGTGTCGGTGGCGCCCGGACGATGGCGATCGTGCTGCTGCTGCTGTCGGGCATCTTCGAGGCGATCTTCCTCCATCAGCTCCAGCGCACCGGCGCCATGATCGCCCTGCTCCTCGCCTATGTGACCACCATCGTGCTGTGCCTCCTGGCCCCAGCGCGGCGGGATGCCTTCCACTACGGATTCCTGATCGATGGCACCATGATCCTCGTCCCCCTGGCGGTCCTGATCGGTGATCGGTTGCAGCCGTGAACCGTCCTCTACTTTTGGCCGCGATGACCTCCACGACCGATCGACCGCCCGACCACGTGCGCCGCATGGACGAGCAGGATACCCTGCGCCCCTTCCGCGATGAGTTCCACTTCCCGCAGCATAACGGTAGGCCTGTGATCTACTTCACGGGCAACTCGTTGGGGCTGCAGCCCAAGGCCGCCGCTGCCGCCGTACAACAGGAGTTCGACGATTGGGGCCGCTTCGGGGTGGAAGGGCATTTCCATGCGAAGCATCCTTGGTACAGCTACCATGAGGAACTGACCGCGAGCACCGCCCGCCTGGTGGGGGCGAAGGAGGAAGAGGTGGTGGTGATGAACCAGCTCACGAGCAACCTGCATTTCCTGCTCGTGTCCTTCTACCGTCCACAGGGCAAGCGCGTGAAGATCCTCTGCGAACAGCGCCCTTTCCCCAGCGATACCTACGCCTTCGCTTCGCAGATCGCCTTCCATGGGCTCGATCCCGCCACATGCCTGGTGGAGATGCGGCCACGTAACGGTGAGCACCTCCTGCGTACCGAGGACATCCTGCAACGCATCGAAGAGCTCGGTGATGAACTGGCGCTCGTATGCTTCGGCGGCGTGAATTTCCTCACCGGACAAGCGTTCGACATGGAGCGTATCACGCAGGTCGCACACCAGGTGGGGGCGAATGCCGGTTTCGATCTGGCGCATGCCGCCGGCAACCTTCAGCTGAAGTTGCACGACTGGAACGTGGACTTCGCCTGCTGGTGCAGCTACAAGTACCTCAACAGCGGCCCGGGCGGAGTGGCCGGTGCCTTCGTGCATCAGCGGCATCATGGCGTGGACCTGCCGCGGTTCGCCGGTTGGTGGGGGCACGACAAGAAGGAGCGTTTCAAGATGGAGCGCGACTTCAAACCCATGCATTCGGCGGAGGCTTGGCAGGTGAGCAATGCGCCCGTGCTGCCCATGGCCGTGCACCGCGTGGCACTGGAGCAGTTCGATCGGGCCGGCATCGAGCGGTTGCGCGCCAAGAGCATCCAGCTCACCGGCTACCTGCGCGGCCTCATCGAGGAGATCTCCGCGGCGCACGGCGGCATCTTCAACATCATCACGCCGAAGGATCCCGACCAGAGCGGCGCGCAACTGTCCATCCGCGTGGACGGGGATGGACGCGGTATCTTCAAGCGCCTCACGGAACAAGGTGTGTTCTGCGACTGGCGCGAACCCGATGTGTTGCGCATGGCTCCCGTGCCGATGTACAACAGTTTCGAGGACGTGTGGAGGTTCGGGGAGATCCTGAAGAACTGTGTGAAGGGATAGGTGAATGGTCGATGGAGAATAGCGAAGGGTACATGATCGGGCGGCGGTTGCCTTTCCACCATCCACCGACCACCATCCACCAATGAACGTGTACGAAGAATGAGCAACATCACCATCGTCGGCGGCGGTCTGGTCGGCAGCCTGCTCGCCATTTTCCTGGCCAAGCGCGGCCATCAAGTGAGCGTGTACGACCGCCGGGGCGATCCCCGCAAGGTGGACGTCTACGCCGGCCGCAGCATCAACCTGGTGGTGAGCCATCGGGGATGGACCGCCCTGCGCGCAGCGGGAGTGGAGGAGGTGGTGCGCGCGATCACGGTGCCGGTGCATGCGCGCATGGTGCACGACCGCGAAGGCAACCTGAACCGCGTGCCGTACAGCATCGACAACAAGGCGATCTACTCCGTGTCGCGCGGTGAACTGAACCGCCGACTGCTGACCGAAGCGGAGAAGCTGCCCAACGTGAAGTTGTTCTTCGATCACCGCTGTCTGGATGTGGACCTCGCGAACGCGGAGTGCATCTTCGAAAAGGATGTCACGCTGAGCTCGCCGAAGCGGGGGGATGATGCCCTTCGACGAGCGCAGGGTGACAAGGTGGTGGTGAAGGCCGATGTGGTCTTCGGTGCCGATGGCGCTTTCAGCGCGGTGCGCAGCCGCATGATGCAGGGCCGCTTCACCTACAGCCAGGAGTACATCGAGCACGACTACAAGGAGGTGGCCTTCCCGGCGAACCCGGACGGAACGCCGAAGATGGATCCACACTGCCTGCACATCTGGCCCCGCCGCTGGTTCATGATGATGGGCCTGGCCAACCAGGACGGCGGTTTCACCGGCACGCTCTTCATGCCGAACACGCACACCGCGAATGCTCCCGGCTTCGATACCGTGCGCACGCCCGAACAGGTACAGGCCTTCTTCCAGGAGCACTTCCGCGATGCGTTGCCCCTCATTCCCGATCTGGTGGAACAGTACCTGCGCAATCCACAGAGTTCGCTGGTGATCATCCGTTGCAACCCTTGGCAGGTGAACGGCAAGGTGGCCTTGATCGGCGATGCGGCCCATGCCATCGTACCCTTCTATGGCGAAGGCATGAACGCGGGCTACGAGGATTGCAAGGTGCTGAACGACCTGTTGGACCAGCACGGCGATGACAATTGGGCCGAGGTATTACACCGCTATGCCGCCCTGCGCAAGCCCAATGGCGATGCCATCGCTGACCTCAGCCTGCGCAACTTCGTGGAGATGCGCGACCTGGTGGCCGACCCGCGTTTCCTGCTGCGCAAGAAGATCGAAGGGCACATCCAAGCCAAGCACCCCGAACGCTGGCTTCCGCTCTACAGCCAAGTGAAGTTCAGCGACATCGGTTACGCGGATGCCTGGCGCGAGGGCCTGCGCCACGACCGCATCATGGAGGAGGTTCTCGCCCTACCCGACATTGAAGCGAAGTGGGAGAGCGCCGAGGTGGAGCGCAGGGTGTTGGACCTTCTGGCCAGTTACTGATCCTACAGCACGATCACCCGGCCCGTGCGCACGCCCCGGTCGTCGGTGAGGCGCACCACATATTGTCCCGGTACCGTGCCCGAAGGCAGCGAAAGGGCGTGCACCACGTGGCCTTGCGTATCGCCCCCGTTGCGCGAGGACTGCACTACGACACGGCCCCAAGCATCCACCAGTTCGATGTGCGCCGGAGAGCCATCGCCCTCGAAACGCAAGGAGAACAGATCGGTGGCGGGATTGGGGAAGATCCCGAGTGCGGCGGCGCGGTCCAGGTCCGGCGAGAGGCCTACGCCCAAGGGTGCCAAGTAGCGCACCAGTCCCAGTTCCTCCTTGCCGCTGGAGTGGGCGGTGCCCAGCAGGAGGATGGCGCCGTTCGGCTGCAGCGCGATGGCACAGGCCTCGGCCCAGCCGTCCATGCCCACGGGCGTCACGATCTGTCCGTCGTTCCCGAACTCCGCATCGGGCTCGCAGTCATCCACCATCCGTTCCAGGGCGTAGTGGCGTTCCCCATCGGGACCGATCACCGTGCCGGCCAGCAGTATCCGTCCGTTCCAATCCACCGCAACGGCATGCCCCTCACTGTCGGGGTAGCCCAGGTCCGCGAACCAAGCCGAGCCGTCGTGCTCCACCCCTCCGTCCTCATCGCACTGCACGTAGGAGATCTGCCCGCTGCCGCTGGTGCCGATGATGACCACCCTTCCGCTTGGGTCCAAGGCCAGGTCAGTGGCGTAGGAGGGGCCTCCCCCCCAGCCGAAGTAGGGTCCTTGGAAGATGGCCGCGCCACCCAAGGCGTCGGTCTTCAGTTTGTAGGCGCGTTGTCCGGGTGCGTTGGGCGTTACGCACTCACCGGTGGCCCAGATGGTGTTGCTGGCGGCATCGTACGTGACGCCGTGGATGCGCTCCTCGAACCAGCCGCCACCCATCTCTCCGAGCCCATGCAAGGCCAGTCCATCGGTGCCGAAGGTGAGGTCCAGCGATCCGTTCGGCTTGAATCGCATCAGCAGGGCCTGGGTATCCCCATCATCGGTGCTGCAGCTTCCGCCCACCACCACTTCGCCATCGGCCACCAGGGTGATGTCACCCGCCACATAGGAACGTCCGAAGGTGGGCCAGACCAAGGTGGTGCCGTTCGTTCCGAAGTCGTTGTCCAAGAGGCCATTGGTGCCGAGGCGCGCCACCAGGATGCCGTGCTGGTCGTCATTCGCCACGGAGGCGGTCATGGTGATGCGGCCATCGGGCATCAGCACGAAGCCTGCGGCATCCACATCCATGTTGTCCGGTCCCACGTGCAGCACCCCCCCTTCGCCGAACGCCGGATCGATGAGGCCGCCGGGTTGGAAACGGCAGAGGGCCATGTGCCGGTAACCGTTCATGTCCAAGGTGGCGAGCGCCAGCACCTGCCCTGTGGCGGTAACGGCGATATCACGCCCTTGAAGCCCATCACTGCCGGCGATGCCGAAGCGCACGATGCCCGCGCTGCCGAAGGAGGGGTCCGGTGTTCCGTCCTGCGCGAAGGCCGGGGCCGAAAGGCCAAGGATCAAGGCGGACGATATGGTGCGTAGGGTGGGGACCACGGCCGGTCGTTTCCGGGACGAAGGTAATCGGGCATGCGGACCGATCTGACGATCGTTGGTCGGTACTTGAGCATTCGGTTCGGCGTTGTCCTTTGGTGCAACCCCCATCTTCGCAGCATGGCCCGCTTCATCGGACTGTTCCTTTTCCTGGTCCTCGTGCTGGATTGTTCCGGCCAGCGGATGTCGGACCGAAAACGACCGGAGATCTTCCCGACCACCGGCAAGATGCGCCGTAACGGCTTCTATGTCGGGCCCGGACTCACCTACACCCTCCCTCCCTTCGGTGAACCGGAGGAGCGCGAGGTGTTCCGCAACGGGGATACCGTGCATACGGCGCTGTTCGACCCCAAGGGAAAGCTCGGGCTCTATCTGGAAGCCGGTTGGTTCCAGGCCACCGCCGATCCCGTGATCCTGGACTATTGGGACTTCGGCCTGGCCTACAAGCAGTTCAAGGGTGAGGAGCGCTTCACCAGCCGCCTGCAGGTGGGAGATACCGTCGGGCTCCTGGCCGGAGAAGGCGCCTTCAACGACCAGCACCTCACGGCGCATGCGAACGCCAACAAGCTGATCCAGACGGGCGATTTCCAGTTCGTTCAACTGACGTTGGGGGCCAACCTCAATTGGCGGTTCAGCGCGGACCGGGCCTACACCACCGACCTGGCCCTGTTGAACCGCTGGCAGTTCCCGCCCGAGTTCACCGGCCAGCTGCACTTCAAGGTGGGCTATGGTTTCCGTATCACCCAGCAGCTGATGATCATCCCCGCACTGGAGACGCCCATCTTCAGCATCGAGCCGGGGGACGACGGCCGTTTCGGCGCCTTGGACTGGTTCAGCAGCACCTACCGGCCGGTGATCCTCAGCGTGCGCTTCCTCTTCCTGCGTTATCCGCGCGGCATCGATTGTGTGCCGGTGCGCAACAACGACATGGAGAAGCACAAGGTGCTGAATCCCAGCTACGAACGGAAGTAGGAGTTCCGGCCGGCGCGTCAGCCGCGCACGAAGGGGTTCATCCGCCGCTCCGCCCCGATGGTGGTGCTGGGTCCATGGCCGCAGTGCACCACCACGTCGT
>DASWWQ010000259.1:0-7747 GCA_036405935.1 Flavobacteriales bacterium
GGGGTCTATCTGATCTCCGCTATCGACGCGGAAGGCCTGCGCAGCACCGCCCGTCTGGTGGTGGCGCGCGACTGAGTTCTTCCGGCCTTCGTCGAACGGAATGGCGTTCCCGCAGCGCGTCCCAAGGGTGTCGGTCGTTCAGGGATGGACGATCCGGCCGATGCGAACCACCTTTGTGTACAGCCGTTCCCCCACATGTCCTTAGCCCCTTATAGCGGTCCTTTCGGTACGGAGGAGCTGCGCCATCTGCTGCGCCGGACCTTGTTCGGATGCACGCAGGCGGACCTTCAACATTTCGAGGGGGATTCGTTGGAGGAAGTGCTCGATGCCCTGTTCGACTTCTCCAACGACACCACTCCGCCGTTGAAGACGTATTGGGAGCTGAACGGCAATACGCCCGATCCCACCTTGGTGGATCCCGATGTGCCCTTCGGTGCCACTTGGGTGGACACCGTACGTGATCCGGGTCTGGCCATCGACCCCAGCGGAGCGCGCATCGTGAGCTTCCTCAGTTGGCGTACAGGCCTGATGGCCCAGCAGGACCGCACGCTGCGTGAGAAGCTGGTGCTCTTCTGGCACAACCACATGCCGGTGAACGCCTTCGAGGTGTTCGTGCCGGAGTTCGTGCTGAGCTACGATCAGCTCCTGCGCACCAACGCCAAGGGCAATTTCCGCGAGTTGATGTATGAGGTCACCGTGAACGGCGCGATGCTGATGTACCTCAACGGTTACCTCAACTCGGCCCAAGCGGCGGACGAGAACTACGCCCGCGAACTGATGGAGCTGTTCACGCTGGGTGAGGGGAGCGGTTACACCGAATCCGATGTGCAGGCCGCCGCCCGCGTCCTCACGGGTTGGACCATCCGCTTCCAGGACGGGGGAACGCCGATCCTGCCGGAGACCATCTTCGTGCCTTTCCTGCATAGCTCCGAAGACAAGGTCTTCAGCCCGTTCTTCAACAACACCGTCATCGCCGGGCAGGTCGGCGCCTCCGCCGGTCCGGCCGAACTCAACGCCCTGCTGGACATGATCTTCCTCAAGGAGGAGGTGTCCCTGTTCATCTGTCGCGAACTGCATCGCTACTTCGTGCACGGGGAGATCGATACCGTGGTGGAGGAGGAGGTGATCGTGCCGATGGCCCAGCTTTTCCGGGACCATGCCGCGGATCCCGACCAGATGGGCATCGTGCTGCGCGCCCTGTTGCGTAGCGAGCACTTCTTCAGTGCGCAGATCCGGGCGTGCATGGTGAAGAGTCCGGCGGACCTGGTGGTCGGGCAGGTGCGGCAGACCGCACTGCCGTTGCCCGGCCCCGCCCAGGTGGAGGCCCAGTATGCGGCATGGCTCCAGCTGTATTGGTTGATGGGCTATTGCGGGCAGGAGTTGATGGCGCCGCCCAACGTGGCGGGCTGGCCGGCCTACTACCAGTATCCGCAGTACGACGACATCTGGATGGACACCGCCACCTATCCCGCCCGCAAGAACTCCTTGCAAGGCATCCTCTATTCCGGCTTCTCCACCGACGATTCGCTCTATCAGCCGGAAAGCCGCAACCTCGAGTTCCGCGTGGACCTGCCCGTGCTGGTGTCGCAGTTCAGCGATCCCATGGACCCGAACGCCTTGGTGCGTGATCTCGCCGCTCTCTTCTTCGCGCTGCCGCTCTCCACGGCCGTCCTCGGTCAGCTGAAGACCAACTTCCTGTTGCTCGGTCAGCAGAACGACGTGTACTGGAGCGATGCCTACGAGCTGTACATGGCCGACCCCAACACCACCAACATGACCGCCCAACTTGTGCCGGACATTCTCATGTGGTTGATGCTGGACATGGCCGGCGCCGCTGAGATCCAACTGCATTGATCCATGGACCGCCGACACTTCCTCCGCAGCGCTTCGGTGGCCACCGTGGGTGGTATGTCCGTGCGGGGCTTCGGGCACAGTCCGTTGCTGCAAGCCCTACGCTCCGATGTGGCCGAGGACCGCGTGCTGGTGGTGGTGCAGCTTTACGGGGGGAACGATGGCTTGAACACGGTGATCCCACTGGACCAGTACGGCGTGTTGAGCGCGGTACGTCCCCAGGTGATCATACCGGAGAGCGTGGTGCTTCCGCTGTCGGGGCTCGCTGGTACGGGCCTGCATCCGGCGATGGGCGGCCTGCAGGACCTCTGGAACGACGGTAAGCTCTCCATCGTCCAAGGCGTGGGCTACCCCGAACCCAACTTCTCGCACTTCCGTGCCACCGATATCTGGGAGACCGGCGCGAATGCCGATCAATTGCTGAACTCGGGCTGGACGGGTCGCTACCTCAACCTGGAGTATCCCAACTATCCCTCGGGCTACCCGAATACGGACATGCCCGATCCGCTGGCCATCCGTGTGGGCGGACCCGTGGGCATCGGTCTGCAGAACATGGGGGTGAGCATGGGCACGGCGATCAACAACACCGATGATCCGCTCAACCTCACGGGCAACCTCTATCTGGACCCGGTTCCTTCGGGTTGTGCCGGCGACAAGTTGCATAGGGTGCGCACCGTGCAGCGACAAACGGACCTCTATGGGGATGTGATCAATGCCGCGGCCACCAGCGGGTGCAACCAGAGCACGCTCTACCCGACCGGTAGCGAGCCCGGGGCGGAACTGGCCCAGGCCCTGAAGATCGTGGCCCAGTTGATCTGCGGGGGCTTGAAGACCCGCATCTACTGGGTGAGCATCTCCGGTTTCGATACCCACGCCGAACAGGTGGTGGTCTCCGACCATGCCATAGGCACACATGCCGATCTGTTGAAAGGGCTGAGCGATTCCATCCATGCCTTCCAGGATGACCTGAACCTGCTGGGTCTCGAGGATCGGGTGCTGGGCATGACCTTCAGTGAATTCGGCCGGCGGATCGTGAGCAACGCCTCCAACGGCACCGATCATGGCAGTGCCTTGCCGATGTTCCTCTTCGGTACCCAAGTGGTACCGGGCATGCTGGGCACCAACCCGGAGATCCCCGTGGACGCCACCTACGCCACCAACCTACCGATGCAGTACGACTTCCGCTCGGTCTACGCCTCGGTGCTGAAGGATTGGTTCTGCCTGGATGCCGGGGATATCGAACAGGTGCTGCTGGATACCTACCAACCGCTGACCTTGGTGGATCCTTCCGGATGCTTGGGCACTTCCGTGCATGAGGTGAACCAGCGCGCCGGGGATGGGCTGCTGGAGGTTTGGCCGAACCCCTTCACGGACCGTGTGGGGTTGCGTTACGCCAGCAACGGCGGCCGCGTATTGATCCAAGTGTACAACGAGAGCGGCCAAGTGGTGCGCACGGTGCTGAACCGGGAAGTGCCCGGGGGCGTGTACACGTTGGATCCGGATCTCGGTGATCTGGCCGCAGGGGGATACTATGTGCGTCTGCAGAACGAGAGCCGTCAGCAGGTGAAGCGGCTGCTCAAGGTCCGCTGATCCGCGCGCACATGGTTCAGGGGAGTGGCGGTCGGATGATCACCGTCGGTGGTTCTTCGCGCGCGGAACAGGTGCGAACGTACGAGGCCGGTCCCTGCGGACCGGCCTCGTACAGTTCGGATCGTTGAACGGGCTCAGGCCTTCTTCACGTTCACTGCATTCTGGCCCTTGGGGCTGTCCTCCACTTCGTAGGTGACGGCGTCACCTTCCCAGAGGGCATCACGGGTTCCGGTCTTGTGCACGAAGATGTCCTTGCCACCTTCGTCGGGCACGATGAACCCGAATCCTTTTTCGGTATTGAAGAACTTCACTTTTCCGCTTGGCATCTCAGAGGGATTGATCAATGTGTGCAATGTAGGGGTTCCTGCGGTAGCTGGAGATGGACCGGCATTACCTTATGCGAGGGCCCTTGATGGAGAATCCGTCGGGCCGTTCGATATGCACGTTCCGATCCTTCCCGATCACGGCCTCCACGGTCCGGATGCGCGGTCCGTTGGATGGCCTTCCATCGTTGCGGAGCCCGAGTTCCGCTATGGCGAGGACCTCCTGCAATTCATCTGGGAGCGCGGTCTGTTCGATGCCGATCGCCTGAGCACCACCGATGGTTCACCCGTGGATGTGCTGCGGGCCGGCCGGGTGCAGCACCACGGCGGTCCCGATCTGGAGCAGGCGCTGGTGCGCATCGATGGACAGCTGTGGGCCGGAAGCGTGGAGGTGCATGTGAAGGCCAGCGAGTGGAACGCCCACGGCCATCAACATGATCCGGCCTATGGCAATGTGGTGCTGCATGTGGTGCACCGGCACGATGCCGACGTGACCTGCGCCAACGGCCATCGTCCACCCACCGTGGAGATCGGTGACCGCCTGCGCGAACGCAACCTCGCCTTGTACCAGCAACTGATGGAGAGCGGTGCCGCCATTCCGTGCGCCTCCCAATGGTCCACCGTGGATCCCGCGCGGGTGTCGGTCTGGCTGGAGGCGCTGTTGGTGCAGCGCTTGGAACGCCGCACCAACGAGGTGGCTGCCCTGTACGCCCGAAGCGGCCGGAGCGCGGTGGACACCTTCTATCAACTCCTGCTCCGCGGCTGGGGCGCGAAGGTGAACGCGGAGCCCTTCGGCATGTTGGCCGACGCACTGCCCCTGCGCACCCTCCAGAAGTACCGCGATGATCCCCTACGGACCGAGGCCTTCCTTTTCGGGCAGTCCGGTTTATTGCCATCGGATCCCGTGGATGCCTATACGCGGGCGCTGCGATCGGAGCACGAGCATCTGGTGCGCTTGCATCCGGTGGCCGCCGTGCCTTCCTCCGCCTGGAAGTTCGGACGCTTGCGCCCGGCGAACTTCCCCACGGTGCGCGTGGCACAACTGGCCCAGCTGGTCATGCAGGATGACGGCGCCTTCACGGCCCTGCTGGAAGAGGACCGGATCGCGGCCTTGGAACACGCACTCGATGTGCAGGCGTCCCCGTATTGGGATACCCATCATCGGTTCGATGAACCCTCCAGGCCCGGTGCGAAGCGTTTCGGCAAGGCCGCCATCCATGGCCTGGTGATCAACACCCTCGTTCCCTTCCTCTTCGCCTTGGGCAAGGTGCGCAAACACCCCCGTTCCATCCAACGCGCCATGGACCTCTTGGAGCAGGTGCCCGCCGAGCGCAACCACGTGTTGGACCGCTGGGAGGCTTTGGGCCTGATGAACGACTGCGCCTCACGGAGCCAAGCTCTGCTGGAACTGGACCGTTACTACTGTGCACCCCGTCGATGCTTGGATTGCGCCATCGGGCGGGAGCTCTTGAAGAACGCCTGAGGCTCCACCTATCTTCGCACCTGCCATGATCGAGCGCATCAAGACCCTTTTCGAACGCTACGCCTTCGGCGTATGCCGCTGGTGGGGCGAGAAGCTCAACATCAAGGCCGAGCAGGTGCGCCTCAGCTTCATCTACCTGAGCTTCATCACTGCGGGCCTTCATCTGGTGGTCTATCTGATCATGGCCTTCGTGCTGCAGCACAAGGAGCGCATCAAGCGGCCCTTTGCCAAACGGAGCACCGTGTGGGAGTGGTAGGGTACTGGCATGACCAACAACGATATCCTCAAGAAGCTCCGTGTGGCGCTCAAGCTGCGCGATACCGATATCGTGAAGATCCTCGCGTTGGCGGACTTCAAGATGACCGAGACCGAGCTCAGTGCCTTGTTCCGTAACGAGGACCATCCGAACTACAAGCCCGCGGGTGATCAGGTGCTGCGGAACTTCCTCAACGGATTGATCATCCACCTCCGTGGACCCATGCCGGATAAGCGTCCTGCCCGGGCGGAAGGAGCGGACCCGAAGGGATCCGTTCCGGCCGGACCCGCCAAGGCTCCGACCGCCCGAAAGCCCGCACCGCCGCGCCGGGACCGATAGTCCCGGAGGCCGCACGTTAGTTTCGCGCGCATGTCCCCTCGTCGTATCCTGATCACCGGCAGCAATGGTCTGCTGGGTCAGAAGCTGGTGGCCCTGTTGCGTCATGACCCTGCCGTGGAGCTCCTCGCCACCTCCCGGGGCGCGGACCGTACGCCGGATCCCTTGGAAGAGCGATACGTGGCGCTGGATATCACCGACGGTCCGGCGGTGGATGCCGTCTTCGATCGGTACCGACCCCAAGTGGTGATCCATACCGCAGCGATGACCAATGTGGATGCCTGTGAGGTGGATCCGTCGGCCTGTGAACTCCAGAACGTAACGGCCACGCGCCATCTGGTGCAAGCCGCCAAGCGTGTCGATGCTCATTTCATCTTCCTGAGCACCGACTTCATCTTCGATGGGAGGAACGGGCCTTATCGCGAGACGGATGCTACGGCGCCCCTGAGCGTCTACGGCCACAGCAAGCTGGAAGGGGAACGCTTGGTGCAGGAGAGCGGATTGGCGAAATGGGCCATCGCGCGGACCATCATCGTGTTCGGCATCGCGCAAGGGCTGAGCCGGAGCAACGTGGTTCTGTGGGCCAAGGGTGCCCTGGAGAAGGGACAGCCCATCAACGTGGTGGATGATCAGTGGCGCATGCCCACCTTGGCCGAGGACCTCGCTGCCGGATGCATCGCCATTGCTGATCGCGGAGCCACCGGCATCTACAACCTGAGCGGTCCCGATGGCATGAGCATCCTTGAACTGGTGCAACGGGTGGCACGCTTCTTCGATCTGGATCCCAGTGTGATCCGGCGGACCTCTTCGGCCGACCTCAAGCAGCCCGCCCGCCGCCCGCCGCGTACGGGCTTCATCCTGGACAAGGCCCGGAAGGATCTCGGTTATGCGCCGAGATCCTTCGAGGAAGGGTTGGCGGAGCTTCAACGGCAGCTGTCCGAATAGGCAGAGGCAATTCCGTGGCTCCGGCTCCGAAGGGGGTGACCGGTCGGCGAGGAGGGCGTCCATATCCTCCCGCCCATGTTGTCCCCACACCGACCGTTCAAGGAACAATTGAAGGATCTGCTGGCCTTGCACAAGGGTGAGCGGAACGCGTTCATCGTGGTGCTCGGCCTTTGTTTGCTGGGTATCGGATGGGCCATCCATCGGCGGGTCTCGGGTGCGCATCCCGTGGAGGATCTGGCTGCGCTGAAAGCCGCTTGGGAGCCGATGCGCGAAAGAATGAAGGCGGACAGTGCGCGATGGAAAGGATCGGATCGCCAGTCGGTTGAACGGGAGCTGGTGCTGTTCCCCTTCGATCCCAACCACCTGCCGATGGACCGCTGGGTAGCCTTGGGGCTATCGGAAAAGCAAGCCGCCGCCATCCATCGGTATGAAACGAACGGTGGGCGCTTCCGCAGCAAGAAGGACCTGGCCCGCATGCGTGTGGTGGATCCCGGGCTCTTTGCGCAGTGGGAGGCCTATATCCAGCTGCCGGACAGCGTGATCCGGGAAGACGGTGGATCCGCCGGTCGGATCGAGGAGCGGAAATGGCCGACGCACGAACGGCCCGATGTACGGTCGACCCCGGAGGTCAAGGTGGAGTTGAACACCGCCGATAGCTTGGCCTTGGTCGGTGTGCGGGGTATCGGACCTTCCTTCGCCAAAGGCATCCTCAAGTATCGCAACCGGCTGGGAGGCTTCCACAGCCTGGACCAGCTGGCGGAGGTGTATGTGCTGCGCGACAAGCCCGATGCCTTGGAGCGCATCCGCCAAGCCGTGGTCCTGGATGCCACGCATCTGCGCCGGTTCAACCTGAACACCGTGACGGCCGAGGAACTGGGTCCGCACCCCTATGCCGGCTGGAAGGTGGCCAAGGCCTTGGTCGCCTATCGGCAGTCGCATGGCCCCTTCAAGGACGTGGCCGGT
>DASWWQ010000260.1:0-20389 GCA_036405935.1 Flavobacteriales bacterium
CCATCTTCAACAACAACGAGGAGTGCCCGAACCAGGCCAGCGAGATGCCGGTATCCGGAAGCTGCTCCCATGCTGCCCGATCGAACGGGACCGTGGGGATCGTATCCTGCGGCTCCCGGCCGCCGCCGCCGCGCAACATCTCCCACAGTACCTTCAACATCACGCTCGCCGGCATGTCCATGTCGGTCTCCACCACGTTGCGGAACTTGCCGTCCACGTGGTTGGGACTGGCCTCGATGCGTGCGAGCCGATCGCCTGCGGGGTCCGAACCGATGCGCGGGGCGTAGCGGAAGTAGAGCACGAGGGCGATCGCCAGTGCGGCCAGGAGACCCAGCGTACCGAACAGGAGCATGCGGAGGAAGCGTTTCAAGTGGAGGGGTGGATGCGAAGGTCGTGCACCGCTGCCCGGAAAAAGCAAGGCGGCGATCGTGCAGACGCACGACCACCGCCTTTACTCCGAAACGCAACAGGATCACTTCTTCACCGTGGCTCCTTGGGCCACCAGCGCCTCGATATCGTTGTTCACGCTGAGGATCAGCAGCGAGGTGGCCGTGCAGAACACCGGACTGGTGATGCAATGGTGACCGTTCCAGCTACCGTCATTGTTCTGGATCTGCAGCATACGGGCGGTGGTGCTCTGGTACCAGTTCTTCCAGCCCATGTCCTTGTTGATCACCAAGGACTCACCGGTCTGCAGGAAACTGAGGAACTCCTCTCCCCCGTTGTTGCCGAAGCCGCTGACCACCTCACCGGCCTGGGCCTTGCTCTTGGCGGCGTTGTAGACGTTGTAGGCGGTGTTGAGCTGCTCGGCCTCGCTGCGCGAGTATCCCGCGTCCTCCAAGGCCTTGGCGCTCATCGGCGCGTCCTTCGCCACCTTGCCCTCGGCCTTGGCCCTCTCCACGACCTCATTGGCGCGACGGGCCTCCTTGGCGCTGCTGCGCGTGCTGCCGCTCACCGCATACAGGGTGATCCCGGCGGCCATCTCGGTGGCCACGCTACCGGTGTTCGCATCGAAGTTGCCCTTCTGGAAATCGCGGGCCTTGTCCAAGGCCACGTCGTCCACGTTCGCGCCCACATGTTCGGCGCTCTCCAGGGCGTTGGCCGCGAAGCTCGATTGCAGCACGCCGGCCCATCCACTGCCGGCCGTGCTGCCGTTGTCGCTCTGGCTGCGTTGGATCTTGCCCACGCAGGTGTTCAGCGCCGCCAGCACGCGCTTGTGCAAGGGATGCTGCTCCTTCGTCTTCTGCAACAGGTTGCTGAAGTACTGCGCCGTGAGGGCCACATCGATGTTGGCGCCCAGCTTGGTCTGGATCTGCGTGCCTTGCAGCGGGGTGATGTTCAGGGCCTGTTGGGGCGCCTGCTCCACCTGCTCGAGCAGGAATACCGTGGCCCGGCCCAGTTGGGCCGTGTGCGGACCCTGGTCCAAGGTGCTGCCCATGCGCATCAGCGCCATGGCCACCATGGCCGTGGTGGCGGGGTCGGCCTGCACGGCATGCGGGTCCATCACATCCTGGCGCGCGTGACTACCGGCGCCGAAGCCACCGTTGTCCAACTGGGCCTTCAACAACCATCGGAGACCGCGGTCCTCCGAACGGAAGACCTCGTCGGGCGTGCGCAGGTGGAAGTCGGGGTCCACCCCTTCCCCTTCGAACACCGACTTGAAGACGCAACCCTTCACGGGCTGCTCACCGCGATGCTCCACACAACAGGGCTTCTCCTTGGTGGCGAACGCAAGGACCAGAGGTACCGAGGCCACCATGGCGACGGTAGCGATGACGAGTGACTTTTTCATGGCAGGATCTTTGGGTGTTGGATCGATGATCCGAGGCCCCGTACACCCCTCCTGTGGAAAGGTTCGATCGGTCCTTCACCTGAGCACGATCTTCGCGCATACCTGATGCCCTGCACCCTCCGCTCGCTTGTGGCCCTGGGCCTCGCCTTGGTCTGCACGGGCGCCTTCGCCCAACGCATCAGACCCGCCCGTACCGGTTTCGATACCGCCTATGTACACGACTATTCCCACATCGTCACGGGGCGTTTCTACCTCAGCACGAAATTCAACCGCATGCGATTGGGCGGATCCGCGGGCTTCCGGGACCTGCTCTACCTGCCCAACAACAAGTTCAACTTCGGTTTCGGTGCCAGCTACCGGGCCCTGACGCTGAACATCGGCGTGGGCATCCCCGTGCTCAACCGCGACCAGGACCGCTACGGCACCACCAAGTACATCGATGCGCAGGCCAACCTGTACACGAAACGCTGGGCCACCAACCTTTTCCTGCAGCGTTTCTCGGGCTATTACATCGGTTCGCACACGAAGGCCGAGATCGGCTTCATCCAACCCACCGAATTCCCCACGCGGCGGGACCTGGTGCAGTTCAACGTGGGGGCCAGCTCGGTCCACATCTTCAACAACGACCGCTTCAGCTACCGCGCTTCGTTCAACCAGGACGCTTGGCAACGCAAGAGCCAGGGCTCCTGGCTGCTCGGGGGGTACGCCACGTACTTCCAGTTGCGGTCGGACTCGTCCTTGGTGCCCGACGCCTTGTCCGACCAGTTCGAACCCGGCCTTCATATGCGGCGCGGCACGTTCTGGGATGTCGGGCCTTCGGGCGGTTATGCCTACACGTTGGTGATGAAGGAGCATTGGTTCATCACGGGCAGCGCCGTGCTGGGTGCGGGGGCCAGCTTCCAACGGGTGGAGACGGAGACCCCGCTGGGTGAACGGGGCACCATCGCCGTGACCGGACCCGGATGGCATGCGCAGTTCCGCGCAGGAGGGGGCTACAACAGCGAGCACCGCTACTTCGGCATCTCGTGGAACCAGGAGAACATCGGTTACCTGTTGGCCGCCACGGACCGCTTCTCGTGGAGCGTGGGCAACCTGCGGGTGAACTTCGTGCAACGCTTCAATCGGCGTTCCGATCGCATGGACAAGGGCCTGCGCTGGTTCCGGAAGAAGGTGCAGGACCCCTTGCAGGAAGCACTACCGGTGCCGAAGGAGTGAGCCTCTAACGGTACGGCAGAGAAAAGGCCGCTTGCGCGGCCCTTCCTGGATCAAGCTTCCACGGTGCGTTTGCCCGCCTTCTTCCGCTCGTTCTCATCGAGCAGGATCTTGCGGATCCGCAGGTTCTTGGGTGTCACCTCGAGGTATTCATCGTAGGCGATGTACTCCATGCATTCCTCCAGGCTGAACTTGGTGGCGGGTGCCAAGCTGGTCTTGTCGTCGCTGCCGCTGGCGCGCATGTTGGTCAGCTTCTTCACGCGGATCACGTTCACCGCGAGCTCCTCGTCGGGCTTGGGGCTTTCACCGATCACCTGACCGGCATAAACGGGCTCACCGGGTTCGATGAAGAACTTGCCGCGGTCCTGCAGCTTGTCGATGGCATAGGCGATGGCCGTGCCCGTTTCCGCGCTGATGATGCAACCCGAGCGGCTGCTCTGGAAATCGCCCTTCCACGGCTCGTAGCCCTTGAAACGGTGGGCGATGATGGCCTCCCCTTCCGTGGCGGTGAGCAGCGGGTTGCGCAGGCCGATGATGCCCCGCGCAGGGATGTTGAACTCCACGTTCACGCGATCACCCTTCAGCTCCACGCTGAGCAGTTCGCCCTTGCGGCGGCTCACGAGGTCGATCACCTTGCTGCTGAAGTTCTCCGGCACCTGCACGGTGAGCGCCTCGATGGGCTCGCACCGTACACCGTCGATCTCCTTCATGATCACCTGCGGCTGCCCGAGCTGGAACTCGTACCCCTCGCGGCGCATGGTCTCCACCAGGATGCCCAGGTGCAGGATGCCCCGACCGTAGACCAGCAGCTTGTCGGGCGAACCGGTCTCCTCGATCTTCATCGCCAGGTTCTTCTCGATCTCCTTGAAGAGGCGGTCGCGCAGGTGACGGCTGGTGACGAACTCGCCCTCCTTGCCGAAGAACGGCGAGGTGTTGATGGTGAAGAGCATGCTCATCGTGGGCTCGTCCACCTTCACGTACGGCAAGGCCTCCGGGTTGTCGATGTCGGCGATGGTATCACCGATGTCGAAGCTCTCGAGGCCCATCACGGCACAGAGCTCACCGCTGGTGAGTTCGCGGTCCTTCACCTTCTCCTTGCCCAGGCCCTCGAACACCATGAGTTCGGCCACCTTGCCCTTCTTGATGGTGCCGTCGCTCTTCATCAGGCTCACGTTCTGGCCGGCCTTGATGGTACCGCGGGTCACACGGCCCACGGCGATACGGCCCTGGAAGCTGCTGTAGTCGAGCGAGGTGATGCGCATCTGCAACGTGCCGGGCAACACCTTCGGCGCCGGGATGTGCTTCACGATCATGTCCAGCAGGTAGCTCACATCCTCCGTCGGTGTCTTGGGATCGGGGCCCATCCATCCTTGCTTGCTGCTTCCGTAGACCACCGGGAAATCGAGCTGGTCCTCGTTGGCATCGAGCGCGAACATGAGGTCGAAGACCTGCTCGTGCACCTCGTCGGGGGTGCAGTTGGGCTTGTCCACCTTGTTGATCACCACGATCGGCTTCAGGCCCAGTTGCAGGGCCTTGCCGAGCACGAAGCGCGTCTGCGGCATCGCGCCCTCGAAGGCGTCCACCAGCAGCAGCACGCCATCGGCCATGTTCAACACGCGTTCCACCTCACCGCCGAAGTCGCTGTGGCCGGGGGTGTCGATCACGTTGATCTTCACTCCCTTGTAACGCACGCTGACGTTCTTGGACAGGATGGTGATGCCCCGTTCACGCTCCAGGTCGTTGTTGTCCAACAGCAGGTCCGCGTGTTCCTGGTTCTCCCGGAACAATTGGCACTGGTGCAGGATCTTGTCGACCAGCGTGGTCTTTCCGTGGTCCACGTGGGCGATGATGGCGATGTTGCGCAGTTCGGTCATGAGGGGAGGCCTGGGGTTCGGCAGCACAGGCTGCCTGAAAAAGTCCGCGAAGGTACCGTTTTCACGGCTTCCGTCCGTCCGCGTATGTTCGCGCCATGCGCCAAGCCCTTTTTCCGCTGCTGCTGCCCCTTCTCTTCCTCACGTCCTGCACTCCCACGGGCACGGTACAGGAGGAGGTTCCCGCCCGGGACACCACTTGGGTGGGTGAACTCAGCATCACCGCCGGCGACACCCTTTTCATGGACTGCCCCACCGGGCGCAAGTACAAGGTCACCGGCCCGGCCATGGATACGCTCTACAGGCGCTACCGCTATTTCCGTACGAAACCGGGACAGTGGATGAAGACCTGGCTCACCGGGCACCTCGGTACCACACAGATCCACGGACATACGGATAGTGCCTTGGTGGCCGTGACCTACATGCATCTGGACGGCGCCCTCCGCTGCGACCCGCTGCCCCGTCCCGCGCTCTCCGGCAGCTTCGTGGCCCGTTTCCAGGACCCCATGGGCGAGCGGGTGGTGCGCATGGACCTCTTCCCCGACGGCGAGGTGACCTCCATCACCACGTTGGCCAACGGCGCCCAACGCGCCGAGGAGGACGGTATCTGGGGCATGGACAGCGAGGAACAGGTGGTGGTGGAGTGGCCGCATCGGGAGCATACCATGCTTTTCCGTGTGGTGGACGGCGACCTCGTTTCGCAATTGCCGCATGCCACGGGAGCGCAGGTGATGGAGCGGGACGGCCCCGCGGACCGGATGCGCGGTGCCTTCGGCCGCACGGCACGCTGGCTCAGCGCGACCGCAGCACAGGCAGGCCATCCCATGCCGGCCGAGGAGATCCGTCCCGGAACCCGAATGAGTACCCTCTTCCCTACCCCGGAAGGCCGTGCAGCGGTGCGTGCCCAAGCTCCGGACAGCCTCCTGCTCAGCGACGAACGCCTGCGCCGGGAATGGGATGCCGTGGAGGAAGTGCGCAGCGTGGTGGTGATGATGCGTCTCCGCGAACGTCGCGAACGCTGAACCCGGTTATCTTCGCGCCCGCTCCGAGCGAACGGCCCCGTAGTTCAATTGGATAGAATGACAGATTCCGGTTCTGTTGGTTACAGGTTCGAGTCCTGTCGGGGTCACTGAAAAGCGCCTTTCCCAAGGCGCTTTTCCATTCCCTACCCGCCCGGCCGGTTCAATGGACCACCGCGCTCGCCCGCAATGCCGGTCTTCCGTCCGATGCTGTCAGCAGGATCGAATAGACGCCCGAGGACAATCCTTCGACGACAAAGCCGGCCTTCGGCAAGGGTAAAGGACCCAGACACCTTCTGCCCAACAGGTCGAGGATCTCCAAGCGATAGGACGGACCACCCTCCATTCCAATGGTGAAGGATCCGTTGCTCGGGTTGGGATAGATCTTGAGGCCACCCGCGAACGACCCGTCCGCCATACCGACATTCTCGACCACCACCGCCATGCATGCGGAGGTATCGGTGCAGCCGTTCTGCGCCACGACAACGGCGTACGACCCACTGACCTCCGGGACCAGTTCCGGTGCGGTGGCCTGGTCCAGCGCGGTCATCCCATTCCCGGTACAGACCATCCACTGATAGGCGGCCTCGGTGGCTTCCGCGATCAGCGAAGTGCCGTTCCAGACCACCTCGACGTTCACCGACCGTGCTTCCACCTCCGAATCGGCCGATCGCGCGTAACAGCCGAGTTCATCGTGACCGATAACGGAATAGGTACCGGCCTCCGTTACGGTGATCGCCTCAGCCTGCGCACCGGTGGACCATTGATAATGGTCCGAGCCGGCACCCGAAAGCTCCAATGCTCCATCCGGACAGAGGACCAGTGGGCCTTCCGGAAGAATGATGGGGGGCTGTGCCTCGCACTCGCCCAGCTTCGCCAGGAATGCATCACCCATGAAGGGCGCCGAGCCGTTCGTGATCGCCAGCACGTCCTCCCCGAACTGGACCTCACCGTTGCTCGCCGCATCGGCCGAGTAGCGCCCGCTGAGGTACAGTTCACCGGTACCGTTCTCCGCGAGGCCGCCCAATTGCACGACGCCACCCAGTGAAGGACGCTGGAACCACTGGAAAGTGCCTTGCGCATCGTACTTCACGATGAAGAGCCCCCGATTCCCTGCGGCATAGTACATGGAATCATCGATCTCGAAGCGGCGGTAATTGCCCGCCATGAAAACGTTGCCCATCCGGTCGGTACAGAGCGCCGCGCCCATCGGTGTATTGGCCGGCGGCGGTACCGGATGCGACCTGACCCAGAGTGCCGAGCCGGTCGGATCGTACTTGACCAGAAGGCCGTTATAGGCGTTCGGGGCCACGATCGTCTGGGCATCATCGACCTGCACGGTCCCTTGGGGCACCGAGAGGAAGGCATACAGGTTCCCTGCGGGATCGATCGCATGGGAGTATATCCCCATGGGAACATCCGCATGGACCACCTTGGACCCCATGAAGCCCAGATCGCCGTCGAACTGGGCGATGAACCCTTGTACCACGCCACCTTGGGGCGCGATCGGCAACTGCCAGGTAGCCAGGTCGAGGTCGGGGACGTGGTCCAGATCGCCGATGAACAAAATGCGACCATCCGGACCCACTTTCAGACCGGACGGCCTGATCTCGGCCCGGTACGGATACTCGGGTATCTCAGGTCCGATCCCACCCAACTTCCTCAGTACTTGGAAGGTTCCTGCCGTGTCCAGCTTGGCCAGCCAATAGGTCTGCACCAGGTCCTGACCGAGCAGTTGATCCGCCCAGGTGGACCCCACCGCCACGAACTGGGTATCGTTCAACGCGGCCAAGGACCACATACGCGTGAGGCCCACGGTCAGTGAGGCCGTACCCAACTGACGTGCCCAGAGCAACTGGCCCGCTGAAGTGTACTTCAACAGGTATTGGGCTCCTCCGGCGGGAGGATCAACCGTCAACTGGTCGATCATCACCACATCGGTGCAGTTCACCTTCAGGTAGATGTTGCCTTGGCGGTCCAAGCAGAGTATGTCCACATCGGTCGCCACACCGCGATATCCCTTTCCCCAAAGCACTTGGCCCTCACGGTCGTACTTCACCACATAATGGGCCGTGAATGGGTTCCCCGCCGGTGGGATGTTCGTGAACGTGTACGGTCCAACGACCACGCTGTTGCTGGTGAAGGTTCCGCGCACGTAGGCGTTGCCTTCTCCATCGGCCAGGACCTGGCCGCCGCCTTCATCCTTCGTGCTCCCGACCTTCTTGGCCCAGCTCCATTCCGGTATCTGTTGCGCCTTCACCGGTATCGTGCTCGCGATGACCAAGGGCAAGGTCCAGGAACGGACCGTTCGGAAGAAGAAGTGCGGAAGGTGCATCAGGAGAAGGTTGGAACGGAACAATGGAGAGCGTCCACGGAACCGTGACGTGCAGCAACATCCATAGGCCGCCCGGAGCATCCATTTCCTTGTGGACGTGGCCACCCTCGGGCGCCTTCCCATCTTCGCGTTCCTTATGCGCATCGACAAGTTCCTTTGGTGTGTCAGGCTGTTCCGCACACGCAGCATGGCGGCGGAGGAGTGCGAGCGTGGCCGTGTGCGCCTGAACGATCGGGAGGCCAAGGCCAGCGCGGTGGTGAAGCCCGGTGATCGGGTGGCCGTGCGGCAGCCACCCATCTGGCGTGTGCTCGAGGTGAAAGCCATCCCCGCCTCCCGTGTGGGTGCCAAGCTGGTGCCCGATCTGTTGGAGGACCGCACACCGTGGGAGGACCTGGAAAAGCAGGAGATCGCCCGGAAGGTGCAGGCCCAGCAGCGCGACCCCGGCGAAGGCCGACCCACCAAGCGCGATCGCCGCGACCTCGACCGTTTCCAGCAGGAATGACGGCGAATTCCGCTTCACACTATTTGGCGTTCGTTAACAGCCGCTCCCCGGAACACCCCGATAGTTTCGCCTTCGCATTCCCCTACAGCCATGAACACCGTCCCCCTGACCCGCGGCATCGGCGCCCTGGTATTGGCGCAGCTCGGCACCTTCACCTTCGCTCAACAACCCGACTCCACCGATGGCAATGAGCGGCGTGTGCGCATCGAGATCACCCGCAACGAGAACGGGAAAACGAGCCATGTGACCCGCGAATTCGACCTGAACAACGATGCCGAACTGCACGACGCCCTCCGCGAACTGGGCGTGATCGATGAACTGGGTTCCATCGGTGACGGTGAGAATGTGGTGCTCGACCTCAAGCGCAGCTGCGAAGGAGGCATGCTGAACGACATGAGCCTCGCGCTCTCGATGCCCGCCATCGTATCCCTGATGGACGATGCGGACCGCGCCTACCTCGGTGTGCACTACCTGGACGTGGGAACCACGGAGATCAAGGGCAAGAACGCACCAACGGTGAAGGAGGGCGCGCTGATCTCGCACGTGGAGGAGAACACCCCCGCCAGCGCCGCCGGACTGCAGGAGGGCGATGTCATCGTGCAGATCGGGAAAACGCCCATCACCTCGGGTGCAGGACTGGCCGAGGCCATCTCCGCACATGAACCCGGTGATGAAGTGAAGGTGGTCTACCACCGCGGCAAGCAGAAGAAGGAGGTGAAGGTGAAGCTCGGCCAGCGCGAAGGCGTCAGCAACTTCGACTTCAGCTTCGCCCCGGACCTGCCGGACATGGAGGACTGGGACATGGAAGCGTTCGGCTTCAATGAACCGAGCGGTCCGCGTCCTTTCCTGGGCATCATCGGTGGCAGCACCGCCGATGGTGAGCAAGGCGTACGCATCGGCGAAGTGGTGGAGGGCAGCGCTGCCGAGACCATGGGCCTGAAGGAAGGCGATGTGATCCAGCGGATGAACGATCAGGAGCTGGACAACTTCGGTGAACTGGCCGAAAAGATCGCCGGCATGGCACCCGAGGAGGAGGTGCGCATCGACTTCCAGCGCAACGGCACGGCCATGAGCGCCACCGGCCGACTGGGAAACAAGGAGGCCGAACCCTGGCCCGGGATGCCACCCATGCCGGAGGTGCGTCGGTACCGGGAGCAGTACGGCATGGGTGAAGAGGATCGTGAAGAGATGCGCCGCGACATGGAACAACTCCGCCGGGACATGGACCGCCTCCGCCGGGAACTGCGCAGTGATGTGACCCGTGAGATGCGGGTGACGATCGATGCCTCCGACATCGGAGCGGAGGATGCCGCTCTGCTGAAGAAGAAGGGCGTTGCCGGGCTCGACAGTCCGCTTGAGTTGAACGACCTGCATTGCACCCGCAGCGGACAAGGTTTCCACCTTGTTTTCCAGGTGCCCCAGCGGGCGGATCTCACGGTGGACCTGCACAACGCCCAAGGGGAAAGGGTCTATCACGAAACGATCTCGGGCTTCAAGGGCAACTACGATCGCCTGCTGGACCTGGAGGACCAGGCCGACGGCACCTATTTCCTGGTGATCGGCCAAGGCGGGAAGACCCGTACGAAGAAGTTGGTGAAGAACTGATCCCCACGGATCGGTGACCAAGGAAGGGCCGCACGGCCCTTTCTTATTTTAGGCGCATGCGCATCCTGCTCCGCATCCTTCTTTCCACCATCGCCGTGCTCGTGGCCGACCTCGTGCTGAGCGGTGTCAACGCTCCCGACCTCAAGACGGGGATCCTGGTGGCCATCGTGCTCGGTGTCCTGAATGCCGTGCTGCGTCCCATCCTGATCCTGCTGACGCTTCCGGTGACGATCGTATCACTGGGCCTGTTCGTCCTGGTGATCAATGCGGGCATGGTGTTGCTGGCCGCACGCATCGTCCCCGGCTTCGAGGTGCAGGGCTTCTGGTGGGCCTTGGCCTTCAGCGTGGTGATGTGGCTGGTGCAGAGCGTGCTGACCGCCTTTGACGGGAAGGAAGAGGACCGGGCTTGAGTGCGGCTGGCTACTGGCTGCTCGCTTGAGGCCAGTAGCCAGAAGCCGAAGGCGCAGCTCAATTATCCCCGTCGAGCAAACGACCCAGGCCGCCGAGGATGCTGCCTTCGCCCTTGCTGGACCCGCCCATCTTCGGTGAGGCCGAGATGATGTTGTCCGCCAGACGGCTGAAGGGCAGCGACTGGATCCATACGTGGCCGGGGCCCTTCAACGTGGCGAAGAAAAGTCCTTCCCCGCCGAACAGCGTGTTCTTGATGCCGCCCACGAACTGGATGTCGTAGTCCACACCCACCGTCATGCCCACGAGGCAGCCGGTGTCCACGCGCAAGGTTTCACCCTGGGCCAGGTCGCGCTGCACCAGCATGCCGCCGGCGTTCACGTACACCATGCCATCGCCATCGAGGCGCTGCATGATGAACCCTTCACCACCGAACAGTCCGGTACCGATGCGCTTGTTGAACTCGATGCCGATGCTGACCCCCTTGGCCGCAGCGAGGAACGAATCCTTCTGCAGGATCAATCGCTGACCGTACTCGCGCAGGTCCAACGCCAGGATCTTGCCCGGGAAGGCCGCGGCGAACCACACCGTGCGGCGGATGCTCGTCTGGTTGGTGTAGGTGGTCATGAACAGGCTCTCCCCCGTCAGCACCCGCTTGCCGGCGCTGAACATCTTGTCCAGGAAGCTCTGCGACTGGCCACGCCCGTCACCGAAGATGGTCTCCATCTTGATGCCGTCGTCCATCATCATCAGGGCGCCGGCCTCGGCGATCACGGTCTCCTGTGGATCGAGGGTGATCTCGATGCATTGGATATCGTCGCCAAGGATGCGGTGATCGAGCTCGTGCGAAGTGCGTTGCATGGTAAGCGGGATGTGGGGGCAAATCTATCCGGACCCACCGCTCGGATCCCCGCCATCCATCGCGTAATTTGGCCGCCCCTGTAGCCCGCACCGCATGCCAGCCGTCACCACTCGTTCCGTTCGCGAAGAGACCATCCTCCCCACCGAGACCCTGCTGAAGGCCTGGGAACTGATGTGCACCGCGAAAGCGATGACGGACATCTACGAGGAGCATTTCAAGTTCACCAGCAAATACGTGCACGCCACTTCGCGCGGGCACGAGGCCATCCAACTGGCGCTGGGCCTCCAACTGGGACCCCAGGACTACGTGGCCCCCTACTACCGCGACGACAGCATCCTGCTCGGCATCGGCATGCGCCCGTACGAACTGATGCTGCAGCTGATGGCCAAGCGCGACGACCCCTTCAGCGGTGGACGCAGCTACTACTGCCACCCCAGCCTGCGGCGTGACGATATGCCGAAGATCCCGCACCAGAGCAGCGCCACCGGCATGCAGGCCATCCCCACCACGGGCGTGGCGCTCGGACTGTGGTACAAGGAGAAGGCCCGCATCAACGACGGTAGCGACAAGGGTGTGGTGGTGTGCTCCCTGGGCGATGCATCCATCACCGAGGGCGAGGTGGCCGAGGCGTTGCAGATGGCCGTGCTGAAGAAGCTGCCCATCATCTATCTGGTGCAGGACAACGAGTGGGACATCAGTGCCAGCGCCGATGAGATCCGTGCAGGCGATGCCACGCAGTATGCCAAAGGCTTCAAGGGCCTCGAAACGCGCACGATCGACGGTACGGATTTCCTCACCTCGTTCAACACGCTGCATGAGGTGATCGCCACCGTCCGCAAGGAACGCCGGCCCTTCCTGGTGCATGCGAAGGTGCCGCTGCTGAACCACCACACCAGCGGCGTGCGGATGGATTTCTACCGCAGCGAACAGGACCTGGCCGAGCACCGCAAGCGCGATCCCCTGCCCCGGTTCTTCCAACAGCTCATCGATCTCGGTGTGCGGTTCGAAGGATTGAAGGAGCTGGAGAAACGCGCGAACGCCACCGTACGTGCCGACTTCGAGCTGGCGCGCAACGCGGAGGATCCACGGCCCGAGGACCTCTATACGCACCTCTTCGCTCCCACACCGATCACGGAGGAGGCGGGCGAGCGCGAGCCACGCGACAAGGAGCCCACCGTGATGGTGGATTGCGCCCTCTTCGCCATCCGCGAACTCATGCAGGAACATCCCGAGTGCCTGCTCTACGGACAGGACGTGGGCTTGCGGCTGGGCGGTGTGTTCCGCGAGGCGGCAACATTGGCGCGCGACTTCGGTGAGCACCGCGTGTTCAACACCCCGATCCAGGAGGCCTTCATCATCGGCAGCACCGTGGGCATGAGCGCCGCCGGACTGAAACCCATCGTGGAGGTGCAGTTCGCGGACTACATCTGGCCCGGCCTCAACCAGCTCTTCACCGAGGCGGCGCGCTCGTGCTACCTCAGCAACGGCAAATGGCCGGTGAGCAGCATCCTGCGCGTGCCCATCGGTGCTTACGGCAGCGGCGGCCCGTACCACAGCAGCAGCGTGGAGAGCGTGCTCTGCAATATCAAGGGCATCAAGATCGCCTACCCCAGCACGGGTGCCGACCTCAAGGGCCTGATGAAGGCCGCTTACCACGATCCCAACCCCGTGGTGATGCTCGAGCACAAAGGGCTCTACTGGAGCAAGATCAAGGGCACGGAGGACGCGAAGAGCATCGAGCCCTCCGCCGATTACATCATCCCCTTCGGCAAGGCGCGCATCGTGCAGGAGGCCGATGCCGAGAACATCGACAAGGGTGAAGCGGCCGTGATCGTGACGTACGGCATGGGCGTGTACTGGGCCAAGGCCGCCGCGCGTTCCTTCGCCGGCCGTGTCACCATCATCGATCTGCGCACCTTGGTGCCCTTGGACGAGGACACCGTGATGAGCGCCGTGCGCACGCATGGCCGTTGCCTCGTGGTGACCGAGGAGCAGCTCACCAACTCCTTCGCGCAAGCCCTCGCCGGGCGCATCTCGGACGAGTGCTTCAGCAGCTTGGATGCACCCGTGCGCACGATCGGCGCGGTGGACATGCCCGCCATCCCGCTCAACAGCACGCTGGAAGCGGAGATGATCCCCAATGCTGAACGCGTGGCGGAGAAGCTGCGCGAACTGCTCCTGTTCTGACCGCCAGCATGGACGAGCATCGCCTGATCATCCAGCGGACGGTGCGTTACCATACCCTGGGTGATGCCCGTGCGGCCCGCGCCATCTGGTTCGTCCTGCACGGATACGGTCAACTGGCGCGCTACTTCCTCCAGAAATTCGAGGGGCTCCCGTCCGAGGTCTTCATCGTGGCGCCCGAAGGACCGAGCCGATTCTATCTCGATGAAGCCCACAGCCGCGTGGGCGCGACCTGGATGACCCGCGAGGACCGCGAGGCGGAGATCGCCGATCACGTGGCGTACCTGGACCAGTTGGCGGAACTCATCCGCCGACAATGCCCGGCCGGTATCCCGTTGAACGTGCTCGGCTTCTCGCAAGGGGTGGCCACGGCGACCCGTTGGGCCATGCTCGGCAGGAACCCTCCGGCGAAGCTGGTGCTGTGGGGCGGCAGCTTCCCGCCCGAATACGAAGCCGCACCCCTCCGGGACCGGCTGAACCGCACGGCCATCCATCTGGTGCAGGGCGAAGCCGATGCCATCGTAACGCCCAGCGTCATGAACCAGAGCACCGTGCGCCTGCGGATGGCGGGGCTTCCCATCACGGAGCACCGCCACCGAGGGGGACATGTGTTGGACCCGCTGCTGCTGCAGCGGATCCTGTCCGCATCGTAAGCTCAGCTTTCCCATCCAGCGCCGGATCGTAGTACTTGGCATGGAGGAGCAAGCCTATCTTGCTTGGACCAAACCCCATCCCATGAAGCGATTCCTACCCCTTCTTTTCGTATCACTCGGCACAGCCGCCTTCGCACAGGTCCAGAACTATTCCGAAGGCGATGTGGTGGACGACTTCACCGTGACGGACACGGAAGGCAACGTGCATAATCTGTATGCGATCACCGCATCCGGTAAACATGTCATGCTGGACTTCTTCTTCGACACCTGCCCACCCTGCCAGGCCACGCAACCGTACTTCAACCAATTGCACGAGACGTACGGCTGCAACAGCGCGGACCTGTTCGTGATCTCCATCAACAACGGCACGGACAACAACGCGGCCGTGATCGCCTTCGAGGCGACCTATGGAGGTAGCTACACCCACTCCCCTGCCGTGGGCATCGAAGGAGGTTGCAGTGCCGTGGACGAGGCATTCGGCATCATGGCCTATCCCACCTACTGCCTGATCGGTCCGGACAACCAGCTGAAGAGCGGCGACATCTGGCCGATCAGCAACATGTCCAGCTACGTGGCCGCTTTCCCCACCGGCAGCGACATCCAACCCGCGGCTTGCGCAGCAGTGGGTGTTCACGAGCTTGGAGCGAACGGAGCGTTCTCCGTGTATCCTACTCCTTCCACGGGACTGGTGACCGTGGTCCGCAACGGAACGAGCAGCAACGGCTACGAACTGTTCGACGTTCTGGGTCAATCGGTACGCCATTTCGCGGCCAGTTCCGCCGCACAGCGCACGCTCGACCTCAGCGATCTACCGAACGGACAATACCTGCTCCGCTCCATCTCGCCGAACAACAAGAACGAGGTCCGGCGCATCACCATCGCACACTGATCGGATATCTTCCTGAACGAAGAAGCCCCGGCCGATCGGCCGGGGCTTCTTCGTTCCAGATGCACGATCACAGCTTCACCGCTGAGCTCTTCTCCCACCCGAGCATCTCATCGATGGTGCGCACACTGACGCTGTGGTAGTTCGGCCGGGCCTGCGTGTAGATGTCCTGCGCGATGATGCGGCCCTTGTCCGTCCGCACCAAAGCCGCGTACAAGGGGATCAGGAACTTGCGACGCCCCACGTGCGTGAGGAATTCGTCCAGCTTCTCGTACGACCTCGGATAATCGTTGCGCACGCATTGTTCCAGCCAGGCGGCCAACACCTCGGCATTGCCGGTGGACATGAAATGGAAGGTACGATCCAGCTCCGCCATCCGGTCGTGCTGCAGGCCTGCTGGCAGATGCCTCAGGAAGTGCATCCACTCGAAGGTGGTCCAACCCTGCGTCGCCAGCTTCGGCGCGGGGGTGCCGCCCTCCCAGCGCTTGATCTCGCCTTCCACCTTAACGAAACGATCGGACACGGGAGCCACGGCATCCGCGGGTAGGCCCGGGGCATCGATCCAAGCGGCCAGATCCATGGTCACCTGGTTCGGCTTCAGCAGTTCGTTGTCCAGGTACGCCTCGAACCGGTCGGTGGTCATGCTCTGGAAGGCATGCGTATCGAAGTAGCCGCGCAGGAAACGATCGAACTTCTCCCGACCGACCTTGGCCTCGATGGATCGCAGCAGCGCATAACCTTTCTCGTACGCGATGTCCGTCATGCCGTCGTCCGGATCCCGGCCGGCCAGGTCCAGGCGCAGCTTGGTGTCCTCCGGATGGCCGCCCTCCGTGATCTCCTGCAGACTGCGCTGCAGGTCCTGGAAGCCGAGCAGGCTGGTCATATCGTTGTACTCCTTGCCGTAGAGCGCCTCGGTGATCCGGTGTTCGAAGTACACGGTGAAGCCTTCGTTCAGCCAGAAGTCGTTCCACGTGGCGTTGGTCACCAGGTTGCCGCTCCAACTGTGCGCCAGTTCATGTGCGATGAGCGCCGTGAGGGAACGATCGCCAGCCAGGATGGTGGGGGTGGCGAAGGTCAGCTTCGGATTCTCCATGCCCCCGAAAGGGAAGCTCGCGGGCAGGAAGATCACATCGTAGCGGCCCCAGCGGTACGGGCCGTACAAGGCCTCCGCCGCTTGCAGCATCTTCTCGGTATCGGCCAGCTCCCAAGCTGCGGTGTCCAGCACACTGTGCTCGGCGTACACCCCGGTACGCTCACCCGTGGGCTTGAAGGCGATGTCACCCACGGCCAAGGCGATCAGGTAGGCCGGGATGCGGTGCTCCATCCGGAAACCATAAACGCCATCGGCGCTACGTTCCTGGGGATTCTCCGCGCTCATCACGGCCATGAGGTCGTTGGGCACCTTCACCGTGGCATTGTAGGTGAACCGGATGCCCGGGCTGTCCTGAACGGGGATCCACGTGCGCGAAAGGATCGCTTGCCCCTGCGTGAAAAGGAAGGGCTTCTTCTTGTCGGTGGTCTGGGCCGGACTCAGCCATTGCAAGGCACGCGCACCCGCGCCCGTGGCGTAATGGATGCTCACCGCATCGGCACCGGGCGGCAACGTTACGCTGAGACCACGGCCCATGAAGCTGTTCTCACCGAGGGTGAAGGGAACGTCCTTGCCGTTCGCGGTCACCTTCCGGATGTCGAGTCCTTCGGTATCGAACACCACTTGATCACCCTTCGTGCGATGCACCTTGTAGTTCGCGGTGCCCTCGATGCGTTGTTCGGCCATGTCCACCGTGATGTCCAGGTCCAAATGGGTGATCACGGCCTCCTGGGGCCTCGCATGGCTGTGCGGATCGTTGACGTAGGTCATGGTACGGGTGGTATCGGAGACGGCCTTGCCGTGATCCGGATGAGGGGCCGGGGCGCCATCGCCGCAGGCGGAGAACAGGACCGAACAGAAGGTCAGAGCGCCACCGATCGTGATGGCGGAAGTAGGGATGTTCATTGCAGGGGGGCGAAAGTAGGAGCTTGCGCTGCGCTCGTCATTGATCCACGGGATAAGTGGTGCGATGGGTGGACGCAAGTTGAGCGGGATGCGGTGTTCGGGGCAAGGATGCGGAGGAGATGCAGCCGCGCCACGCGCCGGCGGAAATGGAAGAAGCCGTTCCGGATCGGAACGGCTTCCTCGTTCAGTCGAGGTGACTGGATTCGAACCAGCGACCCCTTGCACCCCATGCAAGTGCGCTACCGGGCTGCGCTACACCTCGAAAGAGGGCGCGAATGTAACAAGATGGAACATTCCAACCGCCAAGAAATGGAAAGCACGCCCTCTAGCTGGAGGTACCGGTGGTGCCCATCAGCACCATGGCTTCCAAAGTGGGGCTGGCCACGCCACCCTCCTGCTCCAGCGTTACCGCGAAGGCCTGGGCCGGACCGATGTCCTTCATCCGGTGCACCTTGGCGCCATCGTCCACCAGCGGCATCATGCCAGCGTCAACGGGTTGGCCGTCCACGATGGCCCAGAGCTGGTACTGCTTGCCCTTGGGGGCCGGGGGCAAGGTGGCGGGCCCCATGTGCACCGTGCGCGTCTTCGGGTCCCAGTAGATACGGGCCTTGGCCTCCTTGGCCTCACCCATGCCGTTGAGGGTCACCAACTGCAGGGCCGGATCCATGAGCACGGCCAGGTCATCGGAGCTCCGTTGATAGGAGGCCTTCTGCACCTGGAGTTCCTGGGCCAGGACCTCACGCTCCTGTTCGATGCTCGCCAAGCGGCCGCGCACTTGGCGCAGTTCACCGTACAGGAAGAAGTTGGCCACCGCGCTCGCCAGCAAGGCCACCACCGCAGCGGCCGCCCAGAAGTTGGAGCGTTGCACCGGTCGTTCCGGAGCCAAGGGGATCACGCGCCCCTCCCCGGCGGCCGGGGTCGGGGCGATCCGTTGCAGCACCGCAGCACGCACGCGGTCGGGAGGCTGCACCGCAGTGGCGAAGGCATGCGCCTCCAAGGCCCTTTCGATGGCCTCCAACTCCGCCTTCACTTCGGCATGCTCGCGCGCCATCCGCTCCACGAACGCGCGCTCCTCACCCGTGCCCTCACCGAGCACATAGGCCTCCAAAAGGCCGGATGGGATGAGTTCCTCCGCGTTCATCGATGATCCTTCAATACCGTCCGCAAATGTGATAAAGCCGCCCGGGTCCGCGACTTCACCGTACCCAACGGCAGGCCTGTCCGTTCCGATATCTCCTGCTGGCTGTACCCTTGGTAGTACGCCAGATCGATCACTTCCCTTTGCTCCACCGACATCCCTGCCATCACCTTGTCCATCCCGATGCCATCGGTGGCAGCGGTCATGGGATCCGTTCCGGTGCGATATACGTGGGTATCAAGGCGCTGGATCTTGGAACCCTCCCGGTGGTCGCGGGTCCGGATCCGGTCGATGGCCGTGTTACGGGCGATGTTCAGCATCCAGGTGAAGGGCCGGCCCTTGGCCGCATCGTAGGAGGCGATGGACCGCCAGATCTTCACGAAGCTGTCCTGCAAGACCTCCTCGGCCCCCGCTTGGTCGTTGACGACCTTCAGGATCACCCCGAAGAGCGCACCGGAATACCGATCATAGATCTGCTCGAAAGCGGATGTTTCCCCCTGCGCGGCCTTGGCCATGAGTTGGAACTCGATCCCTTCCATCGGTGCGTTGAACACCAAAGCTAGCCCTCTTGTTCAGTCAATGCTCATTTCGTTTGAACGATCACCGACACACTAAGCTCCGTCCGCGGACGTTCGCGCCGGTTGAACGGCAAGCCCGGGGGGATGAACGGCGGTCCCGCTCCAAGCCCCCGGGATAGTTTTGCGCCGCCATTACGAACCATGAGGATCCTATCGCTGTTCCTATTGCTATTCGCCCTCAGCGCAAGCGCGCAGACCCCGCAACGGTTCACCGTGAGCGGTTATGTGAACGACACCGCAACGGGCGAGGCGCTGATCGGTGCCACCGTGTTCATCAAGGAGATCCAGAAGGGCGTGCCCACCAACGTCTACGGCTTCTATTCGGTGACGCTCGAAGCGGGAGACTACACCTTCGTGGTGCGCTACATCGGCTACCAGGACCTGGAGCGCAGCGTGAAGCTCCAGGGCGATGTGAAACTGAACCTCCTGCTGGTCACCACCGCGAAGGAGATCAAGCAGGTGGAAGTGGTGGGCGAGAAACGCAAGAGCAACGTGGAGAGCACCGCCATGGGTACCATGGACGTGGACGTCACGAAGCTGCAGACCCTACCCGCCCTGCTCGGTGAAGTGGACATCCTGAAGACGATCCAATACCTGCCGGGCGTGAAGAGCAACGGGGAGGGCAACAGCGGCTTCTACGTGCGCGGGGGCGGCCCCGACCAGAACCTGATCCTGCTGGACAACGCCACGGTGTACAACGCCAGCCACCTGTTCGGCTTCTTCAGCGTGTTCAACGCCGATGCCGTGAAGAACATCGAGCTGATCAAGGGCGGCATGCCGGCCAACTACGGTGGCCGTACCAGCAGCGTGCTGGACATCACCATGAAGGACGGCAACGACAAGGAGTTCCACGGGCAGGGCGGCATCGGCCTGATCAGCAGCCGTCTGACGCTGGAAGGGCCGATCATCAAGGACAAGAGCTCCTTCATCGTCAGTGCGCGCCGCACCTACATCGACGTGCTGGCCAAGCCCTTCATCAATCCCGAGGGCGCCTTCGCCGGAAGCGGCTACTACTTCTACGACATCAACGCGAAGGCGAACTACCGCCTCAGCGACAAGGACCGGTTCTTCCTCAGCGGCTACTTCGGCCGGGACGTCTTCAACCTCAGCGGCAGCCAACCCGGCAGCCCGGACTTCCGCATCCCTTGGGGCAATGCCACGGTGAGCGGACGCTGGAACCACGTGTTCGGTCCCAAGCTCTTCCTCAACACCACCGCCATCTACAGCGACTACCGGTTCAGCTTCACCGGCGGTCAGGACCAGTTCAAATTCGGCCTCAGCAGCGGCATCAAGGACTACGGCCTGAAGCTGGACTTCAACCAGTACCCGAACATCCGACACAACCTGA
>DASWWQ010000261.1:0-7061 GCA_036405935.1 Flavobacteriales bacterium
TCATGTTCGCTTCGTTCTTTTGCTATGACGTGATCGGCAGCTCCATGGTGAAGGTGCTGCCCTTGCCCGGCTCGCTCTGCACCGTGATGCGACCGCCGTGGGCCATCACCACCTGTTGCGCGTAATGCAGCCCGAGCCCGAATCCCTTCACATCGTGCACGTTGCCGGTGTGCGCGCGGAAGAAACGTTCGAAGATGTGCTTGAGGTCGTCCCGGTGGATGCCGATACCGCGGTCCACCACGGCGAGATGCAGCACCCCTTTGATGTTGCTGCTTCGGATGGTGACGTGCGGACGCTCACCGCTGTACTTGAGCGCATTGTCCACAAGATTGGAGAGCGCGTGCGTCAGGTGCGTACGGTCGCCCATGACGGTGCCGCTGGTCGCGTTCCATTGCCATGCGATGATGCCTTGGCGTTCCTCGATCTGCAGCTTGTAGGAATCCTTCACCGAGGCTGCGACCTGCTCCATGTCCACCGGCTCGGGTTCGCTGCGCAGGTGCTCGCGGTCCAACCTGCTCAGCTGCAGCACGCGGTCCACCTGGCTGCGGAGCCGTTCGTTCTCCGCGCGGATGATGTGCGCATAGCTCTGCAGCCGTTCGGGTTCCTGCACGATGGACGGGTCGCAGAGCACCTCGCTGCTCAGGGCGATGGTGCTGATGGGTGTCTTCAGTTCGTGCGTCATGTTGCCGATGAAGTCGTTCTTCATCTGTTCCACCCGCTTCTGCCGCATGATGATCCAGATGCTGTACGCGAAGAAGATGAAGACGATCAGGGATACGAAGGCCGGGTAGACCCAGTTGATGCCCTTGGAACGGTCGGGCTCCCAAAGCGCCGCCGTCCGTCGGGGGAAATTCACGCCGAAATAGTGGCCGTCCTTGTTGAGCTTGAGCAGCGGGGTATGCTTGGCGGTGTCGGCCACCGCGCTGTCCTTCAGGCTCACATAGTTGCCGTACACGATGCTGTCCGTGAAGCAGTCGTAGATGCCGTACTCGAAATCATCCTCGATGCCCCGCCGCTTGAACTCCTGCTCCAGAAGCGATTCGAGGAGGTACGGATGGATGGTGTCGTTGATGGTGACGGCGAAGTAGTTCGGCCGCTCCTGCTTCACCGCATCGAAGAGATCGCTCGGGTCCTTGGTGATGGAAAGGATGCGCTCGGTCACCGCGCTCAAGGCGATGGTCACCCGGTCCGCGAACTCCTTGTCCAATTGGCTCCGCTGCTGCTTCTGCAACACCACCTGCTCGGACTGGTAGCGTTGTGCACGGCCCAACCAGACGATCTGCGTGGCCACCACCGCCACGAGGCTCAGCACGGCCAGCAGCACCAACGTGCCGAGGGTCTGTTTGCGCATGGGCGGAAGTTAGCGCGGCCCACGTGGAGAAGGGAACGGGGTTAACCTTCCGTTCACAAGCCGTCAGAAGCCCTCATCACCACCGCTTTCCCCGGGCTCGCGCCGTTGCTGGTTCCTGCGGCGGAACAACGAGGTTTCCTGCTGGCCGAAACGCCAGGTCAATGTCACGCGCACGTTGCGCTGGTCGCGGCGGCGGTAGCTTTCCTGGTAGATGTCCGGCGTGTCGAGCAACGAGCCCCAACGACGCGTGTAGAACACATCGTTCACGGCCGCCACCGCGCTCAGGCTCTTGGTGATGTCGTAGTTGACCGAAGCATCGACACCGTACTGCGAAAGGCTCCGGCCCTGCGGCTGGATGCGTGGCGCTTCGTACTCGCCGTTGACCTGGGCCACCAGCTTCTTGCTGAGCCGATAGCTCACCAACGCCTTCGCCTCCCAGTTGATCCCTTGGTTGCGTGAGCCCCCATCGGCACCGGTCAGCCCGATGTCCACGTATTGCACCGTACCGCTCAGGGTGATCTGGGGGCCCTTGCCGGGCTCGAACTTCAGCACGTTCTCCCAGCCCCCACCGAAACTGTTGTCGCCGTTCACGAAGGTGTTCAGCAGCTGGATGCTGTCGGTGGAGAGCGGCGAGGAGTAGCTGGTGATCACGTCCTCCGTGTACTTCCCGAACACCGAGGTGAACCAGGTGAGCTTGCCGCCCAGCATCGGCAGCAGGTGGTTGATCTCCGCGAGGTTGCTCAGCTCGGGTGCGAGCTCCGGGTTCCCGATCCGTACGTTGCGGCTGTCGCTGCTCATCACCACGGGCATCACCTGCCAGAAGCGCGGCCGCGAGATCTTGCGCGAGAAGTTGACCTGCAGTTCGCGTTTGTCCTCCCACTTCCGCACGAGGTACAGCGCCGGGAAGAGCGCCTTCGCCAGGTCCTTGCCACCATCGGGATAGCGGTAACCGAAATCGCGGTCCTTGCCGATCAGCTCCACGTCGTACCAGCTCTGCTCGAAGCGCAGGCCGGTCTGCATGGACCACCGGTCGTTGAGCTTGTGCGACCAATTGACGTAGGCCGCGTTGATCATGTTGGTGATCGCGTAGTCGTTCGTCAACGCGGTGTCGGTCACGTCCGTTCCGATGACGGGGGAGGAGACGGCCACATCGATCCACGTATGGTCGTCGGTATGGTCGCCCTTCAATCCCCACTCCAGCTTGTTGCGCGCGTTGAGAGGGTCGATGAAGTCGAACTGTGCGGTGATCTGCTGGAGGTCCGATCCGCCGGAGTTGCGTTGCATGCGTGGACTGAAGGGTTGCTGCGTGCCATTGGCGTAGGTCCACGTGTCGAACGTGGAACCGCTGTTGCGGCTCGCGCGGTTGTAGGTGGCATCAGCGGTCCATTCCTTCCCTTCCTTGGGCGCGGTGTGCCGGAAGCCGACCTGCGAGGTCAGGCTCTCGTGCCTGGAGTCGTCGGCATTGTACTGATCGCCGTACGAACCGGCCTCACCGAAGGCCGTGCTGGTGAAGGTCTGGCGATCGGACCCCTGCATGTGGCGGCCACGGAAACTCTGTGAGAGGTTCAGCGTGTTGCGATTGTCGATCCTGAACTCCGCGCCGAGGCGCCCGCCGTGCATGGTCCTGCGGCTGTCGGAGGTGGTGCGTTGGGCGAAGGTGCCCAACACCGATCCGTCACGCAGATCGCTCCGGTCGGTGCGGGCGTCCGTGCGGTTGCCCGAGGTGTTGTAGTTGTAGGAGAGGTTGAAGCCCCATCGGCCATCGCGGATGTTGAGATTGAGGCCCCCTTGGTACCGGTCGTTGGTGCCGGCGCCTCCCTGTACGTTGCCGTAGTAGCCGGGTTTGGTGTTCTTCTTCAGCACCACGTTCACGATGCCGCCACTGGTGCCCGCATCGAACGCGGCGGAGGGATTGGTGATCACCTCCACCCGCTCGATCTCCGTGGCCGGCAGATCCTCCAGGGAAAGCGTCGTGGGCCGGCCGTCGATCAGCACCAGGGGATTGCCGCCGCGCAGCTGCACATTGCCTTCCACATCCACGCTGAGGCCCGGTACGTTCTTCATCACGTCCACTGCGCTGCCGCCCTGTGTGCTGAGGTCCTTCTCCACGTTGAACACGCGGCGGTCCACCTGCATCATCGTGGTGGCGCGTTCGCGCACCACTTCGGCCTCCTTCAGCATCACTTCATCGGTCTCGAGCATCAGATTGCCGAGGTCCTTCTCCGGTGATCCGGGCGTCAGCATCACCTGCTGTTCCAAGGTCCGGTAGCCCATGAACGCGATGCGCACCCGGCACGGGCCGAATGGCAGTCCATCCACGGCGAAATCACCATTGGTCTGCACCAGTGCACCACCCAGCACCGAATCCTTCTGCGCGGCGAGCACGGTAACGGCGGCGAACTCCGCGGGTGTGCGGGTGGCGGCATCCAGCACGCGGCCTTGGAGCCGCGCCATGCCCGGACGACCCGCACCGATGCCTCCACCTCCGCGCACCTGGCCGAAGCCGTTCCAGGATAGCAGGAGGAGGGACCAGAACAGGATCGCGCGCATCGGGGGGAATGAGGGGACGAAGGTACCCGGTACCTCTCGGGTCGGAAGCCAAAGAATGTTGCGAACGAAGAAGCCCCCTCGCCGGGTGGCGAAGGGGCTTCGGGTCGGATGTATCGGAGGACTAGTACTGGTCGTCGCGGTCGTTGCGGCTCCAGGAGCGCTCGCCACGATCACCGCCACGGTCGCTGCGGTATCCACCGCGGTCGCCACCGCCGCTGCCGCCACGGTATCCGCCACGGTCTCCACCGCTGCGGAATCCACCGCGGTCGCCGCCGCCACCTTCGGTGCGGGGACGGGCCTCGTTCACCACCAGGTCACGGCCATGGAAAGGCTTGCCGTTGGTGCCCTCAATGGCCTGGCGGCCACTGTTGTCGTCGGACATCTCCACGAATCCGAAGCCGCGGCTCCGGTTGGTGACCTTGTCCATGATGATCTTGGCCGAGGTCACTTCCCCGAAAGCTTCGAAAAGCTCGCGAAGGTCCTGGTCCTTGGCACTGTAAGCGATGTTGGCGACGTAAATGTTCATGAGTTCCTTGACTGACGTTGTGTTTTGGGTTGTGTTGGGTCCTGACGCTCTCGCCAAAGAACGGAAGGTCCCAAGCGGCGCGAAAGTAGGCGGAAGTTCCATACCCGCAACGCTTTCGGCCGGTTATTCCGCTTTTTCCTTCCTTGAGCCTCAGCGGGATCATTCCGCCTGAAAGGTCCGATCCCCGGGTTCCCCGGCCATCAATGGCCTCCCGGTCCATCACTGCACCAAGCGTCCCTGCCCTGCTACCGGCGCAGTTTAGCGGCCACCACCCCGTAAGATGGACCGCGCCTTGGACCCCCGCCCCGCCCGCCGTAAACGCTGGCTGCTGCTCGGTGCCGTGGCCGTTCCGGCAGCCGTAGCGCTCGCCTTCTGGTCCGGCTCCTTCCGCACCAGCCGCGTTCGCGTGGAAGCCGCGAAGCTGCAGATCGGAACCGTGGAGCAGGGCCGCTTCCGGGAGTTCATTCCCGTTACCGGTACGGTGCAGCCCATCCAGACCGTGTTCCTCGATGCGCTCGAGGGCGGCACCGTGAAGCATCGCTTCATCGAGGACGGGCATATGGTGCAAGCCGGGATGCCCATCATCGAGCTGAGCAATCCGCAATTGCACATGGACGCCATCAACCGCGAGGCGCAACTGCTCGATCAGCAGAACAACCTGCGCAACACCCGCCTGGCGATGGACCAACAGACCACCCGCCTGAAGGACGAGCTGCTGAACCTGGACAAGGACCTCAAGCGCCTGGAACGGGACCAGCGGATCGACGAGCGCCTGTTGAAGGATTCACTGCTCGCGCGCAACACCTTCCTGGGCAACTCCGAACAACTGGAATACCTGCGAGAGAAACGCAAGCTGGTGGCGACGAACGTGCGCAGTGATTCGCTTTTCCGGCTCAGCCAGGTGGGTTCCATCACCAACAACCTCGCGCTGATCGACCGGAACCTCGCCTTCCTCCGCGAGAATCTCCAGAACCTGGTGATCAAGGCCCCGATCGATGGGCAGCTCAGCGGACTGAACGTGGAGATCGGACAGACCAAGCAGAAGGGGGAACGGATCGCGCAGATCGATGTGCTCGGTTCGTTCAAGGTGCGCGCGCGTATCCCGGAGCACTACGTGAGCCGCATCGGCATGGGCCTCAGGGGCACCTTCACCCATGCGGGGAAGGAGCATGCCATCGAGGTCTTCAAGGTGTATCCCGAGGTGAGCAACGGCGAGTTCGATGTGGACCTCCGTTTCGTCCAGGGTGCGCCCGAGGGCATCCGGCGCGGACAGACCTTCCAGGTGCGGTTGCAGTTGAGCGAGGACCTGGAGGCGACGATGCTTCCCCGCGGACCTTTCTTCCAGGATACCGGCGGCCAGTGGGTCTATGTGATCGATGCCGACGGCACGGCCACTCGACGCGAAGTGAAGCTGGGTCGCCAGAACCCCGATCGTTACGAGGTGCTCGAAGGTCTTCGGCCCGGCGACCGCGTGGTGATCAGCCGTTATGCCGCTTTCGATCAGGCCGATGAACTCGTGATCGAATGATGCGGGCCGATCACCGCCCGTCCATGGTCCGACCACCGGAACAACCTGCTCCCTCCGACAAGTAGAACCGAGAACAACATACCCCGATCCACACCAGCCATGAGCCTCCTGAAGACGACGTCCCTTTCGAAGGTGTACCGCACCGATACCGTGGAGACCACCGCGCTCCACGACGTGAGCCTCGGGATCGAAGCCGGTGAGTTCGTGGCCATCATGGGTCCGAGCGGATGCGGGAAATCCACGTTGTTGAACATCATCGGCCTGCTCGACGCCCCCAGCAGCGGCAGCTACGCCGTGAACGGTCGCGACGTCAGCGGCTTCAACGAACGCCAGCGGGCCGAGGTGCGCAAGAACACCATCGGCTTCGTGTTCCAGAGCTTCAACCTCATCGATGAGCTCACCGTGGCGGAGAACATCGAACTGCCGTTGATCTACACCACCCTGGGCAAGGCCGAGCGGCAGCAGCGCGTGCAGGAGGCCATGGCGCGCATGGGCATCACGCACCGGGCCAAGCATTTCCCCCAACAGCTCAGCGGCGGGCAACAGCAGCGTGTGGCCATCGCCCGTGCGGTGGTGAACAAGCCCCAGCTGATCCTGGCCGATGAGCCCACCGGCAACCTCGACAGTGCGATGGGCGAGGAGGTGATGGGCCTGCTGGCGGAACTGAACAGCGCCGGAACCACGGTGATCATCGTGACCCACAGCCTGCGCGATGCCGGCTTCGCTCGCCGCACGATACACCTGCTTGACGGCAAGCTGGTGCCGGCAGCGGTACCGCTCTAGGCCGTTCGGCTGCGGGTGTTGCGCAGCAGCAGGAAGCCGATGAGGCCCGCGACCAAGGAGGCGAACAGGATCCCGAGCTTGGCCTCCTCGCGCACCACCGCATCCTCGAACGCCAGTTCGTTGATGAAGACCGCCATGGTGAAGCCCACACCGGACATCACGGAGATGCCCAGCATGTGCGCCCAGCGTACGCCTTCACCCAAACGACCCCAGCCCAAGCGAACGAACAGCCAGCTCATCACCATCAGTCCGACCGGCTTGCCCAGCACGAGCCCGAGGAAAATGCCCAAGGTGAGGGTGCTGCTGAAGACACCGCCCAGGCC
>DASWWQ010000262.1:0-4161 GCA_036405935.1 Flavobacteriales bacterium
ATGCCGAGCGCCTCGAGGCGCTCGATCTCCTGTTCTTCAACAGTGAGGGGTTCACCTGTGTGGGGACCTGGACCGATTGCTCCACCGCCGTGGACCGTGTGCATGCCAGCAAACCCGATGTGGTGCTGATGGACATCCGTATGCCCGGGGTGGACGGCATCCAGGCCGTTACCGCTCTGCGTGCCGCCTTCCCCGACCTGCGCATCCTCATGCAGACCGTGATCGAGGATGAGGAGGCCATCTTCAATGCCATTCGTGCCGGGGCCGACGGCTATCTGCTGAAGCAGACCCGCCCGCAGGAACTGCTCGAGGGTATCCGCGGAGTGATGGGTGGCGGAGCACCGATGACGGCCGTGGTGGCGCGCCGAGTGCTGAAGCTGGTGGCCGGTATGGGATCCACGCCCTTCAAGAAGTCCCAGGACGATTTCGACCTCACCAAACGCGAGCGTGAGATCCTCGGGTTGCTCGTGGAGGGGCTGAGCCAGCGCCTCATCGCCGAGCGCCTGGGCATCACCCCGGCCACGGTGAACACGCATGTGAGCCACATCTACGAGAAGCTGCAGGTGCGCAACGTGAGTTCGGCGGTGAGCTTGGCGGTGCGCAAGGGACTCGCCTGAGCCGCGCCCTCGGCGCGTAGGCCGGAACCGTCAGTCGAGCTTCAGCACGGCGAGGAACGCCTGCTGCGGGATCTCCACGCTGCCGACCTGCCGCATCCGTTTCTTCCCCTCCTTCTGCTTCTCCAGCAGCTTGCGCTTCCGGCTGATGTCGCCGCCGTAGCACTTGGCGGTCACGTCCTTGCGCAGGGCCTTCACCGTCTCTCGCGCCACGATCTTGGCCCCGATGGCCGCTTGGATCGGGATGTCGAACTGCTGACGGGGCAACAGCTCCTTCAGCTTGCTGCACATCTTCTTGCCCAGTTCGTGCGCATGGTCGCGGTGGATCAAGGCGCTGAGGGCATCCACCTTCTCGGCGTTGAGCAGGATGTCAAGCTTGATCAGGTCGCTTTCCTTGAAACCGATCGGATGATAATCGAACGAGGCGTAACCGCGCGAGATCGATTTCAGCTTGTCGAAGAAGTCGAACACCACTTCTCCCAGCGGCAGCTCGAAGCTCAGCTCCACGCGATCCGTGGTCAGGTAGTTCTGTCCGATCATGATGCCGCGCTTCTCGATGCACAGGGTCATGATGGCCCCGGTGTATTCGGCCTTGGTGATGATCTGGGCCTTGATGTAGGGCTCCTCGATGCTCTCGATATGCATCACTTCGGGCAGCTCGCTGGGGTTGTGCACATCGATCACCTCGCCATCGGTGCGTGTAACGATGTAGCCCACGTTGGGCACCGTGGTGATCACGGTCATGTTGAACTCCCGTTCCAGACGTTCCTGGATGATCTCCATGTGCAGCAGGCCCAGGAATCCGCAGCGGAAACCGAAGCCCAATGCCGCGCTGCTCTCGGGCGTCCACGTCAGGCTCGCGTCGTTGAGCTTGAGCTTTTCCATGGCATCGCGGAGCTCCTCGTACTCGTCGGTGTCCACCGGGAAGATGCCGGCCCACACCATGGGCTTCACGTCCTCGAAACCGTGGATGGCGGTGAGGCAGGGGCGTTCCTTATGCGTGATCGTATCACCCACCTTCACCTCGCTGGCGGTCTTGATGCCGCTGATGATGTAGCCCACATCGCCCGCGCTCAGGCGGTCCTGGGGCTTGAGGTCCATCTTCAGCACCCCCACCTCATCGGCGTTGTACTCCACGCCGGTGTTGAAGAACTTGACGCGCTCGCCCTTGCGCAGCGTGCCGTTCATGATCCGGAAGTAGGCGATGATCCCCCGGAAGCTGTTGAACACGCTGTCGAAGATCAATGCCTGCAGGGGAGCGGAGGGATCGCCTTTCGGTGCTGGAACACGCGCCACGATCTCCTCCAGGATCTTGTCCACGCCCAGTCCCGTCTTGCCGCTGGCGCTGAGGATGTCCTCCAGCTTGCAGCCGATGAGGTCCACGATCTGGTCCTTCACCTCTTCCGGATTGGCCGAGGGAAGATCCATCTTGTTGAGCACGGGGATGATCTCCAGGTCGTGCTCCAACGCGAGGTAGAGGTTGCTGATGGTCTGCGCCTGGATGCCTTGGGTGGCGTCCACGATCAGCAGGGCGCCTTCGCAGGCGGCGATGCTCCGGCTGACCTCGTAGCTGAAGTCCACGTGGCCGGGCGTATCGATGAGGTTCAGCAGGTACTTCTCGCCATTGAGCGTGTAATCCATCTGGATCGCCTTGCTCTTGATGGTGATGCCCCGCTCGCGCTCCAGGTCCATGTCGTCCAGGTTCTGGGCCTGCATGTCCCGGTCGGCGATGGTGCCGGTCATCTGCAACAGCCTGTCGGCCAAGGTGCTTTTTCCGTGGTCGATGTGGGCGATGATGCAGAAGTTGCGGATGTTCTTCATGGGAAGGGTAGGGTCACCGGGCGACCCGCGAAAGGTCCGCGAAATTAGCTGGTTATGCCCTTCGGGGCGCCGCGGAGGCCCGCCGGCCCGGGACGGCCGGTTCCGAACGCCCGTCCCGCGCGGCCTGTGGCGTAAATTCGTGGCCCTTCCAGGCAACTTCATAGGGATGGATCGCATCATACCCCTCGCAAGGCCCATGACGGACGAGCAAATGGTAGCCGGATGCCTCAAAGGCGAACCGATCGCCCAAAAGGCGCTCTACAAGGCCTATGCGCGGAAAATGATGAGCATCTGCATGCGGTACGCACCCGGTCGCGAACAAGCCCAGGACATCCTGCAGGACGGGTTCGTGAAGGTGTTCCAGAAGATGGACCACTTCCGCGGCGATGGTCCGCTGGGCGGCTGGATCGCACGGACCATGGTGAACACCGCACTGGACCACATCCGCCGCAACAAGCCGTACGACCACAGCCTGGACCTCACCGAAGCCGAGCATCTGCACGCCGAGGACGAGCAGGTGATGAGCGCCATGAGCACCAGCGAGCTGATGGAGCTCATCCAAGCCCTGCCCACGGGCTACCGCACCGTGTTCAACCTCTTCGCCATCGAAGGCTATCCCCACAAGGAGATCGGGGACATGCTGGGCATCAGCGAGAACACGAGCAAATCGCAATTCATGAAAGCGCGGGCCTACCTGCGTAAACTGCTGCCCAAGGAGGCGGCCGATATCTATGGCGATGGCAGCGAAGGATAAGTTGATCGACCTGCTCCAGGACCGGTTCGCCGGTCATGAGATGGAGGTGCCCCCCGGCGCTTGGGAGGCCATCAGCGGGCAGTTGGCCCAGGTGGCCGGCGCCGATGCGTTGCGCGAGACCCTGCAGGACAAGTTCGATGCGCACGAGGTGGATGTGGACCCCGGCGTTTGGCAGAACATCAGCAGCCAGCTGGGCCATGGTGCCGCTGCCGGCGGCGCTGGTGCCAGCACCACCGGTTGGCTCGCCGCCGGTGCCGCCGCGGTGGTGGTCACGGGTGGCCTGCTCGTGTGGTCCTCTTCGGGATCACCCGCCCTGCCCGAACCCGTGCCCGTGGTGGTGGAAGTGCCCGCACCCGCTCCTTTGGCCGACGTGCCGGCCGACGCGAACACCACGACCTTACCTACCCCTGAAGTGGCTGCTCACCCGGTGACGGCGCCAACGGCCACCACTCCTGCTGCCGAACGCAAGGCCATGGCTTCCGAGCCCCGGACCACAGTGCCCTCCACTTCCAACGCGGTTCCTTCCGATGAAGTGGATGAGAAGGGATTGGCCATGGTGGAGAAGATCCTGCGGGATCTGGAGCGGATGCAGCCCAGTGCGCCCATGACCTCGACCCAATCGGTGCCCGGAGCTTCGCCGAAGCCCTCGTCCATGCCAGCCAAGGACGCGGAGAAGCCCAACGGTGATACGGCCTCCGACCCTGCCGACACTCCTGCGCCGTTGAACAACAACACGCCCGAACCGGCGAATGGCGTGGTGGAGCCGAACATCTACATCCCGAACATCTTCACCCCCAACGGGGATGGATACAACGAAACCCTGGAGGCCAAGGGCACCGATTACCGCAGCGTAGTGGTGCGCATCTTCTCGGCGAGGGACAATACCTTGGTCTTCCAGGCCAAGGATCTGGAGCACAGCTGGGATGGACGTCTTCCGAGCGGTCAGCCTGCCGAAGCCGGTATGTACTTCTA
>DASWWQ010000263.1:0-12528 GCA_036405935.1 Flavobacteriales bacterium
CCGCACGGTGCACCTCGCCGGACTCAGCGCCACACTGCTGGAACAACGTGCGGACGGCAGCATAGCGCTGCGCATCCGGAACGACGACATCCGGATCGACCGGGATGTGCGATGGTGCTCCGATAGCATCGTACTGCATCCGGTCCGCGGAGAGGATGGCCGTTCGCTGCTTCTGGCCGAGGGAAGGCGCATCCTCCTCGACCGCTCACCTACCCCCACGCGCATCGACAACCCCGAAAAGGTGAACGGCAGCATCTGGTTCAGCGATCCTACACGTCTCACATTGCTCCCGGACGCCCGGATGTTCATCTCGAACAAGGCGGAACTGGAGCTCACCAACGGATCCGAACTGCATCTGATGCCGGGAAGTGTCCTCGAACTGGCACCGCGGGCGAAGGTCACCGCGGACCGGGGCTCGCGCATCGTGCTGCACGCCGGTGCACGGATCATCGCCGCACCGAAACAAGTGAAGAAGCTGCGACGCAGCGGAGCTTGGGTCGACCCGCCTCAGTAGGCGCGTACGTTGCGGCCTTCCATCCAGTTGATGAAGGCACGGTCCACCACGCGATTGCCGCCCGGCGTGGGATAGTCACCGGTGAAATACCAATCGCCGCTGTGGTCGGGACAGGCCGTATGCAGGCCTTCGATGCTCTGGAACACCAGCTTCACCTCGGCGTTCAGCCCCGGTGGCGTCAGCAGTTCGCCGATGCGATCGCTGATGCGCTCCGCGCTGAACGGACGATAGATGTCCTTCACCACGTTCTCGATACGCTCCAACGGAAGTTCCATCTGGCGAAGGCAACGCTCGTAGACGTCGTCGATGATGTTCTCCTGTTTCGTTTCACGGAGAAGCGAAATGGCCGCTTGGAACGCAGCGAGGTCACCCATCTTGGCCATGTCGATGCCATAGCAATCCGGATAGCGGATCTGCGGCGCGCTGCTCACCACCACGATGCGTTTCGGACCCAGGCGATCGAGCATCTTGAGGATGCTCTGGCGCAACGTGGTGCCGCGCACGATGCTGTCATCGATCACCACCAGGTTGTCCACTCCCGGACGTACGGTGCCGTAGGTGATGTCGTACACATGCGCCACCAGGTCGTCGCGCGATTCGTCGTTGGTGATGAAGGTGCGCAGCTTCGCGTCCTTGATGGCCACCTTCTCCAGACGCGGACGCATGGCCAGGATACCGCGCAACGCCGCGGGGTCGGGGTTCGCCCCCAGTTCGAGGATGCGGCGCTCCTTGATGCGGTCGATCTCGTCGTCCAATCCCTTCAACATGCCGTAGCACGCCACTTCCGCCGTGTTGGGGATGAAGCTGAAGACCGTGTTCTCGATGTCATGGTCCACCGCTTCCAGGATGGCGGGGGTCAACGAGCGGCCCAACGCGATCCGTTCGCGGTACACATCGCGATCGCTACCGCGGCTGAAATAGATGCGCTCGAAGCTGCAGGCCCGTTTCTCCAGTGGTTCCCGGATCTGCTCCTCGCTGTACGATCCGTTCTTGCGGACGATCAGCGCATGGCCGGGCTTCAGCTCCTGCACCTGTTCGGTCTTCAGCGCGAAGGCCGTCTGGATCGCGGGGCGCTCACTGGCGGCCACCACCACTTCATCATCCGCGTACCAGAAGCACGGACGGATGCCGGAGGGATCGCGGAGCACGAAGGAGTCGCCATGACCGATGAGGCCGGCCAAGGCGTAGCCACCATCGAAGTCCGCTGCGCTCTGTTGCAGGATCGAACGGACATCGAGCTTGTCCGCGATCACCTGCGTGATCTGGCGATCGTTGTAACCCAGCTGCCGGTGGATGGCGGCGAGGCGATCGTTCTCCATGTCCAGGAAGTGCCCGAACTTCTCGAGCACCGTCATGGTGTCGCTCTTCTCCTTCGGTGTCTGTCCGATGTGCACGAGCAGGTTGAAGAGCTCGTCGACATTGGTCATGTTGAAGTTGCCGGCCACCACCAGGTTGCGGGTGATCCAATTGCTGAGGCGGCGGCGCGGGTGGCAGTTCTCCAGTCCGCTGGCTCCGTGGGTGGCGTAGCGCAAGTGGCCCAGCAGCACCTCCCCGAGGAAGGGCACATTGGCCTTCAGCCAATCCGCATCGTCCAGTCGCGACCGGTCGTTGCCGATGGCCTGTTGCACCCCTTTGTTGATCTTACCGAAGATGAGCTGGATGGCCTGCTTCTCCGTGCTGCGCTCGCGATCGATGAAATTCAGACCCGGCTCGGGATCGATCTTCACGCTGGCCACCCCGGCCCCGTCCTGTCCACGGTTATGCTGCTTCTCCATCAGCAGATAAAGGCGGTCCAGGCCGTAGAGGGCCGTACCGTACTTCTGCTGGAAATAGCTCAGCGGCTTGCGGAGGCGGATGAACGCCAGACCGCATTCATGCTTGATGGCATCGCTCATTCGGGGGCCGAACGACCTTCGGCGAGAGTGGCGCAAAGGTACACCGGCAGCGCGCTCCCCTTCGGACCGATCCAACACCGGAAGCAACGCCTGCACCCCCGAAGCGGTCTTATCTTGTGCAGTATCCCGACTTTCCGTGCGCCACCCCCTTCTGATACTGGCTTTCTTCCTGTTCTGCAAGGGGTTGCATGCCCGGCCGGGCAACGGACCCACCTTCACCCAGAACAAGGGACAATGGCCGGAGCAGGTGCTGTATCGCGCCCTGCTGCCCAGCGGGGTGCTTTTTGTGGAGGAACAAGGCCTCACCTATGTGCTGCGCCAAGGAGACCCCTTGGGCCACCACCATCATGGGCCCAACACTCCGTTGAGGGAACATGTGGTGCGTGTACGGTTCGAGGGAGGACAGGCCCCGAATGCCGAGGCTTTTGCCTTGCAACCGGGCTATGCGAACTACTTCCTGGGCAACGACCCCGCCGCATGGGGTACGCGGTGCACCCTTTCCAACGGCCTGCTGTTGCGCGATATCCATCCCGGCATCACCCTGCGCATCGATGGACGTAAAGGCCTGAAGTACGACTACCTGGTGGCTCCGGGAGCGGACCCCTCGGCCATCCGGCTGCTGTACGATGGCCAGAGCGGACTGGAACTGCGCGACGGCGTGCTGGTGGTGCGGACCACTGCAGGCGATATGATGGAGTCCGCGCCTGTGGCCTATCAGGAAGGTCCCGCAGGCCGTTCACCGGTGCCTTGCCGGTTCCGGCGCCAAGGCGATCGCATCACCTTCTCCCTTCCCCAGGGTCATGACCCCACCCTGCCTTTGGTGATCGACCCCGAGATCACCTTCGGAAGCTACAGCGGAAGCACGGCGGACAACTTCGGGTTCACTGCCACCTACGACGCCAGCGGCCACCTCTACGGCGGCGGCATCGTGTTCGACAATGGATACCCCACCACCACCGGCGTGGTCAGCGACAGTTGGTCCGGACAGGTGGACATCGGTATCAGCAAGTGGAGTCCGGATGGATCATCCTTGGTCTGGAGCACCTATCTGGGCGGCTCCGGAAGCGAGACCCCCAACAGCCTGGTGGTGAACAGCAACGATGAACTCTACGTGCTGGGTTCCACGGGATCTCCGGACCTTCCCGTGACCGCGAACGTCGTCGGCCCCACCTTCCTCGGTGGGCCGTCCATCACCGCATGGGAAGGGATCAACGGCGGCTACGGCTTCCTGCATCCGGATGGGTGCGATATCCTGCTCGCGCATTTCAGCGCCGACGCCACCGGTCTCATCGGCTGCACCTACGTGGGCGGAACGGGCAACGACGGCGTGAACAACGTGGCCGACCTGGCCTACAACTACGGCGATGTATCCCGTGGCGAGATCGCCTTGGACGCCCAGGAGCGACCGGTGATCGCCACCTCCACGCAGAGCAGCGACATCTTCATGACCTCCAACGGTGCCCAGATCACCTATGGAGGCGGGCCGCAGGATGCCTACCTCGCCCGCTTCGACCCCACGTTCACCAGCGGCCAGGCCACCTACTACGGCGGCACCGGTGCCGACAGTGGTTTCGGCGTCCAGTTCGCCAGCAACGGCACCATCTACATGTCGGGCGGTACCACCAGCAACGATCTGCTGATGGGCGGAACACCGCACGATGCCTCGTACAACGGCGGCGTGGACGGCTATGTGGCGGCCTTCGTGGATGCCGGTCTCGCCCTGCTGCACTCCACCTATGTGGGTACTCCGGAATACGATCAGTGCTACTTCGTGCAGCTCAACACCGCCGATGAGGTGTTCGTTGTGGGACAGACCCATGGCGACTTCCCGATCACCCCGGGCAAGTACGCCAACCCCGGCAGCTCCCAGTTCATCCGGAAGTTCAACGCCACACTGTCCAACGCACTCTGGACCACCCATATCGGATCAGGCAACGGGTTGGAGGACATTTCACCCTCGGCCTTCCTGGTGAGCGACTGCGGACAGATCTATTTCAGCGGTTGGGGCGGTGACACCAACCATCACGGTGTGGCGGACCTCAGCAGCACCGTGGGTCTCCCGGTCAGTTCCGATGCCTACCAGCCCACCACCAACGGTTCCGATTTCTACCTGATGGTGCTGGAACCCGAGGCCGTGGCACTGAACTACGCCACCTTCTTCGGCGGGTGGATGAGCGACGAGCACGTGGACGGGGGCACCTCACGTTTCGACAAGAACGGCAATGTGTACCAGGCCGTGTGCGCCGGTTGCGGCAGCTTGGACGATTTTCCCACCACACCCAGCGCATGGAGCCAGACCAACGGCAGCCCCAACTGCAACCTCGGCGTGTTCAAGTTCAACCTGATGGAGATCATCTCCGCCATCGACATCGAAGGCCCCAACTACGTGTGCCTGCCGGATGGAACCGCCCAGTTCGTCAACCTGAGCATCGGTGGCAGCGGCTACACGTGGGACTTCGGTGACAACGAGGGAACCTCCACCGAGGAGGAGCCTTCGTACACCTACGATGAACCGGGGCTCTACACCATCCGGATGATCCTCAGCGACAACGATCCCTGCACCTTCGACGATACCACCTACGTGACGCTCGCGGTGATCGACCCCTTGGATGCCGAGGTCGAGGATCCTCCGGTGATCTGCCCGGGCAGCAGCGTGCAACTGCATGCCACCGGTGGTCATGCCTACCAATGGATCCCCTCCACGGGATTGGACGACCCTACGAGCCCGGACCCCACGGCCACCTTGGACGAGGACCTGCAATACCGGGTGGTGGTCACGGACAGCTGCGGCACGGATACCGTGGTGGTGGATGTGCTGGTGGGATCACCGGAGATCGACATGATGCCCGACACCACGATCTGCATCGGCCAGAGCGTGGTGTTGCAGGCCGGCGAAGGACAGCAATTCACCTGGTCGCCCGCCGTTTCCTTGAACGACCCGAACGCCGCACAACCCACCGCATCACCCACCGACACCACGGTGTACCATGTGGATGTCATCACGCTCGATGGCTGTCCGGCCACCGACTCGGTGCTGGTGATCGTGCAATTCGGCCCTCCCGGACCGGTGCTTGCGGACACCGCGATCTGCCTTGGCGACCAAGCCCATCTCTGGGTGGACAGCCCCGCCTCCTTCCTCTGGCTCGAAGCGGAGTTCGCGCAACCCTCCGCCGCTGCACAAACGGTGGCCCCGACCTCCGACGCCTATTACACCCTCAGCCTGCACAACGCCTGCGGCACCACACTGGACAGCATGCTGGTGAAGGTGCACCGCGTCAGCGCAACGGCGTGGCCCGATACCCTGGTCTGCCCCGGCGAAGCCTTCACCCTGCATGCCGCAGGCGGCGACCACTATGCCTGGAGTCCGGCAACGGGTGTAACACCGGCGGACACGGCACATCCCACGGTGATCGCCCATGGCCCCACGCTCTACCAAGTGATCGTGACCGATGCGATCGGATGTGCGGACACGGCCCGGGTGCAGGTGGATACGCACCCCATGCCGGTGGTCTTCGCCGGTGAGGATGCTTCCATCGACTACGGCGATGCGATCACCCTGCAGCCTTGGGGCGATGGCACCATTACGTGGTCGACCTCGCCCAGCTTGAGCTGTGACAGCTGCGTGCATCCCGTGGCCTCACCGTTCACCAGCACCACCTACACCGTACAACTGGTGGACGCCAACGGATGCAAGGCCACCGATGCGATCACCATCTTCATCAACGGATCGTTGTGGGTGCCCAACACCTTCACGCCGAACGCTGACGGGCACAACGATGGGTTCATCGCCATCGCCACCGAGGTGAAGACCTTCCGCATGTACGTGTTCGATCGTTGGGGTCTGGAGATCTTCCGCACCGAGAGCCAGGACCATCGCTGGAACGGCACCTTCAACGGACGCGAATCCCCGATCGACACCTATGTGTGGCGGGTGGACCTGACGGAGTTGAACGGCAACCGCCGCACGGTCTACGGCCACGTCAACCTGCTGCGCTGAAGCGCTCACGGGGCAGATCGAGCCATTGCAGGGCGGCCCCACCGAGCAGGGATGCCTTGCGCTCCTCCGGCCAAGCCATCGAACGGATCAAGGTACCCGGCACATCCTCGCCCAAGGGGAAGGGATAGTCCGTGCCCAAACAGATCCGGTCGGCTCCGCAGAGGTCCGTGACGTGCTGCAGCATCGCCGGGTCGTGCACGAGCGAATCCAGCCAGAAGCGCCCGAGGTAGGAAGAGGGCGGCACCGGATTGTCCACCGCGCAGAGATCGGGGCGCACATCGAAGCCGTGCTGGATACGGCCCAATGTGGAGCAGAACGATCCTCCGCCGTGCGCGAAGGCCACCCGCAGCTTGGGCAAACGCTCGAAGAGTCCGCTGAAGATCATGCTGGTGATGGCCAACGTGGTCTCCACCGGCATGCCTACCAACCAAGGCAGCCAGTACTTGTCCATCCGATCCCTGCCCATCATGTCCCAGGGGTGTACGAACACCGCCATGCCCATTTCCTCGCAGGCCTGGAAGACCGGGAACAAACGCGGCTCGCCGAGATTGACGCCTTCCACATGGGTGCCGATCTGGATGCCGGCAAGGCCGCTCCGTTTACAGCGCTCCAGCTCGCGGATCGCCAGTTCGGGGTCCTGCATGGGTAGGGTGCCCAGGCCCACGAAACGATGCGGATGGGCGTGCACGATGCCCGCGATGTGGTCATTGAGGAACATGGACAACGTCAGCGTATCCTGCGGACGGGCCCAGTAGCTGAACATCACCGGCACGGTGCTGAGCACTTGTGCGTGCACGTGATGCACATCGCACTCCTGCAAGCGTGTGGCGGGGTCCCACACATTGGCCTGCACCTCGCGGAAGAACTTGTCGTCCATCATCATCCGTGCGCAGCCCGGACGGTGGTGGTCCAGGTGGATGAAGCCACCATAGCCGAAGCGCCGCCCGAAGTCGGGGATGTCCTGCGGCAGGATGTGCGTATGGATGTCGATGGAGAAGAGCTCGGCCATGACGGGGCTCAGACGAAGCGGGGGTCCACGGCCATCACCTCGCCGCATTTCCTGCACGTGCGCAGCTCCTTGCTGGCGTAGAATTCCCGGAAGCGTGGCAGGAAGTCCGTTTCGATGTTGTGCAGCACGAAGCGGTACTCATGCAGCAGGTTGTTGCAACGTTCGCAGTACCACTGCAGGCCATCCTCCAATTCCCGATCATCGCGTTTCACCTCGATCACCAGGCCCACCGTACCGGCACCCCGGCGTGGCTGGTGCGGTGTGCGGCCCGGCAACAGGAACATCTCGCCCTGCTTGATGGGGATGGTCACCGCTTTTCCTTCCTCCTGGATGCCCACCTCGATATCGCCTTCCAACTGGTAGAAGAGCTCCTCGGTCTCGTTCCAATGGTAGTCCTTGCGCGCATTGGGTCCGCCCACGATCATCACGATGTAGTCGCCGGCGTCCTTGTACAGGTTCTTGTTGCCCACAGGCGGCTTCAGCAGGTCCCGGTTATCGGTGATCCACTGTTGCAGGTTGAACGGTCGCTTGATGGCCATGGGTCGGTATCGATGTGCCGAAAGTACGCGAAGGGCGGGCCACCTGAAAGCAGAAGGGCGGACCCGGAGGTCCGCCCTTCCACAGGAAGGTCGATCGATCAACGCACCACCACCGAACGTACGCTACGAGCGCCGTTGTTGATGAGGCTGAGGGTGTACATGCCAGCAGCCACCTTATCGGCGATCGGCAGGGTCACCAGTTGACCGTTGCCCATCAGGACGTTGTGGTTGTAGACCACGCGGCCGGTCATGTCGGTCATCTCGAACATCACGTTACCGGTGATGGTACCACCATTGATGGTGATATCGCCGTTGGTCGGGTTCGGGAAGATGGTGAAGGCACCTGCACCGTTGATGTCGTTCACGCCGCTGAAGGCCTGGATGGTCACCGTGTAGTCCTCGGTCTCACCGTAGATGTAGTCCTCGCAGGGATCCACTCCGCCGCCGTCCAGATACACACCGCGCACACGCAGGCGGGTATCACCCAAGGTGGCATCCATCGGCACGGTGAAGGTGATGCTCACGGTCTCGCCCCCACCCTCTTCGGTCGTTTCCACTTCACCCAACTTCTCGTTCTCCTGGAACATCTCATCGGCATTGTAATCGATCCAAGCGGCCTCCTGGTTGGGAGCATACGTACCGTTGGTGATCTCGATGGTGTACTCCACACCTTGATCCAGCGTCGTGCCCATCGAGGTGTAGTCCTCGTAGTTGTTGTCGCCTCCGGTCATATTGTTGATATCGCCCAACATCACACCACCCACGTAATCACCTTCGGCGGGCCCTGTTTCGGGGTTAGGGATGCAGTAGCCTTCGGGCATCACGTAGTTGGTGACGCAGATACCGAAGTTGTGGCCCATCGCCAAATGGGCATAGTCGTATACGCGAACGTAGTAGGTGGTGCCCACGGTAAGTCCGTTGGCGGTCATCTCCTCATTGACGGGGGAGCCCAAGGGGAAGGTGCTGTCCTCGCACTGCATCGCGGTCAACGAACCACAGCTGCCCGAGAACAGTTCGAGCACCGCATCGAAGAGGTCCACGCCTTCCACGGTGATGATCTGGTCGGCGCTGGTGGCCGTGAAGGAGAACCATACGTCGTTGGCGTTGGGGGAAGTGAAACCGTTGCATTCGATGGGATCCATCGAGCCCGTGGCACCAGCGCTGGTGGCCTCGGTGATGGTGCACTCGGTACCGACCGTGAGGGCGATCGCTCCTTCGCACTCATCGTTGGCGGGGGGCGTAGCACAGGCGGCGGCGCTCACCTCGATGGTGTAAGGACCGACGGGGGTGGCCTCCGCGTCGACCATCACAGGAACCCAATACGTTCCGGCGGGAAGAGCCTCGAAGAATACTTCGCAATCCGTGCTGGCACCTTCCAAGGGAGCCGAGATCCAATCGGGGCAGTCCACGGCCAGGTTCACCAGGAAGCCGGTGAAGACGGAACCCTCCACGCAGTAGTTCACGGTGATGTCAGCGCACTCGCTGGTGGTGAAGGAATGCCAAACGATCACGAATGGAACATTCTCGTCGTCCTGGGTGGCACCGGTGTTGTCACCGCTGCAGGTGATGGTGGACCCGACGCTCAACTCCTGGTTGTCCGCACCGGTGCAATCATCATTGGCCGGGGCTCCACCGCCGCGCAGTTCAACGCCGCTGAGGGCCGATACCGGCACCGTGCTGCGGAAACCCGCGAAGGTCTCCATACGAACCTCGGCCTTCGCCGCGGGATCCTTCGGTTTGCTGCTCTGTGCTTCCGCTTCGGCACCCATCAGCCCGAGGGAGGCCAAAGCAAGAGTCGTGTACAAATTCTTCATCTGATCGTTGGTTTGGTTGTTCGTCCGGACCATCGACGCCCGAACGGGGGTTAAAGTTCACCATCGATCGGCAAAATCGGTTCGGACCTACGGAAATGAATTTTCAACGTCGGATCGGTTGAACCTTTTCATCGCACTACGCCCCCGGCTACTTTCGCCGTCCATGCATACGCTCCAATCCCGTCACGCTCTGGTATGTGGCGCCACCCAAGGCATCGGTGCCGCCACCGCGAAGGCCTTGGCGGAGGCCGGGGCTTCCGTCACCCTTCTGGCCCGCGACGCCGATCGACTGGAACAGTTGAGGAAGGAGCTTCCGAACGGGGATGGACGCACGCATCACCTCCTTGCGGTGGACATGAGCGATACCGCTGCCCTGCACGCGGCGATCACCGCGCACGCGGCGCAGCATGGACCCGTGCATATCCTCATCAACAACACCGGAGGCCCCGCGCCCGGACCTGCGCACGAAGCACCGGTGTCCGCCTACGAGCAGGCCTTCCGCCTGCACCTCCTGGCCTACCAGACCCTGGTGCTCGCCTTGGTGCCGGGCATGAAGCATGCGGAGTTCGGACGCATCATCAACGTGATCAGTACCAGCGTGAAGGCCCCTTTGCCGAACCTGGGAGTGAGCAACACCATCCGCGGGGCCGTGGCCCAATGGTCCAAGACGCTGGCCAACGAACTGGGGCCTTTCGGCATCACCGTGAACAACGTGCTGCCCGGCGCCACCGCCACCGAGCGCCTTTCCGCGATCATCCGGAACACCGCCTTGAAGAAGAAGGTGAGCGAGGACGAGGCCGCTACGGCCATGCGCAACGAGATCCCCCTTCGCCGTTTCGCCCGACCCGAGGAGACCGCCGCGGCCATCCTCTTCCTTGCCGGGAACGACGGGGCCTATATCAACGGCATCAACCTGCCGGTGGACGGCGGTCGGACACCGACGCTCTGAGCATGTGTCCATTTGATCATGTGCTCCTGATCGCATGGACACATGGCTCAACCCTCTTCCTTCACCAGAAGCCGGAAGCCTTTGCCGTGCACGTTCATGATCTCCACGCGCGGTTCTTCCTTCAGGTATTTGCGCAGCTTGGCGATGTAGACGTCCATGCTACGCCCATTGAAATAGTTGTCATCGCCCCAGACCTGCTTCAACGCATCGCTGCGCTCCAGCATCCCGTTGCGGTGCTCGCACAACATGCGTAGCAGCTCGGTCTCCTTCGTGGTGAGGCGTCGCTCTCCTTCCGGTCCCGCCAGCACCTGCTTGCGCACATCGAAGGACAGCGCCCCGAGCCGATGCTGCGTCACGGCTTCCTCCTGCACCTGCAATCCCTTGGATCGCTTGAGCACGGCGCTCACACGCAGCAACAGTTCCTCCATGCTGAAGGGCTTGGTGAGGTAATCGTCCGCGCCGCTCTGGAAGCCTTGGATGGTATCCTGCTTCATGGCCTTCGCACTGAGGAATATGATGGGCGTGCGGTCGTCCTTTTTCCGGATCTCGCGGGCCAAGGTGAAGCCGTCCTTCAGCGGCATCATCACGTCCAGCACCAGCAGGTCGTAGCGCCCCTTACTGTAGGCCTCCCAGCCCAACTGGCCATTGACGCACAGGTCCACATCGTAGCCCTTGGCCGCGAAGTACTGGGACAGCAGGCTGCCCAGGTTGGCATCGTCCTCACACAACAACAGCTTGATCGCGCTCTCCATGTTCAAAGGGGATGGTGATGATGAAGGTGCTGCCCAGGCCGGGTTCGCTCTCCAGCCTGATGGTTCCCTTGTGGCGTTCCACCACGGCCTTCACGTAGCTGAGGCCCAGGCCGAAGCCCTTCACATTGTGCAGGTTGCCGGTGGGCACACGATACAGACGCTCGAACACCTTGTCCTGATCGGTACGGGCGATGCCGATGCCGTTGTCGCGCACCTTGATCGTTACACCGGTGGCGTCGCTGCCGGTGGTGATGACGATCTGCGGCTCGTGGTCGCAGTACTTCACCGCATTGTCGATGAGGTTGTAGAACACGTTGGTGAGGTGGATCCGGTCCCCGCGCACATGCGCCAGCTCGGCCCCTTTCACCAGTTCGATCCGGCCACCGCGGTTCTCGGCCTGGATGGAGCCCGTTCGCACCACCTCGCCCAGCAGGGCATGCAGGTCCACGTCGGTGATGCGCAGTTTCATCTTGCCGCTGTCCACCACCGCGCTCTGCAACACGCTCTCCACCAACATGCCCAGACGCTTGTTCTCGTCCCGGATCATGGCGGTGAACTGCTTGATCTGCTCGGGGGTCTTCGGGATGCTGGGGTCGTTCAACGCCTCGCAGGCCAGGGCGATGGTGCTGATGGGCGTCTTCAGCTCGTGTGTGAGGTTGTTCACCAGGTCGGTGCGGATCTCGCTCAGGCGCTTCTGCCTCCAGATGGTGCGCAGCGTGAACACGAACGCCGAACCGATCAACAGCACGAACAGGGCCGAGGCCGCCAACATGGGCCAGAGACTGTTCAGCACGAAACGCTGCTGCCCGGGCACATGCAGATGCAGCCAGTACGGTTGGCCGATGACATCGTTCCGGAACAACCGGATGCGATGCTTGGTGTGGAGCAATGCCACACTGTCCTCGGGCAAGCGGGCCGACAACAGGCCCACATGTCCACGCGCATCGTACACCCCGTGCTCGTGCAAGCCCACGATGCCTCGGCGCACCAGCTCATCGGTGATCAGCGAATCCAGCAACCGTGGATCCACGCGCTCGGCGATGTCGCGGTGACGCGCCG
>DASWWQ010000264.1:0-6842 GCA_036405935.1 Flavobacteriales bacterium
GAAAGGGGCGGCGAAGTACCGCCCCTTTCACCACTCCCCGAACGTTGTCACTGCGGGCTTGACCCGCAGTCGCATCGGATAGCAGCGCGTGTTTGCTCCTGGAGGGAAGTGACCGGCCTCGAAGGGAGCGTCCCCAGTGCATGAACCAGTATTGGGTCTACATCATGGCCAACCAATGGAACACCACGTTGTATACCGGTGTCACCAATGATCTAGAGCGCAGGGTACACGAGCATCAAGTGGGTGTTGATCCGAGGTCGTTCACCGCCCGCTATCATACCCGGAAGCTCGTGTGGTATGAGGAGCACAACGACATCCACCGGGCCATCAGCCGTGAAAAGCAATTGAAGAACTGGAAACGGGACTGGAAGAATGCACTGGTCTCGGGAACGAACCCGACTTGGCAGGATCTCAGTGAGGACTGGAAATAAGGTTGCCCCTGGACATCCGGATGCAGCTGGATTACCGAACGTTTGCTCTTTGGGACGGACTCCTTGGTGCGATCGCATCCCGGAGTTTCATCCGGGGGCAGGCCCGCAGTCGCATCGGATAGCAGCGCATGTTTGCTCCTGGGCGGGGCTTCTTGGTCTGACTCCTTGGTGCGATTGCGGCTCAAGGCCGCAATGACAGGAGTACAGGACGGCTCCGCGCCACGATCCGCTACCATGAGCCTTGTCACTGCGGGCTTGACCCGCAGTCGCATCGGATAGCAGCGCATGTTTGCTCCTCGGCGGGGCTTCCTGGTCAGACTCCTTGGTGCGATTGCGGCCCTTGCTCCGCCGTAGCAGCTACGCGAAGGCGCAGTCAAGGCCGCAATGACAGGAGTACAGGACGGCTCCCCGCCACGATCCACTACCATGGGCATTGTCACTGCGGGCTTGACCCGCAGTCGCATCGGATAGCAGCGCATGTTTGCACCTGGGCGGGGCTTCCTGGTCAGACTCCTTGGTGCGATTGCGGCCCTTGCTCCGCCGTAGCAGCTACGCGAAGGCGCAGTCAAGGCCGCAATGACAGGAGTACAGGCGGCTCCGCGCCACGATCCACTACCATGAGCATTGTCACTGCGGGCTTGACCCGCAGTCGCATCGAATAGCAGCGCGTGTTTGCTTCTTCTTGGGAACCCGGTCGCTCGATCCGTGTTCATACGCGCTCATCCGTGGTTGCACTCCTCCGTGAGGCCCCTCCTCCCCGCTCTTCCCCCTGATTCCCCAAGGCCCTTTGCACATCCCTTGCATCCATGGGCCTTTCCGCATGGCACCGCCCTTGCCCCCGCCTCGGTAAACCCGACCCATGCCTACGATACTGACCCGCACCGGTTGCGCCCTTCACGTGAAGGAACAAGGCCGAGGCCGCCCCGTAGTGCTCCTCCACGGCTGGCCCCTCACCGCCGACACCTTCGATGACCTCGGCCTGGCCCTCGCGGATGCCGGCATGAACGCCATCGCCTACGACCGCCGCGGATTCGGACGTTCGGAACAACCGGTGGACGGCTACGACTACGATACCATGGCCGACGACCTCGCCGATGTGCTGGACCACTACGATGCCCAGGACGCCACGCTGATCGCCTTCTCCATGGGCGGTGGCGAGATCGCCCGGTACCTCAGCCGCCACGGCGCTCAGCGCATCCGCAATGTGGTGCTCATCAGTTCCATCGTGCCGTACATGCTGCGCACATCGGACCATCCCGAAGGCGTGGAACAGCCCGTCTTCGACGACATCGCGGCAGCGATCCGGAAGGACCGCGCCGGCTTCTGGGGCGGCTTCTTCAAGGACTTCTACGGCGTGGGCTTGCTGGAACATCCGGTCAGCATGGAGGTGCTGGAATGGTCGCGCACCCTGGCCATGCAGGCCGGGCTCAACGCCACCCTGCAATGCGCCAAGGCCTTCAGCAGCACCGACCTGCGGCCCGACCTCCAAGCCTTCACCGTGCCCACGTTGATCATCCATGGAACGGCGGACAAGACCGTGCCCATCGCGCCCACCGCACGCAAGGCCGCCCAAGCCATCCGCGGGAGCCGACTGATCGAATACGACGGGGCCGCCCACGGCCTGTTGGCTTCCCACAAGGACCGTCTGGAGCGCGATATCCTGGACTTCCTCACATAGTCTTCGCGCCGATCGATCGGGGCCGCGCCTGCGTGTGCTTCCGCTCCCGCCTTCCCAGGATCACGCTCGAGGCCCACACGGCCAAGGTGTATCCCGCGATCGTGGCGGGCAGCAGGGTGCCGCCGAGGAGGAAAAGCGTCACCGCCAAACAGCAGGTGGCCGTCAGCGCCACCAACATCCGGAGCAGCGCCCAAGGGAATCGCATCAGCAGGCCCACATGCACCAGCAGAGCGCAGACGACGAGGCTCGGAATGGAGAAACCCACGGAGAACAGCAGGAACAACGGATAGGTCCGCAACAGACCGACGTCCCAAGCGCAGAGGGCCAGGAACAAGGGACCCAGGAGCAAGGTCAACGACCAGAGCTTCCAGAGGTGTCGATAAGGGGCGTTCATCCCGAACGGATGGGCAGCGTGCTGGACCGTCATGTATCGAAGTACAGGAACTCCTTCCCTTCCGGAACTGATCAACGTCAGTTTCTCCATCCGCTCACGCCGGACTCCCGCTGCAGATCAGCGAGCGGACCACCGACGGCCGCTCAAACCCGGACCCCGAACAGGTAGCCGACGAGGGCGGAGATCATCATGGCGATGGTGCCCCATCCGGTGATGCGGAGCATACCCTTCACCACGCTGGAACCACCCGTCCGGGCCGCTGTTGCCCCCAGCACCAGGAGGAAGATCGTGGTGGAACCGTAGAGCCAGAATTCCAGTCCCTTCAACGGAGCGAAGAGGATGACCAGGAGCGGCAGGGCGCCACCCGCCGTAAAGGCCGCCCCGGAGGCCATCGCCGCTTGGATGGGCCGGGCCTTGGTGATCTCATTGATCCCCAGCTCGTCGCGCATGTGCGTGCCCAAGGCGTCCTTCTCCGTCAGCTCCAAGGCCACTTGCCGGGCGGTTTCCGGCTTCAGCCCGCGCCGCTCGTAGATCTGGACGAGTATCGCCAGCTCCTCGGCCGGCATATCCTGCAGTTCCTTCCGCTCCCGTTCGATGTCCGCCTGCTCCGTGTCCGTTTGCGAACTCACCGACACGTATTCACCGGCCGACATGGACAGAGCGCCCGCCACCAGACCCGCAACCGTGGCCAGAACGATCGGATCGCGTTCCGAGCTGGCCGCCGCCACGCCGATGGCCAAGCTCGATATGGAGATCATCCCGTCGTTGGCCCCCAGGACCGCAGCCCGCAGCCAATTGCTCCGATGGATGTAATGGCTGTCCAGGTAGTTGTCGATGGTCAGCATGGGCGTATGGATGAAGCGGCTCGGTGAAACTACGTTGGAAGTGCGGCCATCCACGGACGAAGGCTGCTCCCGACCCGAAGGCGAACCGAAAACCTCGCCCACCGGCGGACCGGGCACAGGCTTGGAACCGCGCCGTCATCGCGCGGCTCCGCGAAGCGATCTCCTTGCACAGAGGCCTACAGAACGAGATCGCCACGCGGCCAAATGCGCAGCCACCTCCGCCGTCATCGCGAGGCTCTGCGAAGCGATCTCCTTGCACAGCGGCCTTGCGCAACGAGATCGCCACACGGCCAAATGCGCCGCTCGCGATGGCGACCGGCAAAGGTCATCGCGAGTCCCTGCGAAGCGATCTCCCCCACTCCTTCGATTCAACCGATTGCCGGAGCGGATCGGCCTAGATTCACCGAAAACCGTTTTTGATCCCAGAACAAATGAGAAGAACAACTACCCTGCTTATCCTGATCGGCGCTTGGGGCGCGGCCAACGGCCAGTGCACCATCGCCATCCCGTCCAACGCCACCACGGTCACCACCCTGCAAGGCACCCTGACCGTCAGCGGTCAATCCGTATGGGTGTGCGATGGGGGTTTGGCCGCCGTTACGGGCAACAACAACACCGTGTTCGTGGAAAGCATGGGCGTGGGCAGCATCATCGGTGATAACAATACCATCATCACCAAGGCCTCCGGCACCTATGTGTCGGGCAACAACAACGAGGTCTTCATCCTGGACCCCGACGACGTGGCCGACCTCGGCACGGGCACCCAGATCACCACCTGCGCCGAGGTGGTCTTCACCTATGCCAACGCACCCGCCAACGGCTGCTTCAGCGTAGGTATCGCGACACCCGCCGAGGTATCCTTCGAACTGTTCCCCAATCCGGCCACCAACGAGCTGAACGTCACCATTCCCGGCGTGCGCATCGAGCGCATCCGACTGGTGGACCTGCAAGGGCGCATCGTGCTCGACCGCTCCGGAAGCCGCACCGGCAAGCTGGATATCTCCTCCTTGGTGCCCGGCATGTTCCTGTTCGTGGCCGATACGGATCACGGCCGGTTCACCCGCCAACTGGTGAAGAACTGATTCCGTTCGATCCTACGAAGAGCGCGGATGACCTCCGCGCTCTTTTCGTTCGTGCCCAAGTGTGACACGTCCGGAGCCGGTGCAGGGGGCTTCTTGAGGAGGCCGAACCTGAAGCAAACCTAAGTGGCTCTCGCGGAAGACGCGAGCGCGTGCGTTGGGTGTCACTCGTATATCTCACCCGTGAACCAGTCATAGCCATTGATCTTGCGGTATTCCGTAGGCACACGGTCCAATCGCCTCAGGATCCTGAAGTCCGGGCTAAAAGGTGCCTTGTTCGAGACCAGGATCTTTCCGGTCCTGATACTGTTCGAATCCGTCTCGAAATGGACGTATTCCACCGTGTCGATCCGCTCGTGGTTCCATTTGAACTTGTACATCTCGGTTTCGCCGGGATGTCCATAGCAGACCCCGCGCACGATGTGCTCGTGTGGAGCGAACGTCGGATTGATGAACTCGAACGGCGCGTAGAACGCCTTCCGATCCGCTCGCAGCAGGTACACATCGCTGAAGGCCTTCAAGCAGCATCCCGTAACCGCGTACCAATTCACGACCAGATCCGCGAGCCCGTCCCCGTTGATGTCCCGGATCGTATCGTTTACATAGGTCATGCTCCATTCCTCATGCGACACCACCTGTTCGAACCTTCCATTCGCTCTGGAATGGATGTCGATGTGGATCGCATTCGGCTCCTGCAACCGGATCATCAGGTGCGGAAACTGCTTCGTGAAAAAATACGCCGACCGGATCTCCACACTCATGGGCACACCGTCCAGCAACACTTCATAACGCCTGGAGAACGTGTCCTCCGCAACGTGCTCCGTGGCGAAGGCCAACGCTTCCTTCATCACCTGCGCCAGGCGTAAGCTGTCGGCCAGATGGCTTTCCTCCACCCGCTTCCGGTTTGCGGCACGTGCTCGGGCAACGCTGTCCGATCCACTGGACAGCGTATCACTGAGCACCACGATTGGACCGGTGGCTCCACGGTCGGATCCACACGAACAAAGTGCGAGCATCAGTCCGATACCGAGCAGGGTAGATATTGTCCTCATTCAGAAGCAACGGTGTCTGAGACGAACCCGAAGGAAGAAGGATCAGGTATGAGCACGCCCGGGTAAAGAAGTGCACACCCGCGATATAAGGATCAAGAGCGAAACACACTCGCGGACAACGCGAGCGCCCGCTTTGGGGGAAGATGGGGGCAAGCGATGCACTCAGCGCACTCACGACACGCGAGCGCTTGCGTTGGGTTTGGAACACTCGTTGGCCAGTGATTATACAACAATAATATCATCCATTGATACGTCAAACTGATCCTTAAATGCCTTTTTGACATATGCAATCAATTCAGAATTACTTTTGTTTGAGAGCCATGTGTAGTCAAAGGTGAAATCACCTTCTTCACTTACCCACTGTTTAACAATATCGTAGAAGATAATAAAATTATAAAATGAATTGAACGAGCTAGCAATATTTTCTTCATTTCGTCCTTCAAAAAGGACTGGCTTAACTTCCCCATCATCTCCCTCTACAAAAGGCGCATGATGTTTATTAAAAAGCGTCCTAATGTACTCTACATCCACACCCTCCACTCCAGAAGCTGCATGAATTCCAAACCAGCAAAAAACATGGGGACATTCCCACTTATCCTCTTGAAACCTAATATATTTTGACAGAATAATTCTTATTGATAGATTCTCCTCAGAGTATTTCAGGCTCCTCTCTTCTTCCAGAATGTTTCGAACATTGTTTTTATCAATCCACCCTAGGACATTCTTTATGCTCTCATACGAACACTTCGTACCCATCGACTCGCATAGTTCCTTGCTAAGTTCAATATAATTTTCTTTAGAGTAATTTCCAATTCGATTACAATATAGTTGAGTGTTTTTTGAGATTATTACTGAAAGAGTACAGAATCTTTGACCCGGGTCATTAGTCACAATGAAATTATCATAGTCATAAATATCCAGAGGAAATCCATTGTTCGAGTTGATAGACAAATCACAAACCAAAAGAAAAAGACCCACTACAGGGTCAAGAGTGGCTAGAGGGGGAGAAAGGTGAGATAGTTTCAAAAACAAATCAAACGCCTCTTTATAAATGCCATGGAGCATACCGATATCCTCAAAATATGATAATGGTAATGATCTATCAGCTGCAGAAGCCAAGTACTGCATCTGGTTGAATATGGCCTGTCCTTCATAAATTGCCCTGATGCCCAATGGAGCAATTGCATACGAAGAATCAACGTAGTGCCCTGTTACATTTGATTCTTCTAAAATTTGAAATTTCTTTACCCAATCATTTACTTTTGGCAAAAAATCAAAATCTCGATCGATTGTTGCCGCTAAGGTATGAATCGCCGAACCCCAAAGAATATGATAACAGTGCCCCACGCTGAGGAAGAATCTT
>DASWWQ010000265.1:0-3222 GCA_036405935.1 Flavobacteriales bacterium
GAAAGGTCCGGCGCCAGCTTGGCCAGGAGCTGGCCGCCATCGGGTACGGCGTACTCCACGTTCCCGATCAAGGTGCCCGAAGGGGAAAGCGTTTGTCCCAGGATGTAAACGGAACCCACATCATCGAGTTCCACGAAGTAGGCCTGGTCGTAGGCCGATCCCCCGTAGAAGGTGGAGGCCAGCAACAGGGATCCGTCACCGCTGAACGTGGCGACGAACGCATCCGCGGTACCGCCATTGTAGGTCTGCCCGAAGGTGTTCGGTGTCACGGTGAGGTTCGCGGAGGCGGTGCCACCGCTGATCAGGATATCCCCTTGGGCATCCACCTCGGCGGCGTAGGCGGCATCCGCGGAAGTGCCTCCGAAGAAGGTGCTCCACATCAAGTTGCTCAATTGCGGATCGAACTGGAAGAGCACGGCATCGTGCGATCCACCGGTGAAGGCGGTGCGGTAGGCGTTCGGTGTGGTGGGGAAATCGATGCTCTGCGTGCAACCGGCCACGATGATGTTGCCGGTGGCATCCAACAGCACTTCTCCGCGGATCTCATCGGCATAGTTGAACTTCAGGGCGGGTGCGGAGTTGATGCCGTCGTTGGCGGTGCCACCGATGTACGTGCTGGCCAGCAGGTCCGATCCATCGGCACTGATGCGCGCCACGATCATGTCCAGACCTTGCGGATAGGTGGTGCCGAGACCTTGAGGGGTGAAGGCCGTTCCTCCTGCGAACGAAGCGTCGTAGGCGTTGGTGGTCGTGGGGAAATTGTTGGAGCCCGTGGTGCCGAGCACGATCAGTTCACCGGCATCGTTCACGATCAGGCTATGGGGCAGGTCATCGCCACCGCCGCCTAGGAAGGTGCTCCAGATCAACGCGGTTCCGCTCGTGTCGAACTTCGTCAGTGCGATGTCCGTGCCCGTGTTCTGGTTGCCGTCGCCGCCGTTCCAGGTGATGTCGTACGAACCGATCACGGTGGGGTAGCCTTGGCCGAAAGCGCTGCTGCCGGCGTAGAGGAAGCCCAGCGCATCGAAGGTGGCCGAATACCCGAAGTTGTTGCTGGTGGATCCCGAGTAGGTGCTGAAGTCCAGGGTGGGGTCGATCACCAACGGGTATGCGGCGTCATAGGCACCGACCAGGAAACCCACCGTGCCATCGGTGAGGCGGTACCGGCAGTCCACCTTGCGGCGCTCCCCGGCGATGTCCTGGTAGGCCAAGGGGATGGTCTCCACGAGTTCGCCGAAGCGGGTGCGCATCACCAGCCTGTCCTCGCGGAGCTGAAGACCATCGACGCCTTCATAGGCGATCCGCACGGTCGTTGGGTCCGCTTCCGGCGCGAGGACCAGGTCATACTTCATTCCGGTGCCCTGCTGCTTGAGGTGCAGGTCGATGCCGGGATAGAGCCCGTATTGTTGCACGGATGCATAGGCCTTGGCGTTGGAGGCCCAATGTGTTGGATCCTTGCCGAGGAAGTAGTTGAAGGAGCCGGGCTGCAGGCCGTGTCCTTCGGTTTGGACGGCTGCCGAAGCCCCGAGGAAACGCAGGCGCACGGCATGGTGCGGGATCACGCGCTCGGCCGGACCATCATGCGCTTCAACGGTGCCGTGGTGGTGTTCGATCGCCTGCGGGTCGAAACGGTCCACGAGGATGGCGTCGCGTTCGCACCAGAGGATGGTGCCTTGGGCCTCGGCACGATGGGTGACCTGCATGGGCCACTGCCCTTTGTTCTCGACGAAGCCACGCTGCGCCGACACCGGGAGGGTGAGGCAGCCGAGGGCGGAGAGCAGGGCGGATCGGACGCGCATCGGATGATGACGCCCGAAAGTAACCACACGAGGCCTGAAGGATGGGACCTTCTATTCGCGGTGCTGCGAGGCCTGTTGCTCCTCGCGGGCCGCCAAGCGGAACTCCACACGGCGGTTCAGGGCCTTGCCGGCCTCCTTGGCATTGTCGGCGATCGGGTGGTTCTCACCCTGCCCGATGGGCATCAAGCGTTCCCGGTCGATGCCGGCCTTGGCCAGGTGGTCCACGATGCTCTGTGCCCGCTTCTGTGAAAGCTCCAGGTTGAAGTCGTCCGCACCCACGGCATCGGTATGCGCCTCGATGGCGATGTCCAGCGTGGGGTTCTTCAGCAGGAGGTCCTGGATCTTCTTCAGCTGCGGTACGAAGGAGGGTTCGATGGCCCAGGACCCGTTGGCGAAGCGCACGGTGCTGGAGCGGATCACCGTGTTGGCCAGATTGGAGATGTTCAGCGTTTCGAGCGCGCTGAGATCGGCCACCTGTTCATCCTTCACCATGATCACCTCGGCGCTCATGAAGTGGAGTTCGAGGATCTTCTTGAACACGGCGTAGGCCGAGGCGAGGTCGCCGGTCTGGCCCACGGTGTAGCTGAACACCCCGCGCTCGGTGTCGTACCGCTCGTACACGGGGTAGAAACGTTTCACTTCCACGAACCGCGCATCGTTCAGTCCCACGCGCTCCTTGCTGGCGAAGAGTTCGATGTGGAAGTCGGAGTCGTCGCCCACAAGGAAGGAGAGCGCAAAGAGGTCGGCAGGAAGCTCCTGGTAGTCGAACTCCTTCGGGGTGACGGTTGCAGCGTTCTCGGCCACTTCGCCTTTGCGCGTCACCTCGATGGTCCGCGTGATGCAATGGGAACGGTAGCTGCCCGAGAGTGCATCCATGCCCTGCACGTCCAGGCGCAGGTTGTAGGAACCGGGCGCGGACCAGCTGTGTTTCACAACGGCGCCCGCCATGATGGTGCCATCACCGAGGTCCCAGGTGCAGCGCTCCGGGGTGAAGCCCTTGAGGTCGGTGCGTTGGGCATCGAGTTCCACCGCCTTGCCGTGCACCGGCGCGTTGGAAAGGCCGATCCGCAGTTGCTCGCGGCGTTGGGCGGCAATGGTCCGGGGTTCACCCTTCAGGAAGATGTTGCCGGTGGCGTTGTCGATCAGGTCGAGCACCACGGTGTAGTTGCCGGGTCGTTCATAGCAGTGCTCCACCGTTTCCTGTTCCACCACGGTGCCGTCACCGAAGTCCCAGCGCGGGTGGATGGGAATGCCGGGGATCGTGGCGCCCGCAGGTGTTTGGAAACGGAAGCATAGGTTGTCGGGCGCCTCCTTCGTGCATTCGGTGAAGGGCTCCAGCATCAGGTCGAAGGAGTAGATGCGCTCACTGCCGTCCCGATCGCTGCTGATGAAACCGCTGCGGCCGCCGGGGAAGGCGGTGTAACCG
>DASWWQ010000266.1:0-5467 GCA_036405935.1 Flavobacteriales bacterium
CATCTCGAGTTGCGCGGACGATCGATCCCCGAGAACTCGATCGAATTCTACAAACCGTTGATCGACTGGATCGACAAGTACGCCCGCGATCCCCGGCCGCACACCACGCTCCATGTGCAACTGGAGTACTTCAACACCAGCTCCAGCAAATGCATCCTGGACCTGTTCAAGAAGCTGGAGCTCGTACGCAGTTCGGGCAACGAGGTGTCCGTGCTCTGGCACTACGAACAGGATGATGAGGATATGCTGGAGGCCGGTGAGGACTACCAGGCCATCATCAACATCCCGTTCAAGATGATCCAGATCGCCGAAGTGGACGGAAAGAACTGATCCTTCAGGAAGCCGCGCGCTGGGCGGCACCGCCGGAGATACGGGCGAGGAGGCGCGGCAGCACCTCGAACTGCAACGCGATGGCACAGACCAGTGTCATGCCCCACAACAGCATCATGTTGGCCCAGAGCGTGGACATGGGCCTTCCGAAGGCGATCTTGCGGGGGGCATAGAAGTGGGCGGCGAAGAATCCGCCCTCACGGGGCACCACATAGATGGGATCGCTCTTCTGCACCAGTTCACCCTCGGATTCCACGATCACGTTCACATCGTTCTTGTTGGTGACGAAATCCGCGAGGCTCTCGTTGCGATAACGGTCCAGCAGGGCGAAATAGGTGGCCCGATCGGCCGGGGTGGCGGTGAGCTCGGCGATACGCTGCTCCTTTTCCCTTTCCGCCTCACGGTAGGCGTTGCGGTAGTGCTGGGTGAGGGTCTCCAAGGCGGCCATCACCTGGTCCAGTGCCACGGTGTCCACTCGGTCCGGATGGAGGGAAGGGATGGCGGGGCAGCGGAAACCGGCGAGGTTTCGTTCCTCCTTCACCAGTTCGTTGCGCAACAGTTCGAGGTGGGCTGCCAAGGGCTCCATCGGGGCATTGCTCCGGAGCGCCCTACGCACCTCATTGGCGCGATCCTCCAATTCGCGTACCCACAGGTCCTTCTTCCAATTCGAGGTCTTCATGCGCTGGTCCATGGCGTAGAACTCACGCTCGTACCGGTTGTCGGTGAACTGGGTGACCGCCATGGCCTCATAGGCCCAGCGGCTGGCCATCACGTTGCCGATCCAAGGAACGCTTTTCTGCGAGGCGAACCACGGATGCAGCTTGTCGAAACGGACGATGATGCCGCTGAAGAGCAGTTGCGGTATGATCAGCACGGGAATGATGATGTAGATCACCTTGGCGCTGTTGAAACTGGCGCTGACGTTGAGCCCGAGCACGTTCGCGAAACAAGCCGTGCTGAAGAGGGCGAGCCAATGCGGCCAGAAAAGCCCATCGAAGCCCAGCATGTACGAGGCCGTGAGCATGAAGAGCAGGGTCTGGACGGCACTGATCAGGAACAGCAGGCCCACCTTGCTGGAGAGGTAGCTGAACCGGCTCAACGAAAGGAACTTCTCGCGCTGTAGGATCTTCCGGTCGCGGATGATCTCCTCGGCCGCAACGGTGAGCCCCAGGAAGAGGGCAACGATCACGGAGATGAAGAGGAACTGCGGTATGTTGTCGTTCTGACGGAAGAAATAGGTGTCCGTGGTGCCGTGCCCCGTACGGTAGTAACGAAGGAAGGCGGACATGATGAAAGCGAGCACCGGGGCCTCCAGCAGGTTCACCAGCACGTACTGGCGGTTGGCCAGCTTGCTCAGTGTATCGCGCTGGAAATAGACGGCCATCTGTTTGAAGCGGCCCGGGGCCTTGAACGTGCTTTGCGGCACGGTGGTACCATCGGGAACATGCGCGGTACGCACTTCCATCTGGGCGCGGAACACCTCGTTCCAGGCTTCAGGCCCGATGCGGCGTTGGTCGGTCTCGTTGCCGTATTCATCCACGATCTTGGCCTCGAGGATGTTGAAGATCTGTTCAGGGTTCACATTGCCGCAGGCCTCGCATTGGCCCACGTCGCTGTTCACCTGTCCGGTCACCTTCTTGAAGTAGACCACGGCGTTGACGGGATCGCCGTAGTACACCGGATGCCCCTCCTGGTCCATCAACAACAGCCTGTCGAACAGCTTGAAGATCTCCGATGACGGCTGATGGATCACCACGAAGATCAACCGGCCCTTCAAGGCCAGTTCCTTCAGGAGGTCCATGATGTTCTCGCTGTCGCGGGAGCTGAGGCCGCTGGTGGGTTCGTCCACGAAGAGCACACTGGGTTCACGGATCAGCTCCAAGGCGATGTTCAGTCGCTTCCGTTGACCACCGCTGATGGTCTTCTCCAAGGGGTTGCCCACCTTGAGGTCCTTGCTTTCATAGAGGCCGAGGCTGTTGAGCATGCGCAGCACCCGCTCGGTGATGCGCTCCTCGCTCTGATCGCCGAAGCACAGTTTGGCGTTGAAGAAGAGGTTCTGGAACACGGTGAGCTCCTCCACCAGCAGGTCATCCTGGCCCACGTGGCCCACCACGCCACGGATGCGATCGCTTTCCGTGTGCACATCGATACCGTTGATGGTGACGCGGCCCTTGCTCGGCTTCAGGTTGCCGTTGAGCACATTGAGCAGCGTGCTCTTGCCGCTACCGCTCCCACCCATGATGCCGATCAGCTTACCGCTGGTCTCCGCGAGGTCCAATTGATGCAGACCGGTGCGGCCGTTGGCGAACACGTATTCGATCGACTCGGCCTTGAACGTCAAACGCTCGCGACCTTCCCCTTGCAGGAAGCTCGAAAGGATGTCACTGTAGTAGATCGGCTGACCATGCGGCGGACGTACCGCGGCCCCGTTGCTCAGCACATATGCCTGCTGCGGATGGATCGGCTGGCCGTTGAGCAGCACCCGATCCCCCCCCAGGTACCGCATGAGGTACAACCCCACGCTGGGCACCTGCAACACGCGCATCTCCCCGTCCAGGCCATGGGCGTGAAGGTGCTTGGAGCGCTCGGTGGAACAGTTCTCCGCCGCATCGATGTAGAGCAGATCGGCGGCATCCTCACGATGGCTGGTGGCCTGATCGGTGAAGGCCCTGCAACGACCGAACTCCACCGGAGGGATGTTGAACGTCTCGGCCACGGTGGCCACGAACTCCATCTCCTGCTCCCCCACCTCACCGTTGGCCTGGATCAGTTCCAGAAGGTGCACCATGGCCACGAACTTCTGGCGCTGGTTGAGTTCCTCGTTCACCTGCGTGCAGATGCGCAGCACCCGCACGGAGTTCACACTGGTCCGCTTGCGGCCTTGGCGACTATCACCACCGCTCTTGTGGAAAGCGTTGTAGAAGGTCTCGAACACCGCAAGGTGGCCGGGAACGGCTTCGGGACTGAACTGCTGACGGAGGAACCGGTTGACCACATCGGTACCGGAACGGCCACCTGCAAGCCCATCGTCGCTCTTGGCGATGATGGCGAACAATTGCAGGAGGGCCTTGAGGATCTTCTCGCTCATTACGGAACCGCGCACGGGAGGGCTGGAACGACGGAACGGCCCTCTTTACGGGAGGGCCGTTCAAATGTTCCGGGTGCGCCGGATTCCGGGATCACTTCTTGAAGCCCACGAGCATAACGGCACAGCCGCTGCCCAGCTTCGAAGGGTCGAGGCTGGCTTCGATGGTCACATCCAAGGTGTGGGCCACCACCAGGTCCCAGAACGGGTCGTTGTTATGGTCCTTGTTGGTGAAGAGCACGTTGCGGTCCTTGTCCAGAACGGAGAACACGAGGTTGCCATCGCTCAGACCGCTGCAACCCGCCACGCGGTAGGTGGTGCCCCCGAACAGTGTCAGCTCGAACTCGGCCACTTCATCCTCACGGAGGAGGGCCCGGTAGAACTGGCCATCCGGAATATAAGCGGCTGCAATGTGCTTCTCGCAGATGGAGGCGATGGTGTCGCACTGGGCACTGGCATCGGTCGCGAAGAGGGAAGTGGCCAGCAGTGCGAGGGCGTTCAGGATCCTTCTCATGGTTCAGGCGATGATCGAGGAACGGATGGCCTTCACTTTCTCATGGATGGCCTTGACGGTCTCGGCGGGAATGGTGACCGATGAACTGCTGTTGATATAGGTGGTCTTGCTTGCGGCATCCACGGTGGGGGCTTGGAAGGTGTAGGTGGTGCTCACGTGGGCATAGTCCGTCTGCAGGTCCTTCAATTTGGCGATCAAAGGTGCGGAGGTCCCGTCCTCATCACTGGCTTCCAGCAGCAGGATCAGGTCGCGTAAGGTGCGGCGCTGCTCCCCGATGCGTTGGGCCAGGCCTTCCGCGGGTTCGTCCCCGGCCTGGGCCATGGTCAGGTACATGCTTTCCACCCACCCACCGGCCAGCACCCACGTGCTCACGTTGTCACGGGCGTTGCGCTTCAGGTATTCCTGTGCACTCCGGAAGGCCGAACCCGTAAGGCGCAGCAGACTGTCCTCACTGCTCAGGCTTTTCTTGAAACGCTCCACCAGATGTTGGTCGAAAGCGTTGGTCAGCTCAAGGCCGGCACTGAGGCGCTCCACCGTCTGCAGCGTCCGCATGGCCTGTTGTCCATCGTGATGGATGGTGACGTAACCCAGATCGGCCCCATACACGCCCAATGCCAAGGCCCGCTGGGAAAGGGAGACGAAGCGGCTGGCATCCTCGTTGGGCAGGGGAAGTTCCTTGCTGTAGGGCAATCCGAGCTTGCGGATCAGCAAGGCCGTTTCCATGGGGGAAGGGATGCTGAAAAGCTTGCCACCCACGTTCATCACACCGGCCTCTCTCTTGTCGGTGGGGACATTGAGCGAGTCTGCGGCCGAGGTACCCTCTTCCGGTGCGGCACCGTCGCCGCACGCATGGAGCATCAGGGCGATAGCGCAGGCCGAAGCCCATTTCATGGTGTTCCGCGCCATTCTGGATCGCGTTTAGGTCGTGTTCGGCCACGAAGGTAGGGGCCTCGTTCTACGTGCTTGGCCGCACCACAGGCACTTATCAACAGGCCTTGTAAGCGGACCACCGGACCTTACTACGCGGAATGATCGCTACCAGTTCACCGCCTTCTTGTAGTACCGCGGGAAGCGCACCCGTTTGCGGGCTGCTCGGATGAACTGGTCGAGCATCGGGGTGCTCAGGTCGTACAACGACCGCACTTTGTCCAAGGCATCTGCCGTTTTCGGCGGGGTTTTGCTTACGCGCTCCATCGTTCTCTTCTCCTTGTGCTAATAGGACAAGGCGGAGCGTTCGGATGTTGCCCGGCCGATCACGGCACCGAGCTATGGGCCCGCACATGCAACCAACGGTAAGTCCTTCGCAGGGAACGGCGCTAGCGCAAAAGCGTCACATGACCCAACCGTTCCACCGCTTCCGTCGTAGGGCCCTTGTAGCGTACCTGGTACACATAGACCCCGGGTGTGGCTGCGGTGCCGGCGATGGTACCGTCCCAACCTTCCATCGGATCCACGGTCTCGAAGAGCAGCGATCCCCAACGGTCGAAGATGCGCAAGCGGTAGAGCTCGATGTAGCGGCCCACTACACCGAAGCGCTC
>DASWWQ010000267.1:0-15975 GCA_036405935.1 Flavobacteriales bacterium
AGTAAGCCATGGCCAAGAAGGTAGTTGCAACCCTGAAGAAAGCGGACGCCAAGGTGTTCGTGAAGGTGATCCGCATGGTGAAGAGCACGCGCACCGGTGGTTACCAGTTCCAAGAGCAGATCATGCCGGCCGAGGACGTCGACAAGGCCCTCGCCGCCAAGAAATAAGACCCTTACCAGGGAAATGGAAAGGCTTCCCGTTCGTTCGGGGAGCCTTTCTGCATGAAATGACCCGCCAGCACATGCTCCACGTGTGATCCGGCGATAAAGCCCCGCTTCGGCGTTCTCCCGTATGGCCTTCTTCGGACTTTTCGGTGGCAAGGAAAAGAAACAGCAGCTCGACGAAGGGCTGGACCGCTCGCGCACCTCGTTCTTCGGCAAGCTGGCCCGCGCCATCGCCGGAAAGACCTCGGTGGACGACGATGTGCTCGACGCGCTGGAGGAGACCCTCGTGACCAGCGATGTCGGCGTGGAGACCACGTTGAAGATCATCGAGCGCCTGCAGGAACGCGTGAAGAAGGATGGCTACATGGGGACCTCCGAACTGCGTGGCATCCTCCGCAACGAGGTCATCAGCCTGATGAAGGACGATGGATCGGCGAATGCACCTTTCAAAGTGTCAGGTCCCAAGCCTCATGTGGTGATGGTGGTGGGCGTGAACGGTGTGGGCAAGACCACGACCATCGGCAAGCTCGCGCATGCCTACAAACAGGCCGGGAACCAGGTGATGTTGGGTGCAGCGGATACGTTCCGGGCCGCCGCCGTGGACCAACTGCGGATCTGGAGCGAGCGCGTGGGCGTTCCCTTGGTGAGCCAAGGCATGGGTGCCGATCCGGCCGCGGTGGCCTACGACAGTGTGGAAAGCGCCAGGTCCAAGGCTATGGACGTCGTGATCATCGACACCGCCGGCCGCCTGCACAACAAGGTGAACCTGATGAACGAGCTGACCAAGGTGCGCAACGTGATGCGCAAGGTGGTGCCCGATGCGCCGCATGAGGTGATCCTGGTGCTCGATGCCAGCACGGGCCAGAACGCCATGGAGCAGGCCAAGCAGTTCACCAAGGCCACGGATGTCACCGCTTTGGCCTTGACCAAGATCGATGGCACCGCGAAGGGTGGCGTGGCCATCGGCATCAGTGATCAGCTGCAGGTGCCGATCAAATATCTCGGGGTGGGCGAGGGGATCGATCACCTCCAGGTGTTCGACCGCACGGCGTTCGTGGACAGTTTGTTCGGGAAGGAGGGACTGTGATCAGGCCGCAAGGGCCGCATCCACATACCGCTCGATCTTCTTCGACTCCTCGGTGGCTTGTTCAGCCGTGAGCTGCACCCGTTCCAAGGACATCCCCAGTAGTTCTTCGAAGTTCTCCGCGGCCTCGGACATGAACTCGTCATCATCCTCGATCTGCCAGCTGATCGTATGGGCCTTGCCCTGCATCAGGGAGGCTTCCCGGATCAGGTTGAGCACCATGTAGAAGGCCTTCATGCTCGATGTGCTGAAATAGGAGAGGCGGAAAATGAAATTGCGGCCGGGGGGAAGACCTTCACTGTTGGTCCGCAACCATTGGATCACCGGCTCGAAGAACTCCGCGGCGTTCTCCGGGAGGGAGTTGCCGGCGAAAACGTATCGATCGTTCGTGGGGTCGAGCACCACCGTGGGTGTGCTCTTGGTGCCTTTGATGAGGAGGCTCTTCATGGGATGGTTCAGGCCAGGTTGGTCGATACCTCACTGCGGCACCAGTAGTCGCCGCCGGGCAAGGGGGCGATGTCCGCAGAGATGGGACCCTTCGATTTGCGGGCGATGTCGAGGAAGCCCAGACCGGCACCTCCCTTCTCGCCGAACTTGCCGTTGGTGAGCTGGCTGCGGAAAGCCTCCACCAGTTCCTCGGGGCCCATGCGGTTCACCGCTTGGATGCTCTCCAGCATGCGTTGCGCGTCGCGCTCGGCGGCCTGGTTCTCGATGCGGACCACCAGCAGGTCGCCCTGCAGTTGCCACTCGAAACGGATGTTGCCGTTGCTGCAGTAGCGTTGGGCGTTGTCCAGCAGCTCGATCGCGATAGCACAGAGCTTCTTCACATTGGTGCGCTTGCCGATGTTGGCCAATGCCACGGCTTGGATCAGGTCGGTCAGTTGGATGCGCACCTCGCTGCTGAGCGCGCCTTGGTATTGGGTGAGGCTTTTTTCCATCACGTGCGTTCTTACGCGGCTTTCGCCTTGCGGGTTCCTTTCAAACTGAAGCCGATGAGCAGCACATCGTCCGTCTGCTCGGTCCCCCCCTGCCATTCCTGGAAGGTGCGGGAGATCGTGGCATAGGCCTCCCGGGCATCCATAGGGGCCAATCCGGCCAACTCCTGGGCGGTACGCCGGTAGCTGAATTTCTGCTTGCCGTTCTCGCCCCCGAACTGGTGCACCAATCCATCGCTGAAGAGGTAGATCCGGTCCTGGGCGTCCAGTTCCACCAGATGCTGCCGGAAGCGCGGGGTGCCGTCGCCGAAACGATCGCCGATGGAACGGACATCGCCCTTCACGCGCTGTACCTCACCCTTGCGCTCGATCATCATGCTCATCTGCGCACCGGCGAACACCAGGCGTTGACGTTGAGGTTCGATGCAGCAAAGCCCGATGTCCATACCGTCCGACATGCTGTTGCCTTCCGTGCTCTGGCTGATGGTGGTGGCCACCCGCTCGTGGAGTGCAGAGAGGATCATGTCGGGGCTGGCCGTGGGATCGCTGCCGATGATGTCCATCAGATTGTAGTAGGCCATGAAGGAGAGCATCGCGGCGGGTACCCCGTGGCCCGTGCAATCGATGGCGGCCACGTAGATGCGGCCGTGGGCCTGGTGCACGAAGGGCAGATCGCCGCTCACCACATCGCGTGGGCGGTAGAAGAGGAAGCTGTCCGGCAGCAGGTCGCGCATCAGGGACTCGCTGGGGACGATGGTGCTCTGGATGTTCCGCGCGTAGCGGATGCTGCTGAGCATGTCCTCGTTGGTTTCCTTGAGCCTTTGATTGATGTTCCGGATCTCGCCCACGTGACCGCTGATGATCCGGTTCTTGGCACGCATCTTCCGCATCACCCACATCGCGAAGCCGCAGAGGATCAACAGGATCACCCCGACCACCACGGAGAAGCGGCTGATCAATCGGTCCCTTCGCTGGGCCTCGGCCTTCAGCTTTCGATCGCCTTCCAGGAGATCGTTCTGGCGCTTCAGCAGCCCGAGGGCGCTTTCCTTCTGTTTCTTCTCCAGTTCCAGCTTCGTGACGGCCAGCATCTGGAGCGTCTTCTCACTTTCGAGCTGTTCGATGTTGCGCGACCGCCGTTCCGCATCCAGGGCGGCCTCACTGAGCGCCAGTGCCTGCTGGGCCTTTTCACGTGCCAAGGCTTCCTGCCGCAGATTGGCCTCCACCAGTTCCTTCTGGTAACGGACGATCTCCATCTCCTTGCCTTGGTTCTCGGCATCGAGGATGGTCTGCCGCATCCGAAGGCGGTCGCGTTGTTCCATGCTCACCAGGTTCATCAGGTCCTTCTCCTGTTTCTGCACGAGGTTGTTGCGTTCCTCCTTCTCCTTGTCGGCACTGCGCCAAGCGCGTTCCATCTCGAGCTTCAGCTCGTTCAGTTGGTCCTGGGTGGTGCGCATTTCCACGGTCATGCCACGCGCCGAGGCCACCCGCATCAGGATGTTGTGCGCTTCGAGCCGTTCGTTCAATTGGCCCATCTGGTGGGCCATGGCGTCGGCGGCGGAGGCATCACGACGCGCATCGATGAACTGGCTTTCCATCAGGTGCAGACCGGCCCGCATGTTGAGGGCTGCCGCCATGTTCAGGTTGCTTTTGCGCTTGCGCATGATGGCGCATGCGTTCTCCAGCACCTTGTAGGCCTGGTTCATCTGTCCTTGGTTCCCGTATGCCATGGCCAGGTTCATCAGTACCCGCTCGTGCAGGTCCGGGGCGCCGTAGAGCAGGGCCGCGGAAGAGAGGAAGTGGGTCATGGCCAGTTCATACTTGCCCAGCTTGGCGTTGATCTCCCCGAGGTTGTTGAGCGCAACACCCTGCTCGGTGGCCGAACCCACCGCCATCTGGATCTGCAGCAGATCCTCCTGGTGCGCGGCGGCCTTGATGTAGTTGGACCGCTCGGTCTCCGCACGGCTCATGGCCTGCAGGCACAGGATGATCTTCTCGATGTCCTTGGTGTTGGTGGTGAGCTGCAGCGCTTGGGAATAGGCCACCAAGGCTGCTTCCTTCTCACCATTGGCATCCTTGGCCTGTGCCAAGGTCATGTGGTACCGCACCTTACGGTCCTCATCCAGCGCTTCCGGGTGGCTGATGCGGGAGAGATATTCCAAGGAGCGTGGATGCACACCCAGGTCGTTGAAGATCTCCGCCAGTTGCAACGCGGCTTCGGTGAGTTCGCCCACGCCGGCCTCGTCGGCACTGGCCATGGCCCGCAGGGCGTGGGTGAGCGCCACGGAGGTCTGTCCCTTGGCGCGGTAGGCATGGGCCATCTGCAGGGAACTGCGCGCGGCTTCCCCCGGAAGATCCAGGCGTATGGCCTCGTTCTGGCAGAGCTGGGCGTAGTCGATCACGTCGTCCCAGTTGCGGGCCTTGGTCTCCACGTCGCCTAGTTGCAGGAGCAGTTCCACTTGGTCCGGTCCAGGTGGGGTATGCCCCAATCTGCCCAGCAGTCGGCCTACGCTCTGGGCGTGGACCGGCGCCACGGTGAGCACCAACAGGAACAGGGAGGAGAGCAGGCTACGGAACACGCGGTTACGGACGAACAGGTGGTGGGCGAGAAGCGGGGTGGCCCAAGAGGGAAACCTGGTGGCAGGTATCCGATGGATGGGGGAACACGGCATTGAGTGGCTTCCAACGGACTCCGGCATGAATGGTTCCACCCGGCTCGCACGAAAGCGGTTCCTTTGTGCCCCGCCGCCCGATGGGCGGTTCCCCCCTTCACGGATGAAAGCACGCACGCTGAAACGCACCAAGGTCAACGTGGTCACCCTCGGGTGTTCCAAGAACACGTTCGACAGCGAGGTGATGATGGCCCAGCTTCGCGCCAACGGCATCGCCGTGGAGCATGCTGGAGCCGGCAACGACCATCAGGTTGTGGTGATCAATACCTGCGGGTTCATCGAGAACGCCAAGCAGGAGAGCATCGATACCATCCTGGACTATGTGAAGGCGAAGGACAAGGGTTTGGTGGAAAAGGTGTACGTGACCGGCTGCCTCAGCCAGCGTTACGGGCCGGAGCTGAAAGCGGAGATCCCCCAGGTGGATGCCTGGTTCGGCACCCGGGACCTTCCGCGCCTGCTGAAGACGCTGAAGGCCGACTACAAGCATGAGCTCGTGGGGGAGCGCCTACTGACCACACCGGCGCACTATGCCTATTTCAAGATCAGCGAGGGCTGCGACCGCAAGTGCTCCTTCTGCGCCATTCCCCTGATGCGAGGCGCCCACATCAGCACGCCCATCGAGCAGTTGGAACAGAGCGCGCGGGATCTGGCCGCCAACGGTACCCGCGAGCTGATCCTGATCGCGCAGGACCTGACCTACTATGGCCTCGACATCTACCGGAAACGCAACCTGCACGAGCTGCTCGCCCGCTTGAGCGACGTGGAGGGCATCGATTGGATCCGCCTCCACTATGCCTTTCCCTCCGGATTCCCGATGGAGATCCTGGACGTGATGAAAGAGCGGAACAACATCTGCAAGTACTTGGACATGCCGCTTCAGCATGGCAGCACCAACATGCTCAAGCGCATGCGGCGCGGTATCACCCAGGAGAAGACCGAGGCCTTGGTGGACCACATCCGCAGCACCGTTCCCGGGATCGCCATCCGAACCACGCTGATCGCCGGATTCCCGGGTGAAACGGCAGCCGATCATGAGGATAATCTGCGCTGGATCGAACGGATGCGTTTCGACCGTCTGGGTGCCTTCAGCTACAGTCACGAAGAGGATACCCATGCTTTCAGCATGGAGGACGATGTGCCCTTCGAGTTGAAGCAGCAGCGCGCCACGGAGATCATGGAGTTGCAGGGCGGGATCAGCTTCGACCTGAACCAGCACAAGGTCGGTTCCACCTTCAAGGTGCTGGTGGACAAGGCTGAGGGAGGCTTCTACTACGCCCGCACGGAGCACGACTCCCCCGAGGTGGACAACGATGTGCTGATCCCTGTCACGGAAGGGCATCTGCGCATCGGCGATTTCTGTGAGGTGGTGGTGCGCGAGGCCCGCGAGCATGAGCTCGTGGCCACGCTGCTGCCTACTCCGTGATCAGCACCCGTCGGTTGTGGAGCACACCGTCCACCGATAGCTGCAGCACATAACAACCGGGTGTGGCATCCGCCAGCACGTGCGTTCGATCACCCGAGATCTCCGTTCGCACCGGCACCGCACGTCCTTCCAGGTCGAACAGGCGCACCGCGCCGACCCGCCCCTGCGCACGGAGCATGAAGCGGCCTTGGTTCGGTACGGGGAAGACGGCGAAGCCAGCGCCTTGTACCACCTCCGAGGAGCCGGTGGACAGGCTACTGGCCACGATGCGACCGGGTCCCAGCCGCTGATAGGTGCCGCTGGAGGAGGTGTCCATGTCCAAGGGCCGCACCAGGTATTCGCCGCCACCCACCAAGGGTGTGGGGTCGAGGAATTGGGTCGACCCCGTGGAACCGATCAGGGTGAAACTGTCCGGACCCATGCCCCGGCGATAGATCCGATAGCCGAGGTCGGCTTCAGGCGCCGCCGTCCACGAGACGAGCATTCCGCTTTCCGAACTGTCCGTGCTGAGGTCGGTAACCGGCGGAACAGGGAAGGGCACCAAGGTGGGGTCACCCATCAGATCGATGTTGATCAGGCGGCCCAGCCGACCGTTGTCGGCATACGAGGCGTTCTGTGAACGGCGTACGGCCTGGCCGATGGGAGCATTGAGGGCCATTTCGTGGAAGGCCATTTCTTGCGGCCCCCACACGGCGCCCAGCAGCCCGGAGGCCAAGGCGGCCCGCATGAAGTTGTCGCTGTTGTCCCAATCGCCGAAATAACTTCCGAAGAGGTGTGCGAAGGCGCCCATCGTCCCTTCTGAGGCCAGGTCTTCCGTGGCTCCCACCCCTTGGATGCTGGTGAAGCTGCCTGCACCGGCCCCCAAGGACCACAGCGGGCGTTGCGTCGACAACACCGTCAACAGATCCCCGGGCTGCACGTTGGCCGCGCCGAACATGGGGGTGCAACTGCGGTAGATCGTGGACTCATGGTCGTAGAACGGGAAGTTCTCGTCCACCACCGCCCGGCGTTGATAAGCGACCTGGGCGGTGCGGAAAGCATGGTTGCGGTCCAGGTAGCTGCGGGTGAGTTCCACTTCGTTGGTAACGAAAGCGGGCAGGTCGCTGAGGTCGATCCTTCCCAGCATCAGGTCCACATCGCTGGGCAGCACGCTCTGGTCGAACTTGCCATCGCCGGGTACGTTCTGGTTGCGCACCGGCAGTTCGGTGACGGCGATGTTGATGCTGTTGTCGGTCCATGGCCCATCCAGTTCGGCGTAGTACAGGTCCGCTGGCCAAGCGCCGTAATGGTCGGGGAAGTGGCCGTCGGGGGCGATCCTACCCGAGTAGGGCACGGCCAGTCCACCGATGATCAAGAGGGCGTTGAGGCCCGGGTCGGTGGCCCGTGCGGCAACCACTTGCGCCTTGATGGCGGTGACGGAGGTGGAGAGGGGAACGTCCACCTGTTGCACCCGCCATCCTTCGGCCTCCAAGTCGTTCCGCAGACGCTCCAGTTCGTCCTGCAAGGGGTTGGCGAGATTGTCCGCCACCAGAATCAGTACGGATCCGGGTTGATCCACCGCAGGCACCTGGATGCCCACGCGGATCAGGCCGAAGCGGGGCGGGGCCAAGGGACCACCGCTGGCCAGCAGCACGTTGGCGCCGGTCCGTAATTCCCAGCTCACCGCATCCACGAACTGGTCCGGCTCGACCACCACGGTGACATCGGTGCATCCGCTGGTGCCGCATACGGTGAAGGTCGATTGTTCCACCGTGCCGAAGGAGCCGCCCCGAGCGAGTTCTCCACCGCAGGCATCCACATGCCAAGCACCGGCGGCGAAGGCGCAACAGAGGCCATCACCACCGCTATCGGTGATCCGGAAGGTGAGCGAAGTGCCCACGGGTACGCATACGGTACTGCGCAGCGGATAGGGTTCATCCCGCGTCACCATGTATTCCCAAGCATCCCCGATGGGGAAGTTCGTGTCCGTGAACGAAGTGGCGCTCCCAGGAAGCTGTACGGCGAAGTTCCATCCGGCTGCTTCCGGTGCCCGATAATACACCCGGTAGGAGTCGGCAGTAGGGTCCGAGGCCCAATGGATGGTGGCCGAAGGAGGGGAGAGGTGGACCTCTGCGGTGAGGGGAATGGCTTCCTCCGGTATCTGGGCTTGGAGGGCGGCCCCCCTCAGGCCGGCGATCAGAAGGAAAAGCGGAGGGCAGCGGAGCATGGCCGGCAAAGGTCCTGCAAATGCGGGGCCGTGTCCAGTGACGTGGGCCGCAGGCGTATCGGCGCTTGGTCAGCGCTTGTCGATCTCCAGTACAATGGCCATGGCGTTGCGCGTCGCGGGTACTTTCGCCCCGAAAGTCCCGCCTTGGGAATAGACCGGTGCATCCGCCGGGATCAGTTCCTGGCCCAGGACACCCTCCAACTTGGCGTTCATGGTGCCACCGGGTGCGGCCTTCAGCTGTTCGTTCACCTTCGGATAGTCGAAGGGTTGGTTGGTGATCAGCAGGGCCATCACGTCACGTTGTCCCATGTCATCCGCGGTCAGGCTGTAATCCTTGGGGAAGATCCGGGTGCCGGTGATGCCGCAATAGGGCGAGTGTTTGGCGGTGTATGGGAAGAGGACGTAGGTGCTGTCCGGCACCTGCCCGAAGATGTAGGTGTAGCATTCGGCGTTGTTGGTCACCTCCACCTTGAAGCGGCTGCCTTTCACGATGGGTCGGTCGCTGCGGAACACCCGCCCGTCCACCCGGCTCAGACCGATGTGCTCTCCGGTAGGCCGGCCCTTGGCGTCCACGAGCACCAGTCCGAATCGGATGTCGAATTCGGCGGGCTTGGCATTCGGGTCCTCGCTCTGCGGATACACGGCATAGGCCTCCTTGGCGAAGAAGTCGAAGTCGCTGTAGCGCACCCACGCGATGCCGTTCCGCCCCCATTCCTTGCCCCAGCTGTTCATGATCTGGAAGGCGCCGCCCTCCTTTTCCCCCTTCACGAAGTAGTCGTCGTAGCCGATCACGCACATCGCATGGCCACCGAAGCCCGACTGCTGGTAGTCGCTGCTGGTCGGTGTCCAGAGCTCCCGGCCTTCCATCTCCTGCATGAAACTGCCACCCACCATCATGCCGATGACCACGGGTGATCCCTGCGCCAGTTGCTGCTTCATGGCCACCATGTCCGTGCGCTGGTCATCGCCGTTCAAGGAAAGGCGTTGGAACCCTTTGATGCGGTACTGCTCGGCGGTACGCCGTTCCTCGATGCTGGGTTGTTTCGCGCAGCTCTGGTCGGTGTAAGCGAACTTGCTGAAGGGGAGAACACCGCCCTTCAGCATGTTGTCCATCGCGCGGAAGATGTAGCTGCCTTGGCAATCGCTGTTGTCGATCTTGATCTGGTTGTACAGGTAGCTCGGGCTGAAGGCCACGGCATCGGCCTTCTGGCCCGTGGCCTTCGCCTGCACGATGGTGCGCGCGGCATAGGCGCTGGCCCAGGCCACGCAGCTGCCCTGCTGACCTTGGTTCAGCCGTTCGGGCGCGAAGGACTCCAGGCTGATACGCTCGGGCAGGGGCGCGTTCACGTTGTCGGCCAGGGGCTCGTACACCTCCGCCCGGTCATACAGCTTCGGGTCGAAGTTGGCTCCGGTAACGGTCTGCAACAGCCCGCTGATGACGTTGTTGGCGCCTGCGCCGCCGGTGTTGCAGCCTTCGCTTCCACCGATGAAGTAGAAGATGCCGAAACCCACGGCCACCAAGAGCAACAGCTTGGGGTTCTTCAGCAACAGGCCGATGAGCATGGGCAGCAGGCCACCGAGCCCGCCGCCACCGGAGAAGCCCCCACCGCTGCGGCGATCGGGCGTGCTACGGCGTTGTTCACTGCTGCCCTCGTCGGGGGTCATCCGTATGGCCATGGGGAAGGAGAATGTGGTGTTGGGAAGGTCTAGTGGTCCTTCGGGAAGAAGCGTTCCTTTCCGGTGAGCAGGTGCCAGAACAGGACGAAGTCGCTGGCGAGACTGAAGCCGGGGTACTGGAAGGTGGCGGGGCGGTTACGCTCGAAGAAGAAGTGGCCCACCCACGCGAAGCCGTAGCCTCCGATCGGTACCAGCACCAGCCACCAGGCGTTGCCGGTGATGATGGCCAGGATGACCCACAGTGCGATCAACAGGGTTCCGGTGAAGTGCAGGATGCGGCTCACGGGATGCCGGTGCTCGGTGAGGTAGAAGGGGTAGAACTCCTTCCAGGTGCGGAAACGTTCGGGTTGGACGCTCATGTGTTCAGTCCTTCACCAAGCGCAGGGTGCCTTGTCCGTGGTCGGAAACGATACGCGCAAGGTAGATGCCGCTGGCCCGGTCCCGGAGGTCCAGTTCCAACGCGGCGCCTGCCTTCACCAGCACTTGTGCGCGGTGCACCGAACGGCCGAACGCATCGCTCACCTCGATCTCCACCAGGCCTTCCAATCCGGTGCTGCGCACGCGGAACAGTCCATCGCCCGGATTGGGGAAGGCTTGAAGGGTGAGCGGTTGCAGACCGTCCTCCACGCCCACGCCGCTGTCGATGGTGAAGGGCCAATGGATCATGCGCCCGAAGTCCCCACCGAAGCTCTTGAAGGTGGTGCCGTTGAGCCGTTTGAACCGCATCTGTCCGGAGCCTGCGGCCGGGTCGGCCCAATAGCTCAATCCGTCGTTGCCGGTATCCAGCAGTTGGAAGGTGTAGCAGCCGGCAGGTAGGGCCAAGGTGTCCAGATAGATGGTGTTGGCCGTGAAGTTGGAGCGTTCCAACACCACGTTCCCCCAGCGGTCGAAGAGCTTCCAGGAGTTCTCCGCAGGACGGTTGTTGGAGCGGAAATGGAGCACGAAATTCTCCGGGTACACCACTGGCAGCTCGAACGTGGTGGTGTAGCGGTCGTTATCGGGATATGGGTCCGCCAGTCCGTTGGGCGATCCCACGGTTACGGTGAACCGATGCTCCGCGTCCCCGTTCCAGAAGCCCACCGTGGTGATGGGTAGGCGCACTTCAACGGTGTCCATGTGTGCCAGACTTCCGGTCCAGGTGAAGGTCTCGGGCACGCCACCACTGACCCCGAAGGTGAAGGTTGCACTGGTGAGCGTGGTGCCACCCGCATTGCGCAGTACCACCAAGGGGTCGTCGCAGATGGGGTTCTGGCGCGCGTAGTAGCCCACGTTGCTGGGGCGCTTCACCAGGTAGATCTCCGCATCCAAGGCATGCGCGGCCGGACCATAGCCGAAGAGGTCCATGTTCACCACGTAGTTGCCACCCGCCATCCCCGGATTATCCAGTGGCACTGGAGTGATGCTGTAGTCCAGCACAGCCTGCGTCCCGGAGATGAAAGGTGTGAGCTCGAAGGCGTGATCCTTCACCAGGTCACCGGGGCACCACCCTTCACGGCTTCCGGGCCATGTGCCCCCTTGCGGATATACCGGGTTCAAGGCGCATTCGGTCTCTTGCCAGATGTGCCAATCGGCCACGGGTTGTCCATCGAGATGGAGGTAGTGGGTGTTGTCCTTCCACTCGCAGCAATGCGGGTAGTCGCCCGTGTTGCTGTTATGTCCGTGCCCGGTGAGGCGCGTGCGCAGGTTCCATTGTGTGGCGGCCGGGTCCAGGTCCACCGTTACCGGGGCCAGGGCGGCATCCGTGGAGAGGTCGCCATAGCTGTAGCTGCGCATGGGCCCCCACGGGCGCTGCAGCGTGATCACCTCGCGCGGCGGTGTACCCTCGATCATCAGGAAGCGCAGGTCGATGAGTTCCTGCTGGTTCCCCGCGCTCACCTCCACACTGTCATGCAAGAGAAACTGGTAGTCCGTAACATCGAACACCCAGCTGAAGCCGTTCGGTCCCAAGCTCAGGTTGATGCCGTACGGGGTGATGTAACGCCCGATCTCCATGTCCCTCACCTCCGGGAAAGGAGTACTGAAGTAGTCGAGCGTATCGTTCAGCAGATAGGTGCCCGCGATCAACGTGCTGTCGATCAAGGCACCGGCAGGATCGTACAGGCGCTCGCTCCGCACCTCCCAACCCCGCAGGGTATCGGTGGGAGCCACCGCATTGCCCACCACTTGGAACAACTCCACCGCGGTGGACGTGTGGATGACCGCATCGGCAACCAGGAGGGAGTCCAGATGGCTGATGTGTTCATGCTCCACCAGCACGATGTCCGGCCGCACCTCCCCGATCAACGCGGAACGCGATGACGATAGGGAAGGGGTTTGCAGGTGCGCCATCCGGCCCAAGTACCACGCGGGGGCTGCGCCCGGTGCCACATTGGTGGGGCGGAAGGAGGTGGCCTCCTCATCGAAGGGAAGTCCGAAGAGCAGGTTGGCAAAGGCGGGATGTGCCGCGTTGACCGCCCGGTTGCTCCACGCCTGGATGGTCGCGGCATCGAGCGCCACGTTGAACAGGTTGAAGTCGTCGAGTGCACCGGGGTAGGCATTGGTGCGGTTGCCGGCGCAGCCCACATGGAAGGCGGTGATGCCCGCCATGGAGCGCGTATGGCCCGTGCCGCTGTGCCACAAGGTGCCATCGAGGTAGATGCGCATGTTTCCTGTGATGGCGTTCTTCACGAAGGCCCAATGGTGCCATTGTCCTTCCGTTTCGGCCGTGGTGGCCGCGCGGTTGATACGATCGTAGCCGCCCTCATTGCCGGCATCCCAGTACACGTTACCATCGCTCCATGGGAGGTGGATGTTCAGGACGCGTTCACCGGCCGCATTCACCGCTTCGAGGATGGAGTTATCGATCGGGAGCGAGGCATCACCCCATACACGGAACATCACGGTCACCTCTTGGTCCACAGTAGCCAACGCGGCGGGGTCGAGGGCGATCAACCCCCTGTCGGGGCGTACGGATCCGTCACGTACGGTATGCACCACCGTCCCGGCGGGCACGCTACCGGCGCCCAGCGTGGCCACGGCCGGTACACCGCCAATACCGGGGTCCTCCACGCCGATATCCACCACAATGTCGTTTCCGGGGCCGGCCCAATGGAAGGAGGTCAAAAGGTCCAACGTATTCACCCCGGCCTGGAACTGATATCCCTGATCGAACACCGTGGTGAACTCGTTGCTGTCGAATTCGGTCAGGTCCCCCGGCATGCGGTTCCTCAACCGGACGATCACCCGGTGCAGGGGATCACCACCCATGGTGGCCAGGAATCGGATGGCATCGATACGACCCACCGCCGCCGCTTCCAGTTCGGCGGAGCGGAGCAGGAATTGGCTGTGGTGCCCGCCACCTGTGGCGGACAGGGTCAGTGCATCCACGGCATTGGCCTGCCCGATGTGATGGTCCGTTTCGTTCACCTCGGTGTCGATCAGCCGGAACCGACTGTAGCGTTGATGACGATCGTACAATGGAGCGGGGTGTAGGGCGATGCTGTCCGGCCGCAGCGTACCTGCACGGAACAAGGGGTGTTGCAGCGCGGTGCTGTCCAGCAGGCCGGTATGGTGGTGGATGATGTTGTAGGTGAGATAGTCCCATTCCCCACACGGAAACTGGTCCTGCGTGGTTTGCGGATCGCATTTCAGGGTATGCACCATCAGCACCTTGCGGAAGTGGTGCGTGCTGTCCGGAAACACCCACCATCCACGACGCGTGGTGATGCTGTCGAAGGTGAGGGTCTGCACCGTAAGGGTGTCCTGCGCGATCAACAGGCTGCACCAGAGGAACGTGGGGACGGTGAGAAGACGGGTCAGGTGTCGGGTTTTCACTCCGTAAAGAAAGCGGTGCCAAGGCAAGGCCCTCTACCTTCGCCGCTCGGATGTTGCGACACTTGGTCCCCTACCGTGCCACCGGGCGCTTTCCACGCGCGGTGCTGGACCACTTGGAGGACGCCCCCGCGTTGAGGGATTTCCGCACTTGGCGCCCCGATGCCCCCTCCCTGCGGGCGGCCAACCAAGCCCGCGACTTCGATCCACACACCCGCGCAGTGCTTTGCGAAGTGCTGGAGGAACAGTACCGCGACCTTCCCTTGAAGGATGCCGTGCGTAACGCGTTGGACCTGCTACGCCGAGCGGAGTGTCGCACAGTGACCACCGGGCATCAGCTATGCCTGTTCAGCGGACCGCTGTACGTGCCCTTCAAGATCCTCAACGCGGTGCGGATCGCCCGTCAGATCTCCACGGACCGCGCTCCTGTGGTTCCGGTGTTCTGGATGGCAACCGAGGACCATGATCGCGCCGAGATCGACCATACCTACGTGAACGGTGAACGGGTGCATTGGCCGGGCCCCTCCGGTGGCCCCGTGGGTCGCATGCGGCTCGATGGCATCGCAGCGGCCGTGCACAAGGCTGGATCGCTGTTGGGCCAAGGTTCACATGCGGACCAGCTCAGGACCTTGTTGGCGGAATGCTATCGTCCCGAGCATTCCTTGGCCCATGCCACCCGCCTTTTCGTGGATGCCTTGTTCGGCCGTTTCGGTGTGGTGCTGCTGGATGCCGATGATCCCCGTTTGAAGCGGGTGTTCGCACCGTTGATGCAGGAGGAACTGCTCCATGGGATCACGGTACGCACGGTGCGCTACGCCAATGAGAGGTTGGCCGGTATACAGGACGAACAGGCGCATGCCCGCGACATCAACCTGTTCCACCTGCGTGATGGACATCGGTCGCGCATCGAGCGGCAGGACGAACGTTACCAGGTGCTGGACCAAGGTCCTTCCTTCGATCTGGAGCACTTGTTGGCCGAACTGGAGCGTCATCCCGATCGGTTCTCGCCCAATGTGCTGATGCGGCCGCTCTACCAGGAGGTCGTTCTGCCCAACGTCGCATACATCGGCGGCGGCGGCGAACTGGCCTACTGGCTCCAGTTGCGCTGGCTGTTCGAGGCCTATCGTGTACCCATGCCCGTATTGTTGCTCCGCGCTTCCGCGGCTTTCCTGAAGGCCAAGGACATCCAACGCTGCACGGAGTTGGGCCTGGAGCCGAGCTACCTGTTCCGCCCGGTGGATGAGTTGCGCAACAGCTTGGCCATGCGCAATGCGAGTTTCAGCACGCAGGTGGACGATGAACGCCGCCGGATCTTCCAGGTGTACGAAGAGCTCGCCTTGCGGGCAAGGACGGCAGACAGCACCTTGGAACAAGCCGTACGCGCGGCCGCCAAGCGCAGCATGAAAGGCCTCGATGCCTTGGAAAGCAAGCTGGTACGGGCCGCGAAAAGGGAACAGGAGCAGGTCCTGCAAAGTTTGGAACGGGTGTTGGACCGTCTTTTTCCGGACGGGATCCTTCAGGAGCGGCGGGAGAACTTCATGCCTTGGTATGCCGCACAAGGCCCCGCCTTCTTCGACACCCTGTTGGAGGCGCTCGATCCCTTGGATGCGCGCTTCAGCCTGTTCGTGGAGCCTTGAAAGGGTACGTCAACGGAGGAAGCGCACCGCCTCCACTCCGGTGCGGCCCTCGATGCGCAGCACGTACACCCCTTGATCCAAGGTCGGCAGGGTCAGCACACTGCGGGTCAACGTGCCCAATCTGCCCGTTGTGATCAGCTTACCCCCCATGTCCAGCACGGAGTACCGGGCATCGGAGGCATGGTCGTGGAACACCACGAGACCCTCATCGGATACATGCACCGAAGACCCGTTGGGAAGCAGGCCGCTGAAGTGGACCGGCACAACGGCGCTAAGCGTGGAGCGGCCATCGATGTCGGTCTGCCGCAGCCGGTAATAACTGGTGCCCGGCAATGGGCGCTCGTCACGATCGGCGTAGTAAAGCGGCGAA
>DASWWQ010000268.1:0-4349 GCA_036405935.1 Flavobacteriales bacterium
CCGCCTGGATCGCGATACGCACGAGCCCCGCCACATTGTGGGTGTCCAGCTTGCGCATCAGGTTGGTGCGGTGGGTGTCCACCGTTCGGGGGGAGATGAAGAGCTGTTCGCCGATCTGTTTGTTGGAGAGGCCTTCGGCCAGAGCGGCCAGCACCTCCACCTCGCGCTCGCTGAGGCCCTTGAGCACTTCACGCCCATTGGCCGCAGCCGCCCGTTGTTTCAACAGGGAGCCGAAGAGGTCGCTGCTGAAGTGTTTGCGTCCGGCGTGCACGTTGTGCAGGGCCAGCAGCACTTCCTCCTTGCCGGCACTCTTCACCAGATACCCATCGGCCCCGAGGTCCAGCAGACGCTGCACCACGGCGGCCTCCTCGTGCATGCTCAGTACGATGATGCGCACCGGCAGCTTCTTCTCACGGATGCGCTGGGTGAGCTGTGCACCGTCCATCTGCGGCATATCGAGGTCGGTGATCAGTACATCGGTGGCCACATGCTCCAGCAGGTAGAGGGCCTCCGCGCCGCTACCGGCGGTACCCACGCATTCGATGCCCGGCGCGTCGGTCAGCAGTTGTCGGAGGCCGTCGACGACGATCCGATGGTCGTCGCAGAGTGCAACGCGGATGGGTGATCCGTTCATGTTCGTTCAGGATGGGAGAGGGGTATGCGAACGGTGGCCACGGTGCCCTGGCCCGGTGAGCCTTCGAACTCCACGGTGCCCTGCAGCGCGCGGGCCCGGTCGTTGATGCTGCGGAGGCCGATGCCGTTGGAGCGTCGGGCGGGGTCCATGCCCTTGCCGTCGTCCTCCACGATGAGCACCAGGTGCCCCTTGTTCTTCAGCAGTTGCACGTTCACGTTGCGCGCATCGGCGTGCTTGATCACGTTGCCCACCAGCTCCTGTGCGATGCGATAGGTGCCCACTTCCACCTCCTGCGGCAGCCGTTGGTCGATGCCGAAATGCTCGAAGCTGTGCTGCATGCCGGGCCGCGTGAGCGACTTCTGCAGCATATCGTGCAAGGCCGGGGCAAGACCGAGATCACCCAGCGCGCGGGGCATCATGCTGTGTGCGATGGTGCGCACATCACGGCTGGCCTCATCGGCGATGGCCACGATCTCCTGCACCTGCCGGGCCTGTTCCGGCCATTGGTCGGTGGCGCGCGAGGCGATGTCCTCCAGGCGGAACTTCAGGCCGGTGAGCTGCTGGCCCACACCATCGTGAAGCTCACCTGCGATCCGTTTGCGTTCGGCATCGGTGGCGGTGAGCACGGCACGCAGCCCCGCTTCCCGTTCGGTGATCAGCGCCGCATCCTTGGCCGCGCGGGCCTTGCGCCGTTGCACCTCGAAGAGCAGCAGTGCGCTCAGCACCACGAACGCGATGCCGCCGATGGAGGCCGCCAGCCAGAAGCGCCGCCGCTCCGCGCGCTCACCCAGCTCGGCGATGGACCGGTCCTTCTCCGCCAGGTCCGCGCGCTGCTCCACGATCTGCCGTTCCTTCCGTTCGGTGTCGTATCGCGTTTCGAGATCGGCCATCCTTGCCTTCAGGTCATCGTTGAAGACCGAATCACGCAGGGCGGTGTACATCTGATGGTAGTGGAAGGTGCTGTCGCCCTTGTTCATGCGCGCGTAAAGACGACTGAGGTCGAGCAGCGCCTGCATCTCCTCGCTCCGGGCCCCCAACGAACGTCCCAAGCGCAGGGCGCCGAGCAGTTCGCGGCGTGCATCGGCATGTCGGCCCTGCCGCAGATGCACACCGCCCAGTCCGATCATGGAACTGGCGATCGCCTTCTTCTCCCCCAGCCCGCGACGGATCGCGAGCGCCTCTTCGTACAGGGTTCCCGCTTGACGCAGGTCGCCTTGGGCCATGTGGACACCGGCCAGGTTGTGCAACTGGATGGCGAGCTCGGCCTCCAGACCCTTATCGCGGAAGAAGTCGATCACGGTGCGGTACAGCGCGATCGCCGCAGCGGTATCGCCCATCTGGTAGCGCACGTTGGCCATGTTGCCCTGCGAGGCCGCCAGGCCCGGCCCGTCGCCGATGCGTTTCCGGATGGCCGCTGCGCGTTCGTGCGTACCCAGCGCCGCATCGTAGCGCCGCAGGTTGAACTGCAGGTTGCCGATGTTGTTCAGGATCAACGCCTCGTGCGCGGGTGGCCCCGTGCGCTCATAGATGTGCAGCGCTTGGAAGTTCTCCTCCAGCGCTTCCTCCAGCCGGAAGCGGGCCTGGAAGATGTTGCCCAGTTTGTTGTGGATGGCACCCATCCCGGCCGAGTCGTTCAGCGTGGTGCGGATGCGTAAGGCCCGGCGCAACAGGCTGTCCGCCCGGTCGTAGGCGCTGCGGTCCATATGGATGATGGCCATGTCGTTGCAGGCCTGCGCTTCGCCCTTGGGGTACTTCAAGCGTTGCGCCAGCTCCAGCGCCTTGCGCCCGAAGAGCAGCGCGGAATCCCCATCGATGCGACGGTAGGCGTAGCAGAGGTCGGAGAGGCGCTGCACCTTCAGCGTATCGTTGGCGGCGGACAGCACGGGCTTCACATCGGGTGTGGGCGGCTGCGCGACGAGCTGCGCCAAGGCCATGGCGCACGAGAGCAGGAGAAGGATGCGCGGCCGGATCATGGGCGATACGGGACTTGGAGCGTGCTGTACCGCATGCCGCGAATGTAGAAGGGGCCTGTCTTCATCGACCGGTACGGAATGCGGGGCCGCCCGGTGGTGCGACCCCGCGTGCTCCGACCGTTCACGATCATTCGATGGTCACGCTCTTGCTGCGTACCGTCTCCTTGCCGAAGTAGATGTTCTTGCCGCCGATCACCTCGCTGGTGTAGCTGTAGGCCGCGATCTGCACCATGTTGGCGCCGGCCGCCAGTCCGGCGAGCTCCGCCGCGCTGAAGGTGCACGAGCTGCTGCCGCCCACCAGGGTCTTGGCTACGCCGCCCACCAGGAAGAGCACCGAGTCGGCATCGCTGGTGAAGGAGCAGCTCAGGGTGTAGCCGTCGCTGCGCACCACGTTCTCGGCGCTGGTGACGGTGCCCACACCGGGCAGGGCGAAGTCGTTCACCGTGCGGGTGAACCCGGCGAAACCGTTGCCACCGGCCACGGTCCATTCCACGGACGATACGTCGATGTCCACGATGGAGGTGGGGGAGACGGAGGTGTAGGCGCCGGTGGTTCCGGGCGTGAGGGCGGTGCCGTTGAGGGCGACGTCACCGACGTTCACGTTGGTGGTGAAACCGTTGTTGGAGAAAGCCGCGATGCCCAGTCCCATCTCGAAGTCGATGGGTCCGATGGGGGTGGCCGTGGACGAGAAGCTCTTCACGGCCCACAGCGTGCCATGCGCATCCGGGAACACGGGCGTGGTGCTCGGCTCCTCGGGCGTTGCCGGGGTGCCACCTCCTCCACCGCTCGGTGTGGCGGGCTCTTCATCGTCCTTCTTGCAGGCGCCCAAGGCGAAGGTGAGGGCCATCAGGGCCAGGGAGAGATGCTTTGCGCTGGTCATGTCGCGGTCGTACGGTTTGGTTCGGGCAAAACTGCCGGGACGTACCACCGCATCGCGCCCCGTGCACACCGTGATCCGGTACGGGAAGCACCGTAATGAGGCCTTTTGCAAACCACGCTGAAGAGCCCCGAGCACATCCAGGAATCGGTAAGGAGGTCCAACCCCTCGACGACCGGAAGCGACAAGCGTGGATCCAGCAGCGCTGTTCCGATGGGTGATCGGAACGGCTATGTTTGGCGCAACCATTTGCCCATACCCACCGAATCCCATGAACGCTACACCCGCCCGGATCTGCTTCGTTCTTCTGGTCTCCTTCCTGACGATCGCGGCGCAAGCCCAATTCGAGGTGTTCCGGACCGTGGATGATCTGCTCAACAAAACTCCGCAGACCTATCCCGGATTCGACTTCGCTTCGCAGAAGGGCATGAAGGAGAACACGAAGGTGGTGCTGAAGAACGATGGGAAGGAGGAGGTCGTGATCGATTGCGCCGCGATCTGGGGATTCTCCTACAAAGGCAAACTCTTCCGTGTTATCCGGGCCGGCAAGTACTATGATGCATCCGGACCTCAGTACATGCCCGTGATGTTGGGTTCGGAAAAGAGCGGGGTGTACTACTGGATCAACACACCCTTCATGCTGAACTGGACCCGGAAGGACCAGAAAGGGGTGCTGATCCACAAGGGCACGCCGTTCATGGCCATGCTTTCCGTGGGCGTGGACGGCGATGTTGTGCCGGTGACCTACAACGGCAAAGGCCCCAAATGGATCGAAGGAGCGACCGAACGTTTCCTGAAGGACAATCCGACCACCGATTGGCTCTGGGGGTGTTCCAGATTGGCCCCCCTCAAGAAAACGATCTTC
>DASWWQ010000269.1:0-5266 GCA_036405935.1 Flavobacteriales bacterium
TGCTTTATCTCGATGACGCGCTGAATGCCGTGACAGGTGATGCGAATGATCGGGTGATGCCTTATCCGAGCGGTGAATATGACGTGGAGCGGACCGTGTCCGATCCCGATGGCACCTACCTCATGTTGGTTCGTAAGTACCCGGATGCAGGTGATCGCAAGGATCTTTCCAACGAAGAGCGTTACCGGCATCCTCTGGTCCTGTTGACATTCCCTCCTGGGAGCAGGAACGCGACGGTCCGGGAGCTGGATCTGCAGGACAAGTTCATCGGTGAAATGCTGTTCCTCCAACCGGAGAACGATGACGACGCCATCGTGTGTGCCGGTTTTTACGGTAACAAGGCGGAACACGGCATGCGCGGTACCTTTTTCCTTCGATTGGACCGACGCACGAAGGAGGTCGCACACCGGAGCTTCCGGGAACTGGAAACCAAGCTGGTCGGCAGCCCTGTTGCTTTTGGGGAGAAGCTGACAAAAAGGATCGAAGCGGAACAGGACCAGCGTCGATTCCTTCCGCGAAATATCGTTCGTCGTGCAGATGGAGGTGCAGCACTGGTGGCCGAACAGGCATACGATTACCGTGTGACCGAGACTTTCAATGGCAGGACCACAAGCACTCGGCACTACGTTCGGAACAACATCCTGGTGGTATGCGCTGACGTCCGCTCGGAGATCCAATGGGTGACCAACATCCCCAAGTGGCAGAGTGTGGAACATACCGATAATTACGGTTCATTCGCACTTGCCCAGCAAGGGGAGGCGCTCTATTTCCTTTTCAACGACCGGGATGGGAACATCCCCGAACCCACCGACGGGGTAGGTGTTTTCAACCTTATCGGTGATGATAACAACGTCACGTTGGTGACATTGGATCGGGAAGGCTCCATGGTAAGAGAGCTGTTCATGGGTAGTGAGCACAAGCCGTTCCTGTTGATACCGGCCTCCTGCAAACCCTTGGATGATGGCCGTTTCTTCATCTCCACCAAGAACCTGGACCGGGAAATGCGCTTCGGCTTCGTCACCTTCGACTAGGTCGACAGCTCCGTGATGATCCCCGCAGGAGGTCCATCCGCCTGCGGGGATCGTTCTTCCGGGAAGATCGGATGCGCCGCACATTTGCAGCATGCGCCTCCTTTCGGTCCTATCGATCCTGTCGTCCCTGTCCCTCCATGCCCAATGGGGCTTCGAGGGTGATACCACGCCCACTTGGACCCAGGTCATCGCGCGGTACACCGAACTGGACCGCATGCACAGCGGCGCCCGGTTGTTGGAGATCGGGCAGGATGATGGAGGGCAGCCGATGCACCTCTTCGTGATCGCCGATGGCAGTGGCTTCACACCGGACAGCATCCGGGCCGCGGGCAAGAACATCCTGTGGATCACCAACGGCATCCATCCCGGTGAACCGGACGGCATCGATGCCTGCCTCCGCCTGTCGCAGGCCCTGCTCGAGAGCGATCAGCTGATGGGTCTCACGGTGAACACCGCGGTGTGCATCGTGCCGGTGTACAACATCAGTGGGGCCGAGAACCGCGGTTCCTACAGCCGGGTGAACCAGAACGGACCGAAGGCGTACGGCTTCCGCGGCAATGCGCGCAACCTCGACCTGAACCGCGATTTCATGAAGCAGGATTCCGAGAACGCCCGCTCGCTGGTGCGCGCCCTGGCCGAATGGGATCCGGACCTCTACTTCGAGACGCACGTGAGCGACGGGGCCGACCACCGCTACATCATGGCCTTGATGACCTCGCAGAAGGACAAGCTGGATGCCGCTTTGCGCACCTACCTCACCGGAACTTTGGTGCCCGGCATGTACGCCTGGATGGACCGTAAGGGACATGCGATGTGTCCCTACTTCGAGACCTACGGTGCTTCCCCGGAGGACGGCCTCACGGGCTTCTACGACAGTCCGCGTTACAGTTCGGGCCACAGCGCCCTCTTCGGTCGCATCGGCATCATCAGCGAATCCCATGTGCTGAAGCCCTATGCGGAGCGCGTGAACGCCACGTTGCAATTGCTCTTCGGCACGTTGGCGGTGATGAACGAACATCCTACGGCCTTGCGTGAGGCCCGGGCCGAAGCGAAGCGGAGCATCCGCTCGGCCGACACGTTCGGGCTCAATTGGGCGGTGGACACGAGCGTGGTGGAACAGCTTCCGTGGAAGGGCTATGCGGCGCGCAGACGAACGAGCGCCGTTACCGGACTGTCACGGCTCCATTACGATCACCAGCAACCCCTGGACACCCTGGTGCCATGGCGCGATACCTATCGGCCCAAGGTGATGGAGCGCAAACCCAAGGGCTATGTGATCCCCCGGCAATGGGACCAGGTACGGCAATGCCTGCTGCGCAACGGGGTGGAGGTGGAGCCGATCACCCAAGCGCGGGAGGTCTGGGTGGAGCAGGACAGCATCGCGGGGTTCACCACGGTGAACCTGCCTTACGAAGGACATTATCTGCACCGGGAGATCTCGGCGACACGCAAGCGTCTGCGCGTGATGCTCCGCTCCGGGGATTGGTATGTGCCGATGGGACACAGCACCGATCGTTTCGTGATGGAGGCCTTGGAATGCCGGGCGGAGGACGGTTTCTTCGCCTGGAACTTCTTCGATGCCATCCTCCAGCAGAAGGAATGGTTCAATGACTATGTCTTCGAGGACCTGGCCGCCGAAATGCTCGAGAAGGATCCCGCCTTGAAGGCGGCCTTCGAAGCGGAAAGGAAAAGGGATCCCGGCTTCGCGAAGGACGCCTGGGCACAGCTCACCTGGATCTATCGCCGCTCCCCGTGGATGGAGCCGACCTTCCGGAAGTACCCCGTGTTGCGGGTGGTGGAGTGAAAAGGCGCGTGTATCATTGCCCCCATACGGAAGCACCATGGAACTGTACGACATCAGCATCGGCGCGCGCGTGAAACACCCGACCCTCGGGGTGGGGGTGGTCTACGACATGGACCCGCGCACGGTGCACATCTTCTTCCGCGAGCATGGGGAACAGCCCATCTCGCGTTCGTTCGAAGGCCTGCAGACCATCGCTCCCGGCGTGGAGATCGGTCAGGAACCGCTGGACCTCGACCATGTCCGCGACGCCCTCCGCGAAGTGCTGGAGGAGATGCAGGTGCCGCAACGTCCGGTGGAGATGGCCCGCCGTTTCGAGGGAGGCACGCTGGAGATCAAGCCGCGCGATACTTCGCTCAAAGGCAAGGAGCTGCCCATCGAGGACTTCTTCCACAAGATCGTGATGATCCGCGACCGGTTCCGGGTGCTCGAACAGAAGATCAATGCCCACCCTGCGCTCAGCGAGCAGGAGAAGGTGGAACTTCAGCAGTACATCACCCGCTGTTACGGCAGCCTCACCACCTTCAATATCCTCTTCGAGGACAAGGAGGACCACTTCGTGGGACAGAAGGGGGATTGACCATGTTTTCATGTGCACAGGACCGCATGTGCACATGAAAACATGGCCCAGGAGTTTTCCACCGCGTTTGGCATTCGCCGAGCGATGACCTTACTTTCGTTCCGTCGCCACGTTCTTTCACAGCCCTGCGGCTGTTCAACGTACAGCCCACGCAGGCCATCAGTTCTCAAAACCAACAATTTTTGCTCAGGATCGGAAGATCCAGGGAGTAAGGGCGGGCCGCGCATCTTCGGATGGTCTCCTTCGGGAACATCGCGGATTACCGAACTCCTTCTGTCCGATCCGCTCATGTGATCCATGGGTTTTTTGAACTCGGCCTGTGTGGGCTTTTTTTGTGCTCCCGTGAGCGATACCGTCCCGACCATACGCACCGTTCCCACGCTGGCCCTCCCGGTGATGGAATCCTTCTATACCCTTCAAGGGGAGGGCATGTTCACCGGTCAGGCGGCGTACTTCATCCGCCTCGGTGGCTGCGATGTGGGCTGTGTCTGGTGTGATGTGAAGGAGAGCTGGGACGCCTCCAAGCATCCCTTGCGCGGCCTGGACGAACTAGTTGCCGAGGCCGATGCGCATCCCGGGCGCATCGTGGTGGTCACCGGGGGCGAACCCCTCATGCACGACCTCGGACCGTTCACCCGGGCCCTGCGCGCGGCGGGTCTTCGGACCCACATCGAGACCAGCGGTTCCTCGCCCTTGAGCGGCGATTGGCATTGGATATGCTTGAGCCCCAAGAAATTCAAGCCTGCCTTGCCCGAGGCCTATGCCGCGGCGCATGAACTGAAGGTCATCATCTTCAACAAGCACGATCTGATCTGGGCCGAGGAGCAGGCCGCTCGAACCAACCCCGACTGCATCCTTTACCTGCAACCCGAATGGAGCAAACGCGACACCATGATGCCCTTGATCGTGGACCACATCAAGGCGCATCCGCGTTGGCGGGTCTCGCTGCAGACGCACAAGTATCTCGACATCCCCTGATGGGAATGGGGGGGAGCCGCCCGCGAAGGCTCCGCGCCGAGTGGAGAGTGACGAACATGGCACGTGCCCTGGCCGTGCTGTTGCTCGTCACCCTCCACTCGACACTCGTCACTTTACAGGCCCAACCCGGCAACTACACCACCAAGGACAAGAAGGCCATAAAGCACTACGAGAACGGTGCGGAGTGCATGCGCATGCAGGACTGGAAGTGCGCCGAGAGCGATCTGCTGAAAGCGGCGCAGGCCGATCCCGCCTTCATCGAGCCGCGCATCTACCTGGCGGAGATGAACGAACAACGCGGCGACCACGCCCGGGCCATGCGCTATTACAAGGAAGTGGTGACGATCTCGCCCCGGTATTTCCCTCCGGCCTTGCTGCACTTGGCGGACCTCGAGCTGGCCGCGGCCGAGTACGATGCGGCCGAATCGCACTATCTGCAGTTCAAGGGGGTGGAGAAGGATGGTGCACGGATCGCGCGGGCGCAGTTGGGCATCGAGAACGCCCGTTTCGCGCGCAATGCCGTCGCTCACCCCGTGCCCTTCGATCCGAGGAACCTCGGTCGCAACGTGAACAGTGCTGTGGGCGAATACTATCCCTGCATCACCGCCGATGACAGCACCTTGATCTACACGCGCCGCTTGAAGGAGCCAACGGTGAAGCCCTGGGGCGAGCAGGAGGATTTCATGGTGAGTCGCCGCGGTGCCGATGGCGCCTGGCGGCCCGCACAGCCCGTGCCCACGGTGAATACACAGCAGTTCAACGAAGGCGCCGGCACCTTGACGCCCGATGGCCGCTTCATCGTCTTCACGAAATGCGCCTTGGCCGATGGTACCTATGGTGACGGGATGAAGGGATTCGGCAGTTGCGATCTGTTCG
>DASWWQ010000270.1:0-6076 GCA_036405935.1 Flavobacteriales bacterium
CGTGATCGACCTGGCCATCCGCTTGGGACTGGCCTGCGGCTGCACCATCGCGCCGCGTATGCACTACGCCCGCAAGAACTACTTCTATCCCGACCTGCCCAAGGGCTACCAGATCACGCAGGACACCACGCCCATCTGCACCGGCGGCAGCATCACCATCAATGTGAAGGCCGAGGGCGATGCTCCGGCATACGAGAAGTCGATCAACATCACCCGGATCCACATGGAGGAGGATGCGGGAAAGAGCATCCATGATGTGGATCCCTTCAACACGCTGATCGACCTGAACCGCGCGGGTGTCCCGTTGGTGGAGATCGTGAGCGAACCCGAGATCCGCAGCGGACAGGAAGCGTACGACTACCTCGTTGAAGTACGCCGCTTGGTGCGCTACCTCGATGTCTGCGATGGCAATATGGAGGAAGGCAGCCTGCGTTGCGATGCGAACATCAGCATCCGTCCGAAAGGCAGCAGCAAGCTCGGCACACGCACCGAGGTGAAGAACCTCAACAGCTTCAAGAACGTGCAACGCGCGATCGAGTTCGAGGCGCAACGCCAGAGCGAAGTGCTGGAGGCCGGCGGCACGATCGCCATGGAGACGCGCAACTTCGACGCGGCCAAGGGGATCACCACCAGCCTGCGCAGCAAGGAGATGGCGCACGACTACCGTTACTTCCCCGAGCCCGACATCCAGCCGCTCACCGTCACCGAGGCGAAGAAGGCCGCCGTGCGCGCGGCGATGCCACCGCTGCCCCGCGAGCTGAAACGCAAGTACACGCAGGACCTCGGCCTGAGCGCGTACGACGCCGCGATCCTCACCGACGACAAGGACACCGCGCTCTACTTCGAAGCGGTGATCGCCCACACCGACAAGTACAAGGCCGCCGCCAACCAGGTGATGGGCGACGTGCGTTCGTGGATGAACGAACAGGGGCTGGCCATGAAGGATTTCCCGGTGCCCGCTTCGCACATCGCACAACTGGTGGACCTGATCGCCGATGGCAAGCTGAGCCACACCATCGCCTCGCAGAAGTTGTTCCCCTTGATGGTGCAACACACCCAACATCCACCCGCACAGCTCGCCGCCGACCACGGCCTGTTGCTCGACACCCGGGAGGATGTCATCGGCACCGTGATGGCCGAGGTGATGGCCCGTTACCCCGACAAGGTTGCCGCCTACCGCGCCGGCAACAAGGCGCTGCTCGGTCTCTTCATGGGTGAAGTGATGAAGGCCACCAAGGGCAAGGCCGACCCCAAACGCACCAACGAACTGGTGAAACGATCGCTCGAAGAAGAACCCTCATGAGGCATACCATCATCGCGCTCTGCGCACCGATCATCCTGTTCACCGCCTGCAGCTCCGCTCCCGAGCAACGCACGGTCACCGCCATCATCGGGGGCGGCGGCGGAAGGACCCTGTACTTCGAACGGTTCCAGAACAACAAGCCGGCGCACCTGGACAGCATCGTGCTGGACGCTTCCGGCAAAGGCACCTTCCACCTTCCCACATTGCCCTTGGATTTCTATGCGCTCAGTCTCGGCGATCGCGATATGCTGGTGCTGATCCTGGACAGCACGGAGAGCGTGACAGCGGAAGCCACGGTAGGGAACTTCCGCGAACCCGTGCGTGTGGAAGGCTCCAAGCACACCGACATCATGCGGAGCTACTTCGCCGAGTCCTCGAAGTTCGATGCGGAGCACAAGGCGCTCGTGGACCGCATCAACGCCGACCGGAACGATGTCGATGCCATCAACCGCATCACCACCATCAATGGTGAATTCCTCGACCGCTCCCGCCGTTTCGTGCAGGACCACAAGGACTCGCCAGCCGTGCTCGCCGCCATCGGCCGCCTCAATGCCCAGGAGGATCTTCCGCTCTACATCGAAGTGCGCGAAGGTCTCCGACGCAGCATCCCCCGCAGCGAGTATTTCGCCGGCTTCCGTGACCAGGTGGATCGCATGGAAAAACAGCTGGAGGCCATGAAGGCCCAGGAAGCCCAGATGGCCCAGATGGACAACCTGATCGCCATCGGATCCGTGGCGCCGGACTTCAGCCAGCCCACGCCCGATGGCAAGTCGGTGTCGCTGGCCTCGCTGAAGGGCAAAGTGGTGCTGATCGACTTCTGGGCCAGCTGGTGCAAGCCTTGCCGCATGGAGAACCCCAACGTGAAACGCGTCTACGCGAAGTACCAGAAGAAGGGCTTCGAGATCCTGGGCGTGAGCCTGGACCGCGACAAGAACGCATGGACCAAGGCCATCGCCGATGACGGCCTGCCTTGGAAGCACGTGAGCGACCTCGGCTTCTGGAACAATGCCGCGGCCCAGCAGTACGGCGTGCAGAGCATCCCCTTCACCGTGCTGGTGGACAAGGAAGGCAAGGTGATCGCGAAGAACCTGCGCGGTGAAGCGCTCGACCAGAAACTGGCCGAGGTCTTCCAATAGGCCTGATGCCTACCGCGCGAACGTTCCTCATGGGCGGGCTCCTCGGGAGCCCGTTCCTGCTTTCCGCGCAGACCTACTTCCAGCAGCAGGTGGACCACCGCATCTCCGTGCGGCTCGATGACGTGCAGCATATGCTGCACGCCGAGGAGGAGTTCGATTACCACAACCGTTCCACCCGTGCACTGGACACGCTGTGGATCCACCTCTGGCCCAACGCCTACCGCGACACGGAGACCGCCTTGTGCAAGCAGCTCGATGCGCAGAACGACTTCAGCCTGCATTTCGCATCCGAGCGTTCGCGCGGCTGGATCGACAGCCTCGATTTCAGCAGTGATGGCGCACGCCTGAAGTGGGGATACCATCCCCAGCACAGCGACATCGCTTGGGTCGCACTTCCTCGGCCGCTGCTCCCGGGCACCTCGACCACACTCCGCACGCCCTTCCGGGTGAAGCTCCCGAGCGCGAACTTCTCCAGGCTCGGGCATATCCAACAGGCGTATTACATCAGCCAATGGTACCCCAAGCCGGCCGTGTTCGACACGCAGGGCTGGCATGCGATGCCCTACCTCACGCAGGGCGAGTTCTACGGCGAATTCGGTTCGTTCGAGGTATCGATCACGCTCCCCGCGAACTATGTGGTGGGTGCCACCGGGGCTTTGCAGGACCCCACCGAGATCGCCTTCATGGAGACGTTGGCCGCAGCAGCCCCAACATTCACCTTGGGTGGCGGTAGCGACCCCTTCCCGCCTTCCGCAACCGAAATGAAGACGATCCGTTTCCGGCAGGACCGGGTGCACGACTTCGCTTGGTTCGCGGACAAACGGTTCCTGGTGAAGAAGAGTGCGATCACGCTCGCACGCAGCGGCCGTACGGTGGACACGTGGGCGCTCTTCACGCCGAGCAATGCGCTGCTGTGGCAGAGCGCTCCGAGCTACCTCAACGAAAGCCTACGCCTCTACAGCGAATGGCTCGGCGATTACCCCTACAGCTCCTGCACCGCGGTGGATGGTACCGTTGCGGCCGGCGGTGGAATGGAGTATCCGATGATCACGCTGATCAACACCCCGGAAAGCGCTTTCGACCTGGAAACAGTGATCGCGCATGAGGTGGGGCACAACTGGTTCCAAGGCATCCTCGGCAGCAACGAGCGCGATCATGCCTGGATGGACGAGGGCATCAACAGCTTCTACGAGCAGCGCTACGTGGAAAACCGTTATCCCGGCAAGCGCGTGATGGACCTGCAAGGGATACCGATCGGTTTCCTTACCCGCCATCGCGGCATCACGTACCGACAGCAGAACGAACTGCAGTACCGTTTCAATGCACGCCGGAACAGGGACGCCGCCTTGGGAACACCGGCCACGGACTTCGCGTACCTGGACTACGGCACCACCGTGTACTCCAAAGGCGCCTTGATGATGGCGGAACTGCAACACCGCATCGGCGACGCACCCTTCGATGCCCGGATGCAACAGTACTTCGACACCTGGAAGTTCAAGCACCCCTCACCAGACGATCTGCGCACGACCCTGGTCGCGGACAACGACAGCATCGGCAAGGTGTTCGACGCATTCACACTCACCGCGGAGAAGCTCGATGTGCGACATCGCCCAAGGCCCACCGGAGAAGGACCGGTGCACACCCCGCTGGACATCGATCCGCGCAACGATGTGCAAGGGCTGCGTTTCCCCGCCGTGCAGTTCCTCGCCGGACTCGAGCGCGAGGACCGTCGCAGCATCTATTGGACGCCGGTGATCGGACGTAACACGCATGACGGCTGGATGCCGGGCTTGGCGCTCTACAACACCGTGTTCCCGAACCAACGTTTCGAATGGGCCGCCGCTCCGCTCTACGGAATGAAGAGCGAAAGGCCGGCCGGTGGTGCCCGCTTCATGTGGAACCATGATCGCCTCAACAGCGCATGGCTGCGGAACCTGCACATCGGCATCTCGGGCTTCAGCGCTTCGCTGCCTTCCACCGAGCCCCATGCGCGTTGGTACCAGCGTGTGGTGCCGAGCATACAGCTCGATCCACGCGGCCCGGCCGTGGGAACGGAGATGAACGTGCGCTACCGCTCCATCCTCCTCCGGCATCATCTGGAAGGCGGCGGAACCACCGATGCAGCTTCACCGGCGATCGACCTGGTCCGGGAGGACGTGTACCATGAGCTACGCCTGCAAGCGCAACGGTCCATGGGGTTGCATCCCTTCGATGTCGGCATCACCGCATTGCAGCATGACCTTTTCACCCGTGCCTCCCTCGATGCGAAGTGGAGCGCGATCTACGACCGGCACCGCCACCGCATCACCTTCCGCGCGTTCACCGGTGCATTCCTGCGCAAGGATGCCTTGAGCGACCCGGCGATGGGCTGGCGCCTGCACTGGGGCAGCAGCGACCTGCTCCACGACCACCTCTACCTCGACCGCCAGGCCGTGGGCGTCAACACCGCCCAACAATTCAACAAGGACCAAGGCGGTTTCAAGACCCCCACCTCCACCGGCACATCGGATACCTGGATCGCCGCATTGAACATGGAGGTGGACTTCCCCTTCGCGCTTCCCCTCTCGTTCTTCGCGAGCTATGGCAACGCCCCGTACACCACGATCAGCAATGCGGGAAGGACCACCGGTGTGAAGGGTTATTGGGAGATGGGCCTCGGTGTACGCATCTGGCGCGATCTGGTGGAGATGTGGGTCCCGCTGGCCTTCTCCGAGGACATCCGCAAGGAACAGGAGCTGCGCAACTTCCAGTTCAGCGATCGGATCCGCTTCGTGTTCGCCCTGGAAAAGATGGATCCCACGCAGGCGTTGCGTAAACTTCCGCACTGATGACGCCCGGCCAGAAGATCCATTTCCTCTCCGACTTCCACCTCGGCATTCCCGACCACGCGAGCAGCCTGGTCCGCGAGAAGCGCGTGGTGAAGCTCCTGGAGCTGGCCGCGCGCGATGCTGCGGAGATCCACATCGTGGGAGACCTCTTCGATATGTGGTTCGAATACCGCAAGGTGGTGCCCCGGGGGTTCGTACGTCTTCTGGGAAAGCTCGCGGAGCTCACCGACCGCGGCATACCGGTGCATGTGTACATCGGCAACCACGATATGTGGATGTTCGACTACCTGCCCCAGGAGGTCGGCGTGGTGCTGCACCGCGAACCGGTGGTACGCGAATTCAATGGACAACGCTTCCTGATCGGACACGGTGACGGCCTGGGGCCCGGCGACCAAGGCTACAAGTTCATCAAGAAGGTCTTCCGCAACCCGGTATGCCAATGGCTCTTCGCGCGGTTGCATCCGAACTTCGGACTGGGCTTCGCCGATTTCTGGAGCGGCCGCAGCCGGAAGAAGAGCTACGCGAACGACCGCCAATGGCTCGGCGAGGACCAGGAATGGCTGGTGCAATACTGCCGGGAGCGCCTCGCAAAGGAACACTTCGATGTGATGATCTTCGGTCATCGCCACCTGCCGATCGACATGGAGGTGAAGCCCGGTTCGCGCTACATCAACCTCGGCGACTGGATCACCTACTTCACCTATGCGGTCTTCGACGGCCACACGACGAAGCTGTTCAAGCGCGAAGGCGATGGGCCGCTGGAGAACGATACGCGGATCAGCGGAGGGCCGGCCATCTGAAACGTATCC
>DASWWQ010000271.1:0-6136 GCA_036405935.1 Flavobacteriales bacterium
GATCGAACAACTCACCGTTGCGCAGCTCTTCGCCGACGTGATCAAGCGCATGCGCGCCCACGAGAGCATCAGCAGCCATTTCATCATCGCATAACAACCCCGTAGGTCATGAAGAAGGTCGAACTCACCGCCACCACCCGCACCAGCCAAGGAACCAAGGGTGCAGCCGCACTGCGCCGCAACAAGCGCGTGCCTTGCGTGCTCTACGGCGGTGGAGAAACGCTGCATTTCAGCGTTGAAGAAGCCGCACTGAGCAAAGCGGTGCACAGCCCAGAAGCCTTCCAGTTCGAACTGGACATCGATGGCACCAAACGTCTGGCGCAGATCCAGGAGAAGCAGTTCCACCCCACGAGCGATCGTTTGCTGCATGTGGACTTCCTGGAGATGCACGCCGATAAGGAGGCCCGCGTGAACCTGAGCCTGCGCCTCACCGGTCAGTCCGCCGGCGTTCGCAAGGGCGGCAAGCTCACCCAGCCGCTGCGCAAGCTGCGGGTGAAGGGTCTGCCCGCCGCGTTGCCCCAACACCTGGAGTACGACGTCACCGAACTCGAGCTCGGCCAGAGCATCCGGGTGAAGGACCTGAAGTTCCCCGGCCTCACCGTGGCGGAGAAGCCCTCCGACGTGGTGGTATCCGTGAAGGCACCGAAGAAGGACAAGGAGGCTGAAGCCGCTGCCGCCGCCGCCGCTGCCGGCGCGGCTCCTGCGAAGAGCGGAGCCCCTGCCAAGGCCGCTCCCAAGAAGTGATCACGCCCCGGCGAGCCGCTCGCTGAACGCGCATGAAGTTCCTGATCGTCGGCCTGGGCAATCCGGGCGCCGAGTACAGCGATACACGACACAACATCGGATTCAACGTGGTGGACGCCCTTTGCGGGGCGTCCACCGCTGTTTTCAGCCCCGACCGCTATGCGGACCGCGCCGAGTTCCGCCACAAAGGGAAGACCTTCATCTGCCTGAAGCCGCAGACCTTCATGAACCTCAGCGGCAAGGCGGTGCGGTATTGGATGGAGCAGGAGAACATCGTCTCCGAACGGGTGATGGTGATCACGGACGACCTGGCCCTGCCCTTCGGCCGGATCCGCCTGAGGCCCAGCGGTGGCGCGGGTGGCCACAACGGCCTCACCAGCATCATCCAGACCATCGGTACGGAGACCTTCCCCCGCCTGCGTTTCGGCATCGGCAGCGATTTCGCCCGGGGCCGCCAGAGCGAATACGTGCTCGGCAAATGGAACCCCGAGGAGCTGCGGACGTTGCAGGAGCGGATCGACCTGAGCTGCGCGGCGGTGCTGGATTTCGGCCTGATGGGCATCGGCCACGCCATGAACAACTTCAACACGAAGTGAACGATCGTTCCGCAGCTCCCTAATTTTAGGCCCCATTCCCCCACGAACATGCTTTCCAAGAAGATCGAAGCCGCACTGAACGCACAGATCGAGACCGAGGCGATGAGCAGCCAGATCTATCTGGCCATGGCCTCCTGGGCCGAGGTGCAAGGCCTGGAGGGCGTTTCCACCTTCCTCTACAAGCACAGCGACGAGGAGCGCATGCATGCGCTGAAACTCCTGAAGTTCGTGAACGAACGCGGCGGCCACGGCATTGTCCCCGCCCTCAAACAGCCCGCGAAGGACTGCAAGAGCATCACGGATGTGTTCCAGACCATCTTCCAGCACGAAACGAAGGTGACCGGCGAGATCAACAAGCTGGTGGACCTTTGTTTGAAGGAGAAGGACTACACCACGCACAACTTCATGCAGTGGTACGTCAGCGAACAGATCGAGGAGGAACGCCTGGCGCGCACCCTGATCGATAAGCTGAACCTCATCGGTGGCGACAAGGGGGGCCTGTACCTCTTCGACCGCGACCTGCAGGCCATGGGCAGCGCTCCGGGCGGCCACTGATCCGCGCTCGCCAACACCGCGGTGTGGACAGAAGGCCGTAAAGCCTTCCGGGCCAGCTCTTAAGGCGGACCTACTTTGCCCGCTGTGAGCGGCATGAGCAGGGTTCAGGAGCTGATCGGGCGGATGTTGGACGGGGTGCGTTCCGGCCTGCGTGGCCGCACTCCCAAGGTGCTGCTGCTCCTGGTGCCTTTCCTGCTCCACGCCAGCGACCCCGACAAGGACACCACGGCCATCGTACAGGCCAGTTACATCTACAACATCGCCAAGCTGGTGGAGTGGAAGGACCCGGCCATGAAGGAGGGACCCTTCGTGATCGGGGTGCTGGGCAGCGCGAACCTCTACCAGGAACTGCTGAAGAAGTACGCCACCCGCTCCATCGGTAAGCAACCCATCGAAGTGCTGAAGCTGCCCCGCTCGGCGGATGTGGGGCCCTGCCACATCCTCTTCGTTTCCCCTTCCGAGCTCACCCTGATGCCCGCCATCCTCAAGAAACTGGCCGGCCGCAACACCCTCCTGATCACCGAATACCCCGATGCCCTGGACGACGGGTCGGTGGTGAATTTCGTGCGGGCACAGAACACCCTCAAGTATGAGCTGAGCCTGGCCAATGCCCGCAAACACAAGCTGGAGGTGGGATTGACGTTGAAGCAAATGGCCGAGCGTGTGATCGAATGAACATGGCACGTCGATCCCTCCTCTCCCTGCTCCTGGTGCTGTCCGTGCAGCTCCTGCTGGGGCAGTCCGACCTGCTGGTGAACGCCAATACCGCGTACCAGGAGAAGGACCTGGCCACCGCGAAACAGCTGTTGGACCAGGCCGTGAAGGACCCCGCCTTCAACAAGACCTCCGAGGCCTGGGTGCTCCGCGGCTTCGTCTACAAGGACCTCTACAAGGCCGATCCCACCGCCGCCGGCGCCGACCTGTTGAGGGATGAAGCCTTGGCCAGCCTGTACATGGCCATGGAGACCGATGAGGCCAAACAGTACACCCAGAACATCTCCCTGGGCTACGATTACCTCACCAAGACCATCTTCAACGATGCGGCCCGATCGCTGAACCAGATGGACCATGATGGGGCCATACGGCTTTACGCCAAGTACAAGGAAATGTGCCTTCGGATGGACCCCAAGTCCGCCTTCGATGCCCGCGACATCGAGTTCGAGAACGCCCTCGGCACCGTGTACACCAAGCTGTTCAACCAGGACCGTAAGGACACCACCTGGTACGCCAAGGCCGTGGCCACCTACCTGCGCGTGCTGCAGCGTGATCCGGACAACTACGGCGCCAACTACAACCTGGCTTCCCTCTATTACAACCGCGGGGTCTACAACATCCAGCAGATCAGCGCCGAGAACGATATCCCCAGCCTGCGCGAGATGCAGGAGGTGAGCCGCGAGTTCTTCAGCCTGGCCCTGCCCTACATGACCAAGGCCCACAACATGAATCCGTCCCGCAAGGAAACGGTGCTGGGCCTGGAGGGCATCCATTACAGCCTGCAGGACGTGGAGAAGAGCGAGCACTACCGGCACCTCTACGAGACCCTGGAGCAGGACGGCGCCCCGGAACAACCCCGCAAATAGTCCGGTGATGAAATTCCGGATGACCATCGGCAGAAGGATCGGAATGGGGTTCGGCCTGTTCATCTTCTTCGCCTTGCTGGTGGTGGTGCTCACCAACTCCACCCTCGAGCGTGGCCGCTCCATCAACACCCGCATCAACGAGGTGTACGGCCCTTCGGTGGATGCCCTCGTACGCCTGCGCAACCTGGTGATCAATGCCCGCATGCTGATCAAGCACTGGGCCTTGGTGGTGAGCATCCCCGATGCGCCCGAGAAGACCAGCCTGATCACCCTCACCGACCAGGACCTGCCGCGGTTGATGGACCGCATCGATACCCTGCAGGGTTTCTGGGACAAGGAGGAGGTGGCCCTCATGAACAAGACCTTCGGCGAGATGGACTCGCTGTTCGTGCTGCATGACCGGGTGAAACGGATGCTGCCCGACCTGGCCAGCTACGAGGACAACCTGCGTTTCCTGGAGCGGTCCGAACTGGCCGAGGAAGGCGGGCCGCTGGACCAGCAGGCCAATGTGGTGCTGGCGGACCTGGATGTCCTGCTCCGTATGCAGGAAGCGAAACGCCAAGCCCTCAGCGACAGCATGATCCGCAACTTCGACTCGTTGAAGTTCTTCGTGCTGTACCTGGGTTCTGCGCTGGTGGTGGTGGGGATCGTGGTGGCGTTCCTCATCGTGCGCGGCATCGTCCGGCCGGTGCGAAGGCTCCGCGGCATCCTGCTTTCCCTGGGCCGAGGCGTCTTCCCCCGCACCCGCATCCCTGCGCGCAACGACGAGATCGGCGATATGTCGAAGGCCCTGCTGTCCCTGATCGAGGGCCTCAAACGCACCACCGACTTCAGCCATGCGGTGGCCGCCGGCGACTTCGAGGCCAAGTACCATCCCCTGAGCAAGGACGATGTGCTGGGGCATGCCCTGCTGAAGATGCGGGCCGAGCTGGGTGAACGCGAACGCGTGCTGGAGACCAAGGTGCGCGAACGCACCGAGGAGATGGTGCGCCAGAAGGAGGAGGTGGAGCGCCAGAGCCGGAAGGTGGTGGACCTCTACAAGAACGTCACCGACAGCATCCGCTACGCCAAACGCCTGCAGGAGTCGATCCTCCCGCCCGAGAAGCGCATCAAGGAACTTCTGCCCGAAAGCTTCGTGCTCTTCCGGCCGAAGGACATCGTGAGCGGCGATTTCTATTGGGTGGAGAGCGTGGGCGACAAGGTGCTCTTCGCGGCGGTGGATTGCACGGGTCACGGCGTGCCCGGCGCCTTCATGAGCCTCGTGGGCCACAACGGACTCAACCAGGCCATCAAGGAAAGGCGGTTCACCAAGCCCAGCGAGGTGCTCACCGACCTCAATCGCATCGCCTTCGAGATGCTGCACAAGGACCGGGACCAGTTCGTGCGCGATGGAATGGACATGGCCCTGTGCGCATTGGACAAGGAACGCATGGAGCTGATCTATGCCGGTGCCAACTGCCCCTTGTACCTGATACGCGACGGGCACGTGCTGCAGTACACGGCGGACAAGCGGCCGATCGGTGGTTTCGAGCCGGGCGACGATACGTTCACCGACCACCGCATCCAGCTGCGCAAAGGGGATGTGATCTACATCTTCTCCGATGGCTACGCCGATCAGTTCGGGGGCGAGAAGGGCAAGAAGTTCCTCTACCGCCGCTTCCGTGAGCTCCTTGTGGGCATCCATGAACAACCCATGGAGCGCCAGAAGGGATTGCTGATCGAGGCCCTCAACGATTGGAAGGGGCCGCAGGAGCAGGTCGATGACATCCTGGTCATCGGTATGCGGGCGTAGTGCTCCTGTTCGGGTCCGTCAGGGGCGAGGGCGGATGCTTCGACCCTGCCTGCCCAAGGCCCGGGGTCACTGGAACGTCCAGCCGCCGCCGGTGCCGGTCTCGCGCGGATTCATCATCAATACCGGTAGTTGTTCCGTATTGGTGATGATCTCCTGCTCGTAGGGCACGCCCAACAAGCCGAAGATGTTGCCTTGGGCGAGGTTCATGATCGCCAGCAGATCGGCGTCGATCGTCTTGGCGTAGGCCAGCACGGCATCCACGAAGCCGGAGCTGTCGGTATCGGCGATGGTGGCGTCGAAGGCGATATCGCGCTCACCGAAGTACTGGCGGGCGAAACGGATGTGGTTCTCCAGCTGGTTGTGCAGGAACTCGTCGTTCTCCTTGGGGGTGATCACGTGCACCTTGCTGTTGAAGTACTTCGCCATATCGGCCACCAAGGCGATCTTCTGGCGGGTCTCCTTCTGGAGGTCCAGCGGTACCACGATGTTCGCATAGCCCTGCGGCCGGATGTTGCGCTCCTGGACCACCACGAAGGGCACGGTGCTGTTGGTGATCACCCGCAACGCACGGCTGCCGGTGATGAACTGCATGCCGCGCATGCCATGGGTGCCCATGATGATCAGGCCGGCGCCCACCTCCGCCGCGGCCGAACCGATGTCCTCGTACACCGAGCCCACCCGGACCAACGGATGCACCTTGATCCCGGGCTTCAACCGGCTCGCCCGTTCGGTCTCCAACTTCAACTTCGTACGCGCCTCCTCCACGTGCGCGGTCTTGTCCACGATGTGCAACAGGTGCACTTCCGCGTTCATGCGCTCGGCCAGATGGGCGGCATGGTCCAGGGCGCAGTCGGCCACTTTGGTGAAAT
>DASWWQ010000272.1:0-2416 GCA_036405935.1 Flavobacteriales bacterium
CACCGGCCCTGAGCCTCGTAGGGGCCTATGCCTCCGATGGCGGCATCACGGTGGATGCCGACAAGGAGGACCTGTTCATCGAAGGCCGCGCCAGCGACGCCAGCGGCATCCGTTCCATCACCGTGGACGGCCTCATGGCCAGCTTCATCCCGGATACCACCACCACGGAGTTCAGCATCAAGATCGCGATCAAGGGCAAGGAACGGTTCACCGTGCGCACCGAGGATCGTTTCGGGAACGCCACCGAGCTGGTCCGCAACTTCACCCGGCGGGCCAAGGTGGTGGCCGCGGCCACACCTTCCGAACCGAAGCCGGCCACCGAGAAACCCAACTCGGTGATGGGTACCACCTGGGTGGTCTTCATCGAGAACAGCGACTACCGCAACTTTCCCACGTTGCAAGGACCGGCGAACGATGTGTCCAAGATGCAGCGGTCCTTCTCCAAGTATTCGATCCAAAAGACCATCACCAAACGCAACCTCACCAAGCAGCAGCTGGAACGGTTCTTCAGCATCGAGCTGCGCGACCTGGTGCGCACCAACAACGTGAACACGGTGCTGGTCTGGTACGCCGGACACGGCCGCAACGTGGGCGGCAAATCATATTGGATACCGGTGGACGCCCGCAAGGACGATATCTACAGCTACTACAACTACGCCTCGCTGAAGAACCTGATGGAGAACTACAGCGAAAGCGTGAAGAGCACCCTGGTGGTCAGCGACGCCGTGGGCTCGGACGCCAGCTTCTATGAACTGACCCGCTAGTGGCACCGGTGGAGGCCGGTGCGATACCTTGCCCATCCTCTTCCACATGCTACGCCGGACCCTTCTCCCGATCCTGGTGGCGCTGGCACTTCCAGCAGCGGCCCAACGGTACTTCTTCGAGAACATCTCCGTTCAGCAGGGCCTGCCATCGAGCAAGGTCTATGCAGCGCTGCAGGACAGCACGGGCCTGGTCTGGTTCGGCACCGAAGCGGGCCTGGCGAGCTATGACGGTATCGACGCCACGCCGTATGGCCCGATCCAAGGCACTGCTCCCAACGGCGCCCGGAGCCTCTGCCTGGACAAGGACGGAGCCCTTTGGATAGGCCATCTGGGCGGGGGGCTTTCCCGTCGCACGGGCTCGCTGTTCCATCCAGTGAACATTGCCGACGCCTCCATCACCAGCGACATCACCGGCATCGTCCAGGACAAGGAAGGTGCGCTGTGGATCTCCACGTTCGGACAGGGCGTGTTCCGTATAAGGGAAACGAAGGCGGACAGCGTGTTGAACGCCGAACGATTCGGTACCGATCAAGGGCTGAGCGAACGTATCGCGGCCATGACGTTGCTGCACAGTGGGGACCTTGTTTTCCTCGAGGACAAGAACACGTTCCAGCGCTGGGCGGCGGCCACCGGGAAGATCACGGCATTCGCTCCTCCGGGTATGCCCTCGTTGCACCGGATCACCACGCTCTACGAGGACGGCAAGCAAGGGCTCTGGGTGGGAACCGTGAGCGGTGGAGCGTTCCACCTACCGGCCAAGGGCGGACCGGCGGTGGTCTATGATTTCCAAAGTGGGATGCCGAGCAACTTCGTCTTCAGCTTCGGCGAGGACGCCTTGGGGCGCGTTTGGATCGGTACTTGGGACAAGGGAGCCGTTCGCGTGGAGGCCAAAGGTCTGCAGCGGTACGATCCGGGCAACGGGCTGCACAGCATCGCCATCCGGGCGATCGCGCGCGACCGCGAGGGCAACATGCTGATCTGCACCAACGACAACGGGGTGGACCTCTACAAGGGTGAACGCTTCGTGAACTTCGGCCTGGACGAAGGACTGGTGGATCCGCAGGTCTGGGCCGTGCTCGAGGACCGCAGCGGGCATGTCTGGTTCGGCACCAACGGCGGCATCAGCGTGCTGGACCCCGGCAATTTCAGCACGGCGCGGGTGAAGAACGTGACCATGCAGCAGGGAGCATTGACCACCAACCGGGTCCGCTTCCTCCGGTCGGACGCGAAAGGCATGGTGTGGGTGGGTACGGAGAACGGCGGACTCTTCCAGATGGATCCGGTGAACTTCGTACCGCGTTATGCACCGGAGATGTCCGGCAACATCCCGGACAACCGCGTAACGGCCTTGGAAACGGATGCGGAAGGGAACATCTGGGTGGGTACCATCAATGGGCTCATCCGGTCCCGTCCGGGCGGCACGCCGGATTTCTTCAATGTGGACAACGGGCTTCCGGCCAATAACATCACCGCCTTGGGCAGGGATCGGAAGGGTAGGCTTTGGGTGGGCTGTGCCAACAAGGGTGCAGCACGCATCGTCGGGAACAAGGCCGAAGCCGTGCAGCTCGCCCAAGGGATCACCCCCACGGCCTTCACCTGGGACGATGCGGGCAACACCTACATCGGCACGGAAGGATCGGGCGTGCTGGTGT